>JABDGS010000019.1 GCA_013285915.1 Bacteroidota bacterium
TAACCGTAAATTTTTCCATGTATTCACTCATGTCAATGCGTATGAGCGCATTCTCTGAGTCGAACATATATCTTGCCAGTGCCCTTGCCAGCTCCGTTTTACCAACGCCGGTAGGCCCAAGGAATATAAAGGTGCCGATAGGTTTTTTTGGATCTTTTAAGCCAACACGGTTACGCTGAATTGCCTTAACCACTTTGCTTATAGCTTCACTTTGGCCAACAACCATCTGCTTCATGTCGTCACCCATCTTGCGCAATTTGTCAGTTTCAGCCTGCACCATGCGCTTAACAGGTATTCCCGTCATCATGCTTACTACTTCCGCTATAGCTTCTTCGTCAATTGGGTAACGCTTATGCTTGCTCTCTTCTTCCCAATTATGCTTAGCTTTTTCAAGCTCTTCACCCAAACGTTTTTCAGTGTCGCGTAAAGCAGCGGCTTCTTCAAAACGCTGGCTTTTTACAACCTTATTTTTTTCCTGCTTAATTTCCTCGATCTGTTTTTCAAGTTCAAGAATATTTTGCGGAACGTTAATATTTTTCAAATGCACACGCGCGCCTACCTCATCAAGCACGTCAATAGCCTTGTCGGGCAGCAGGCGGTCAGTCATATACCTATCGCTCAATTTCACACATGCTTCAATAGCGTCATCGCTATAAATTACGTTGTGGTAATCTTCGTAACGTGTTTTAATATTGGTAAGTATCTGTATGGTTTCATCCACTGTTGGCGGATCAACCATTACTTTTTGAAAACGGCGGTCTAATGCACCATCTTTTTCAATATACATCCTGTACTCATCCAGTGTAGATGCACCTATGCACTGCAGTTCGCCCCTTGCCAAAGCAGGTTTGAATATATTGCTTGCATCCAGTGAGCCGCTTGCACCGCCCGCGCCAACTATTGTGTGTATTTCATCAATAAACAATATTACGTCGCGGTTCTTTTCCAGTTCATTCATTATAGCCTTCATCCTTTCTTCAAACTGGCCGCGGTATTTTGTACCGGCAACCAATGCAGCAAGGTCAAGCGATATAACCCTTTTATCAAACAACACACGGCTTACTTTGCGCTGTACTATACGCAGTGCCAGCCCTTCAACAATAGCAGTTTTACCAACACCCGGCTCACCAATTAATATGGGGTTGTTCTTTTTGCGGCGGCTAAGTATTTGTGAAACCCTTTCAATTTCGCTCTCTCGGCCTATAATAGGGTCAAGCGCGCCTGTTTCTGCCAGTTTGGTAATATCCCTTCCAAAGTTATCAAGCACGGGTGTTTTGCTTTTTGCATTGCCCTGTTGCTTGCCTTTTTGCTGTGAAGAGTAGCTACCCTTTCTTTCGTCATCAAAATCATCGTCATTTTCTTCGGTGTACTCATTCCGAACATCATTACTTTTTACCATACCTAATTCGTTTCTAAAGATGTCATAATCCACATCAAACTGGTTTAAAATTTGTGTGGCGATATTTTCTTTGTTTTTCAGGATCGAGAGCATCAGGTGTTCCGTTTCAACAAGCGGGCTTTTAAGGGCCTTAGCTTCCAAAACCGTAACGCGAATTACTTTTTCTGCCTGTCTTGTTAGTGGTAAGCTATTAATGTTTGCAATATTCTTGCCCGTTTTGTCTTTTACCGCCAGTTCAACTTCTTTTCTTAATTCGTAGAGGTCTACATTCAGTTGTTTTAAAATTTTTATCGCCGTATTCTCACCTTCGCGTATCAATCCTAAAAGCAAATGCTCCGTCCCAATAAAATCATTTCCCAGCCGCAGTGCCTCTTCCCTGCTAAACGAAATGATCTCTTTTACCTGGGCTGAAAAGTTATTATCCATTTATTAGTGTTTATACAATTATAACAAATATTTTTGATGTTCATTCTCATTTAAATATGCACAGGTGTTAATCATTTAATAATATAGAACTATTATGGAGGTCAAAATTGATACCAGAGAAAAATTTACGGTTATAACACCAGATACGGATTGTTTATCTGACAATTTAACAGCAGAACTTTGCTCCGAAATAGGCAAATACCAGCAAAACGACATTAAAAATGTTGTTTTGAACTTAAAGAACGTAACCACTGTTGATGATATGGCAGCAGAACGGTTAGCTAAGTTGCAACAACAGTGGTATGAAAGTAACGCAAGTTTTGTGATTTGCGAAATGCAAAATACAGTCGAGGAAAAATTTGAGGAATTAGAGCTATTAGACCTGATGAATATTACACCTACTGAAAGCGAAGCGTGGGATATTGTACAAATGGAAGAGATTGAACGGGAATTGCTGGATGGAATGGATGCCCCTATCCCCTAAAGGGGGACTTTCATACCAGTTGAGGAGTTACTGACTCGCTTATTAATTTAGAAAATCTGTCACCGCGAATTTTTTCTCAAGCATCGCTGCTTTTGGTTGTTGCAACAACAGCCATTAATATCCAACCAATTATAAAGCAGAGGCCGCCTAAAGGTGTTATGGCGCCAATCCAGTTAAAACTTTCGTTCCCGCTGTTTTTAAGAAAAGTTAGTGCATATAAAGAACCAGAGAACAGAATAATACCAGCGATGAACAGGTTAGCTGCCCATGCTAACTTTTTAACTGGTTGCCTTGCATACAAAATGCCGGCACCAAGTAATGCAAAAACGTGATAGAACTGGTATTTAACCGCTGTATCAAAAATAGCCAGGGCGTCGGGCTGTAGTTTGTCTTTTAAGGCGTGTGCCCCAAAGGCGCCAAGCGCAACGGTGGTTGCACCAATATATGCAGCTATGGAAATATATCTATTCATTGGGGTTAAGTATTTGAGAAAAGCTTTTGTCTGTAATTGTGCCGCTAAGCTGGTATGTAGCCTGCGAGTAAAATGGCATGCGTTCTGTACGTTTTGCAATTAAAAAATCATGCAGTTCGTCATCACTAAGCTTTTTAATAAGGGGCCGGTGGTCCTTTTCAGGCATTAAACGTTGTACCAAAACCTCCACAGGTTCGTCCAGCCACACCGTTATACCATGCTTATTCATCCAATCCATATTGCTATAAAAACATGGTGTGCCGCCGCCTGTAGCCACAACAAAAGTCTTCTTTTCTCCAAACCAGCGTAACACTTTTGCTTCCGCTTTTCTAAAGTGGTCTTCCCCGTCCTGCTCAAACATTTCCCCAATGGTTTTTTCCTCCATTGTTTCTACGAGGGAGTCAAGGTCATAGCCTCCGCATTTCAATTTTTTTGAGAGTTTCTTTGTCCAGTGGCTTTTACCGGAACCCATCATGCCAATGAGGAAAAGTTTCATTCCTGTGTTTTAAACAGCACGAATATAGCAAACGGCTCTTATTTATCGCCATACACCGTAAATGATGCAAATTAATATCTGGTAAGCTCCTTAAACCAATAATGAGGGCTGTAACTTCGGCTCAATCCAAATGCGCCTTGCCTCTACGCTGGTAAGCTGCTCTTTGGTGTAAAACCGGTATGCATAATCTCTTGCAATAAAAGGCTGCTGTAACAAACCATTAATATGGTGGGTAGATAATTCTGTAATTCCGTTAGCAATAATAAAATTGGCAATAGCTGAAATATAAAACAGTGTAATGGTTTCGTGGTAGCCTGACGAATCAGTATTTTGGCCACCTACACCCACATTATATTTCTTAATACCATCCCGTATTTTGTGTACGGCCGTTGGCAAGGGATATTGCAGGCAATACCAAAAAGCCATTATAAAATGTGCTTCATGTGTCCATCGCTCTTTAGGCAGCGTGCAGTTTTCAAATTGTTCAATTAGCCGGGTTGTTTTTTCCAGTGTCATTGCTATGCTATTTTGGGGTTTATTTCTTCTTTATAGGTGCTTAATATTATAGTGGTACTAGTGCGGGTTACGGCTTTCAGCGCTTTTATTTTATTTACAAGCAAGTCTTCCAGCTCAGCGGTGTCCTTCACCATAATTTTGAGTAATAGATCGCAATCACCAGCTACATGGTGGCATTCAAGCACCTCGCCCATAGCAACAATTTGTTCTTTTACATTGGTGCGTTTTGTATGGTCTATCCATACGTTTATAAAGGCTGTTACATGCACGCCAAGTTTTTCCCGGTTTAGCTTTATGGTATATTTATCAATTAACCCACTTTTGGCAAGTTTGCGAAGCCGTTCAGTAACAGCAGGCAGCGAGAGGTTTACTTTGCGGGCTATTTCCGCACCGGTAATGCGGCTATTATTTAAAAGCAATTTTAGTATTTTGCTGTCAAAGGCATCCATAACAGGTATATTATATGGCAAATTTACCTGCTTGGGTATTTAAATATTGCAGGATGGAAAAAATGACAGCGGGAATTAGGCTATCCTAATAAACTGCTTAATAATTGCTGCTACTGAGTGACTAAGATTTGAAGCAGAGCTTATTTTATCAATTTTTGATTACCAAGAACCAAAGGGTGAAAATAAAAATTCAATATCTGAATCCGTCGCGCCCCACCCATATAGCCACTGATAACCGCCACTCTCTTTATTACAAAATGGCTCCATTAAAAAAATCATTTCTTCATAGAATGACTTTGGTAAATAGCAGGTGAAAATTCCGTCGTTTTCCTGTACAATGCCTTTATCAGGAGCTGAAATTTGAAATGTCAAATCACAATTTACCTTCTGAATAAAATCCAGAGCAGATAAAATAAGTTGCTTCCTTTCGGTAAGAAAATCGCTTTTAATGACTTGCCTTAAGAGTCTGGCTTCCTCCAAGCCAAAATCATAAAGGCGTATTAAATGTTTTGGGTATGCACCAGAATATTCTCTCCATCAATGATATCAAGAAACTCTAATTTCATTTGTATCCGCAGTCGACTTGCCTACTTAAACGCATTCAACCCAGTAACATCCATCCCAGTAATAAGCAGGTGCACATCATGCGTGCCCTCGTATGTAATAACACTTTCAAGGTTCATCATGTGGCGCATTATGCTGTACTCGCCCGTAATACCCATGCCACCAAGCATTTGGCGGGCATCCCGGGCAATGTTTGCGGCAATTTCGCAACTGTTGCGTTTAGCCATACTAACCTGCTGTGGTGTTGCCTTGCCATCATTCATCAATACACCCAGGCGCCAAACAAGCAGTTGGCCTTTGGTTATTTCAGTGATCATTTCCGCCAGCTTTTTTTGCTGTAGCTGAAAGCCGCCAATCGGCCTGTCAAACTGTACACGCTCCTTACTGTAACGCAAGGCGGTATCATAGCAATCCATGGCTGCACCAAGCGTACCCCACGCAATCCCGTAACGGGCTTTTGTTAAGCAACCCAACGGCCCTTTCAATCCTTTTACATTGGGAAAAATATTTTCTTTCGGAACCTTAACATCATGAAAAACCAACTCACCAGTCGCACTTGCGCGCAGGCTCCATTTGCCGTGCGTTGTTGGGGTAGTAAAACCTTCCATACCCCGCTCTAATATCATTCCCCTTATAATTCCCTCTTCATCTTTCGCCCACACCACGGCCACCTTTGCATAAGGTGCATTGCTGATCCACATTTTAGCGCCGTTCAATATAACATGGTCACCGGCATCTTTAATATTGCTCAGCATGCTGCTGGGGTCGCTACCATGGTTAGGTTCAGTAAGCCCGAAACAGCCCAACCATTCGCCGCTGGCCAACTTTGGCAGGTATTTCATGCGCTGTTCCTCGTTGCCATAAGCGTAAATAGGGTACATAACCAGGCTGCCCTGTACACTGGCAGTACTACGCACACCGCTATCACCTCGCTCAAGCTCCTGCATCATCAGCCCATAGCTAATATAGTCAAGTCCGCCCCCGCCGTATTCATGTGGTATGGTTGGGCCAAAACAACCCAGGTCACCCATTTGCCTTACAATCTGCTCGGGAAATTCGGCCCGTTGCGCATAATCCTCGATAATGGGCGATATTTCCTTTTTTACATAATTACGTACCGATTCGCGCACCAGTTTGTGTTCATCAGTCAGCAATTCATCAAGCAAGTAATAGTCGGGCGATTGAAAAAGGTCTGTTTTAACTGCCATATAATGAGTTTATAGTTACCAAAACTGCGTATACATTTATCCTGCGCCTTTCGTATAAAAGAATAAATTTAGAAAGCTGCAATTAGTAACTTACAATTGTTAGCCTGCAAAATTACCGGGATAACGTTACCTGCCAATGTTTTAGTTAATTTTATTTTGATCAAACGTGATGCAATGAGAAAAACAGGTGCTTTATTGTTGTTTTGCTTTATAGCCTCAGTGCTGCACGCGCAGACTGACACTACCAGGCTGGAGAACCAGGTTAAGCAGTACTATTTTGTGCTGCTTGTAAAAGGTAAAAACCGCGGGCAGGATTCAATAACGGCAGCCAAAATACAGGATGGCCACCTTGCCAATATAAGACGGCTTTATAATGCAGGCAAGCTAAAAGTAGCGGGGCCATTTGGAGAAGATAGCGATTGGAGGGGGATTTTTATTTTCGATTGCGCAACCCGCGATGAGCTGGATGCATTACTAAAAACGGATCCGGCGATTGCAGCGGGCAGGCTTGCTTATGAGGTGCATAGCTGGTACACAGTGCCCACAGGCAGCTTTAAACCGGGTAAGCCTGAGCCGTTACAATGAAAACAAAAATATTTCAATTTTTTTCAGTAAACTGCAACACATGCAAAAAGCATGTGTACTTATTATAAAGGCCTTTTAAATTTTGACTGAGTGGAACTGGCGGCTGAGTACGTAAAGGATGAGATTGTTGAACGGTGCCTGCAGGGTGATGCGGGAGGCTATACTGTATTGTATAAACGATACGCTACATCTATGTTCAATACAACCCTTCGTATTGTTAACAATAAAAAAGATGCAGAAGATGTGTTGCAGGAAGCATTTACCGATGCTTTTGCAAACCTTCAAACCTTCAACTTCACTTCAACATTTGGTGCGTGGCTTAAAAAGATTGTAATTAATAAGTCACTAAACCTGCTGCGGAAAGGTAAGCTGCTGGTAATTGATCCGAACGATACAATTATTGAGAAGATACCGGAAGCTGAAATGATTGACGAGGAGCATATTCACCTTCAGGTGGCAAAAATTAAAAAGACAATGCAGTTGCTTAATACAGGGCAACGCACGGTTTTAACCCTTTACCTCTTTGAAGGTTACGACCATGAGGAAATTTCGGAAATAATGAATATTGCTCCGGTAACTGTGCGGTCACAGTATATGAGGGCGAAACAAAAATTATTAACACTGCTAAAAAACGATAATGATGCAGAACGGGCTTGAAAAATTTATAAAGGTAAACAGGGCGGCCTTTGATACAGATGAGCCTTCTGACAATGTGTGGAAAAACATTGAGAAGACCATTGTAAAAAAGGAAGAAAAAAAAGTAGTACAATTTAGAAGTACCATTTTAAGAATATCATCAATTGCGGCAATTGTTTTTTTAGCGTGCCTGGCTACATGGTACTTTACGAATAAAAATAATACCGTTGCACCGGTTGTTGCCAAAACTAATGTAACAACACCAGCACAGCCAGCAAATAAAACAGCCGAACCTATACCCCAACAGGCCGGCAGCGACGCCGTTGCTATGCAGGCTCCGAAAGAAGGCAGTAATGATGAAACAACAGCCAGTGATTATAACCAGGAAATATACTACTACACAAAACTTAGTGAGGTAAAATCAAGCGAGCTAAGGAAAATGGCTAAAGACCAGCCTGCATTGTATAACAGTTTTGCAGGGGAGATAAAAAAGCTTGACAGTGCATACAGAGGCTTGCAGGTAATGCTAAAGGGCAATGCCGACAAAGAAATGATACTTAATGCAATGCTGGCTAACCTTAAAATGCAAACAGAAATCTTGAGTAAACAATTATACATAATACGTTCTATAAAACAATCTAAAAAAGGCGGAGATGAAAACAATATCAAAAGCATCTAGGCTGCTGTTTATATGCGCAGCCATGCTTACAACAACCCAACTGCTTGCAAAAACCGATGACGGCAGTGAAAAAACCAAATCATATACAAAATCCTATTCAATAAGTGCCAGCGATAACATTAGCATAAATAACCAGTTTGGCGAAACAAGGCTTGAAGTATGGAACAACAATGAGATAAAAGTAGATGTTCAAATTAAGGTTAAAGCCAGTACTGAAGCTAAAGCGCAACGCTTGCTTGACGACATAACCATTGAAGATGGGAAACAGGGCGGTGGTGTATATTTTAAAACAAAGATTGAGCACGATGACGACAGGGGCGACAAGCGCGGCAATACAGAAATGCATATTGATTATGTAGTGCATTTACCTGCCAGTAACCCACTTAACCTTGACACAAGATTTGGCGATACCTATATGCCTGATTACAGCGGGCCGGTTGATATTGAGAATAAATTTGGCAGCCTTACCGCCGGTAACCTTACTAATGTAAAAGAGCTTGCAGTTGAGTTTGGCAAAGGCGATGTACAAAGCATGCATGGCGGCAGCTTAACAGTAAAATACTCCACTTTTACCATAGGCAAACTGAGTGGTGATATAGAAGCACGGTTTGAGTTTTGCGACGGTAGTAAAATAACCCTTGATAACGGCATAAAAAGCTTTAACCTGTATAATAATTACTCTACAGTAAAAATAAATACAAGCAAAGACCTTTCAGCAACTTTTGATATTGAAACTCATTTCGGCGATTTTTCTAACCGGAGCGACTTTAGTATAAAGGAAGATGATGAAAGAAACAGCGATTCGCGCGGCCCAAAGTTTGATTATCACTACAGGGGAAAATCAGGCAGCGGCAATGTAATGGTTAAAGTAAGGTCTAACTTTGGAACAACTACGTTAATGTAAGGCAGAGTTTATATTAAAAGGCAGGATAATAAATTAAAGTTATCCTGCCTTTTATTTTTAGCGCCACTCATCTATTTAAGGAAATATGAAATACCAATTGTTGGGTAGTGCAATATTAGTTCGTATGTCCAGTCCGCTTTTATATATAAGCTATGGGTTATGGGGCACTCAATTCCAATAGCAGCGGCAAGACCAACACCAAATTGATTTTTTGGAGATGCCAAATAGCCTGCATTATCAAAGCCCCCACGTACATGCTGGTACACAAGGCTTGGCCCAACGTTTACATACGGCTGAATAATACCCTTTGAAAAATTATATTGCAAAGTAAATGGCACTTCTATAATGTCCTCCTTAAGGGTGCTTTGGGCCCAATATGGCAGGTCGTAACTCGGTGTCTTTTGCTCCAGGTGACTATAAGCCAAATAATTAATACCGATATTAATGGAGCTTTTTTTATCAATAGAAGGTGTAAGTATTTTTGCTATTAGCCGGCCGGTAAGTTCGCTGTTGCTATTGCCTAAAGTTATGCCGCCTGCATAAACGTATAACTTTAACTGCGATGCAGCCTTTTTAACAAGTAAGGTACTCGCGGTAGAGGGTGATTTACACTTATTTAGCAATTGCACATAATTTATTATTTCGCCGGCAGAATACGAAAAATTGATTAGCCGGTCTTTTAAATTATCGCAGCCCGCCGATAGAAATGACAATGTGTTTTTATAATTGCCTTCTTTTAGCAGGTCGCCCATTACTGATTGCTGGTCATCGTATAACAAGTATAAGCTGTCATCATTTGTTTTTATCGCAAAGTATAAATAAGTATTTGCTTTAAACGTAAAAAGCCTGTAATAACCCGACAATACAGCCTGTGCAAAAACGTCGGCAGCTACACCATCACCATTTGTGTAATGTACTTCTTCAAATGAGTTACCACCATTAAAACCAAAGCCTTTTATGGTTGCTGTTGTAAGGTAGGCCGATGCTTCGCCTCCGCTGCTTTTAGCAAATGTAACGCCTTTAAAATAGCCTAACTCATCGTCGTCTTTAAGAAAGCCTTTCGTCGTGTCGTTATTATTGTATACAACATAACCAGTTTTGTAAGTAATTTGAGCAAGGATTGAAAGGGGTAAAAAAAACAATAGAGCAAGGGTTAAAGCGGTCTTCATGTTTTTAGGTTTTAGTTGAAAAATTTTTCCTTTTATGCATTTTTGCAAAAGGGCGATAAGCGCGCAATAATAATAAAAGTGTTTTTAAATGGCGAATTTTATTTATCAGAGGCAAAAACCATTACTCAATGGGTATACATTTTGACACATCCGTGGAATTTGCACAATTAATGGACTGTGAGGATGAGCTGGCTATGTTTAAACAGCAATTTTACTTTCCGCAACACGATAACCGGGATGTAATTTATTTCTGTGGCAACTCACTGGGCCTGCAGCCAAAAAATGTTGAAGCGGCTATTAATGTTGAGTTGCAGACCTGGCGTGATATAGCAATTGAGGGCTATTTTAAAGGTGCCAATCCGTGGATGTATTATCATGAATTTATTACACCAAGCCTCGCAGAACTTGTTGGCGCCAATAAAAATGAGGTTACTGTTATGAATGCCCTAACAGTAAACCTGCATTTAATGATGCTTAGTTTTTACAGGCCAAATGCACAGCGTTATAAAATAATGATGGAGGCCGGCGCTTTTCCATCAGACCAATATGCGGTTGAAACACAGGTAAAACATTATGGTTTTGGTCCGGCCGAGGCCATAATTGAAATTTCACCGCGTGATGGCGAAAAAATAATTCGGGAAGAAGATGTATTGGCAGCTATTGCTAAACATGGCGGGTCGTTGGCGCTGGTGCTATTTGGCGGCATTAATTATTATACCGGCCAGCTATTTAATATTGAAAGCATAACGGCGGCAGCACATAAAGCAGGAGCCATTGCTGGCTGGGACCTTGCGCATGTAACAGGCAATGTGCCTATGCAACTGCATGCCTGGGATGTTGATTTTGCAGTTTGGTGCAGTTACAAATACCTTAATGCCGGCCCTGGCGCTGCGGGCGGCGTATTTGTGCATGAGAAACATGCTTCAGATAACAATACAGGCCGGATGGCCGGATGGTGGGGTAACGATGAGAGAATAAGATTTAAAATGGAAAAGGGGTTTATAGCCAAGCCAAATGCATCTGGCTGGAATGTTAGTACAACCCAGGTATTTAATATGGTTGCCTTAAAGGCGTCCCTTGAATTATTTGATAAGGCCGGAATAGAAAAGCTTAGGCAGAAAAGTATCCGGCTTACCGGGTACCTTGAGTTTTTATTAAATAAACTTACCAACCTTTCATTTGAAATAATTACACCTTCTTCCCCTGTTGACCGTGGGGCGCAACTATGCCTCTATTTTTCAGAAAAAGGCAAAGAAGTACACAAAAAAATGATAGAGAACGGCATTGTTGTTGACTACCGCGAGCCCGGCGTAATACGCGTTGCCCCTGTTCCCTTATATTGCTCGTACCAGGATGTGTACAGGTTTTATGAAATTATCAATACTATTGTTTAGTGAGTTTAAAATTCAGGTTTGAAGCTTAAAGTTTGAGACTTGAATACAAAGGTTTGAAGAGGCATAACGCGCCTGAAAACGTATCGTTCCAGGATTCACGATTGACTATTCCCGTTTCACGTCCTCAATACGTTGCAAATGACCTTGTTCTGTTGATCTTCAAATCACGCAATATTCCGGATTTTGGATTAAGAACGATGCTGAATGATTTATACGTCCCAAGCTGAAGGTTGATGGCCATTTGCCAGCAATGCATTTCACGGGTAAGAAAAACATTTACAGTCTGAATTTTTAATGTCCGGAAATCAAAATATGTTCCGCCACCCAGCTTCCATTTTGGTGAAAGACTAAAATCTCCGTTCACATTTACATTTGAGCTTACCTGGGTGTAATAATTACGCAGATCAAGGGTGCGTAAGCGTGCAAAATTTATAGCAAGCGACAATTGTAATGTCCACGGTATATTAAAATCAACAAACTCAGATGGGTTTTGCCGCACATAATCCAGTTGCCGCTGTTGTTCATCAGGTGTCAGGGTTTGGTCGGCTTGTATTCGGTCCTGATCGCTCTTTCCATCTTTTGCCTTGCTTTTAAATGATGTAGACAGGGCAAAATTGCCGCCGGTAAAACGGCCCAGGCTGCCTTTGCCCCACAGGAAGTTATTAACGCGGTTGCCAAAGCTGTCAACACCGTAAGGATCAACAGTGGCACTGCCGGTAATATTAACATTGCCAAATAATGTGCTGCGCAGGTTAAATGTTAAAGGCGACCAGTTAAGGCTATCACCCGGTGCTATAAGGTTGTAGCCGCCGGTTACGCCAAATCCATCAATAAGGCGTACTTTTTTAGTGCTGTCGCTCCCAGCTGTGGTGTCGCCACCTTTGCTCCGCACCTTCATTTCAAGCAGGTTATCAATGCCAAATGTTATACCGCCAAACCTGCCCGGCGAAAATGCGCCTATTACACCTCCGTTAAGTTTTGAATAGCCAGCTTTATGCCCCAGCGCATCAACCTGTACACTATCGTTATAAGCCCCTGTAAAATCGGGTTGGTAACTAAGGCTTATAAAAGGTTTAACCTCATGCCGTATAGCGGCAACAGCGCCGTGCTTAAATTTAAATGTACCAAACAGGCGCGTATTAACAGCAAAAGCAAAGCTTGCCTGCCGCTCCATAAAAAAGCCTCGTTTTATTTTTGACAGCAGTGTATCCCGCTTACTATCCCATGTTTTTAATATTTCCTGCCCAAACCATCTTTCTTCGTAAGAAATAGAGGGGGAAGCAAGAAATGGGCCCAAAGCAGGCAATGTTAAAGTTATGGGTATGCGGTGGTCAAAACCCCACATGGCAGTATCCAGCAGTTTGTGAAAATTAAAAATGGAATCGTAAAATGATAGCTGGTTAAGTGCTGTACCGCTGTATGAAATACCGAGTTTTTGATACCATTTTTGCGGCCCCACCTGGTCTTTCTTTTGAAAAGGGTAAATAGTGCTTGCGGTAAACGTTACAGTAGGCGCCTGTATATTTATAAGACCAAGATTGTTATTCTGGTTATGGTTGGCGGCTATATTAAGTATGTATTTACCCTGGTCCCAGGTTTTGCCATAAGTTATAGACGAAGCCAGCTGGTTATCGTAGTTACGGAATGCATTGTCTGGAAGGTATTTATTAAATTTTGTACTGCCTGCCCTTACGCTGGCTGAAAATGTTGTACCTGGTCTTGCCCGTTGATCAGTAGAGTGGTTCCATGTAATAAAAAAACTGCTGGATTGGGTAAATTCTTCCGGCGACAGCCCCGACGTATTGAGCGATTTTGTTTTTTGTATAGATAGGTCAAGCGTGCCGCGATAGGCATATCGCTTATAATAGTCAGGTTTTATGTCAAGGTTCCAGCCACCGTAGGTATAAATATTTGCACGGGTGGTAATATCCCAGTTATCATTCAGCACCTTATAGTAGCCTAGGCCTTCAAGGCCCAACCCCAACGAGTAGTTATTGGTAAATTGCGGTGGTAAAAAACCTGAATGCCTGCCCCGTTCCAGCGGAAAAATACCGAAGGGTATAATTATGGGTATCGGTACCCCTTCAAATGATGGCATGGTAGGGCCGGTAACTGCAATTTTATCGTTTACTATCTTCATTTTGCGGGTAATAAAGGCGTAGTGCGGTGTATCAAGATTGCAGGTGGTAAACCTTGAGCGATAAGCAAACTCTGTGTTCTGGTTTATTTTTTTTACTGCCTGCGCATAAATAAACATTTCACCCTCTTTGTAATAAGTGTTTTTTGTAAGGGCCCGCCCGTTTTTTATATTGTACTTTATGGTATCGCTTGTTGATTCTGAACCATTCTGCACAATTTTAGGCAGGTCTAACGGATTATGGCCTGTATCCAGCCCCCCATAAGCAGTTATAAGCGATGTTGCCTGGTTGTACTTTATTGTGCCTGCATCAAGGTTGGCATCTTTATCTTTTACATGGGCTTTGCCATACAGGTAAAATTGCTTTGTGGGTATGATAAGCACGGCTGAATCTTCAGCCTTATACTCAATCGGGGCATCTAACGAATCTTTGGATATGGTTAGGCTGTCAATCGTTACACGTTTCAGGCTGTCGTTATGGGTAGTGTCTGCCAATCTTTTATGTGCCGTATCGTTTCCCGTTGAGTCCAGCTTAGCCGCGGTTGGTTTTGTTGTATCCCCGTCTTGTGTTAATGATTTGAAAAAAACTTCAAAATGCTTACCCTTCGCATCTATTTGATACGTTATAATTATCAGCAAGATGACAATTAGCCCGGATAGTATATTTTTTGCAGTAACTTTACGGTTAGACGCCATACATGTAAAAACAAATGTAGGGCTTAAAGGATAAATGATTTGTGAAGAATAATATTTTAACGACTTGTAACTATGTTTAGAAAATTTCTTTTTGTTTCTGTTAGCACCCTTCTCCTATGTACTCTAACATCCTTTACAACAAACACCAATAATATACGCAAGCCCAGGCTGCAGCAACACTTATTACGTACCATTATAATTGATGCCGGCCACGGAGGCCCTGATATAGGCGCGGTAGGTGATTACAGCAACGAAGCTGATATTACCCTGGCCGTTGCTTTAAAACTGGGCAAAAAGATTGAAGACTCTCTGCCTGACTGCAAGATAATTTACACCCGCACCACCCATGAATTGCCCGGCGGGCTACAGGACCATAATGCAGCTAACAGGTTAAGGGCAAAAATTGCGAATGAATCCCACGGCGATCTGTTTATTTCAATACACGTTAACGACCTTGCGCACCCGTATAACAAAGAAGTTGTGGGCCACCGTACCGAAACCTACTACAAAGGCAAGGGCGCGAAAAGAACAAAGCACACCCGTGAAGTGCCCATAATTAAATACACCAAGCTGCCTGGCGTACAAACAGGTACCGAAACATATATTTGGGCTGTTGGCAAAAACGAACAAAAAAAAGAATTTGTAAACCAGAATGAGGAGGAATTGTATGGTGAAAAAACCGACAGCAATTACCAATACTTCGACAGCCCGGAATCAAAAATATTAGCATCACTCCGCACCCAAAAATATTTTAACAACAGCAGGCTTATAGCAGGTTATGTTCAGGATGAGTTTGAAGACCTGGGGCGAAAAAACCTGGGTGTTAAGCAACGCGACTGGGAGGGCATTTGGGTACTACAGGCAACCGCCATGCCCAGTATTTTGGTTGAAACCGGCTTTATTTGCACTCCATCGGAGGAAGAATATCTTAACAGCGAAAAAGGCCAGGACGAAACAGCAAATTGCATTTACAACGCCATTATACGTTACCGCCAAAACCTGGAAGGCGGAAGGTAAAACAGGGGTTTCCAGTTTCCAGTTTAAAATTTTGGTGGAGAATGGATTACCCAAAGATTGAAGAAAGGGGTTTGCGTACACGGATCATTTCATTTTACCTGCAATCACGTTCACTGCTGTTTTGTACCCATTACGCAAAACCGATACCTGCCTTCGGGCACCAATCATATTCTGTTGCAGCAGCTTGTGAAGATCATCAACTGAACCTACTGGTTTATCATCAAACGCAACAATGATATCCCCGGTCCGTAATTCGTTGTTATAAACATCAGCATCAGCAATTTTCTCAAAAATATATACTCCTGTTTTCTTTTGCAGTTTGTTTACCGCTACAATTCTTTCTGTAAGGTTAACCATTTGTCCTGCTATACCCAGGTAAGCCCTGTTTATCCTGCCCTCCATGATTATTTTACCCGCGATAAAGGATGACAGGTTAGCAGATACCGCAAAACACAAACCCTGTGCTGATGGTATGGTAGCAGTATTAACACCAATCACATTACCAGCCGAATCAACCAGCGGTCCACCTGAATTACCCGGGTTTAAAGCTGCATCAGTTTGTATAACATCGTCAATCAGCCTGCCATTTTTGGCGCGCAAAGTTCGCCCAAGCGCACTTACCACACCAGCAGTCACAGTGTATTGCAACCCGAGCGGGTTGCCAATAGCTACGGCAATCTGGCCCGCCTGCAATTCATCTGAATTAGCGAACGACAATGCCTTTAAATTACTATCATAAATCTTAAGTACCGCAATATCTGTTGAAGCGTCAGCCCCTTTTAATTCGCCCTGCAATTCACGGCCATCGCTAAATAGCACGGTTATTTTTTCAGCATCTTCAATTACATGGTGGTTAGTAACAATATACCCGTCTGACGAAATAACAAAGCCAGAGCCGGATGATTGCGCGGCAACTTGTTTATTAGTACGCGGATCTTTCACCTTTTTCTCAACCTGTATATGCACAACAGATTGCGAAACCCTTGCGGCCACACCTGTAATAGTTTTTGAATAGGCGTCTAAAATTTGGGCATCTTTATTTTCGTAACCCACAAACTCAATAATATTTTCCATATCCAACTATATCCAATAATTTACCAAACTAATTTTACTGTCATTGTGGCGCATTGGGGCACAAAATAGCACTGCGCAATAGTTTAGCTTGCAAAAACGTATCTTGTAATCAATTTAACCAGCTTATGAGAAAATTATTCTTTCCCGTACTATTGGTGTTTTGCATCAGCACACAAGCTCAAAAAAAAGCCCCTGAAAACACCACAACTATTTTCGACAACTATGTTCAGGAAGGCTTAAAACTTTGGAAAACGCCGGGTATGTCAATTGTGGTGGTTAAAGATGGCAATATCGTATTTAAAAAAGGCTATGGCGTAGCTGAGGTAGGAAAACCTGCGCCGTTTACTACTTCTACGCTATCCATTTGTGCTTCCACAACAAAAGCTATGACGGCTGCCTGTATAGGCATGCTGGTTGACGAAGGCAAATTAAAATGGACAGATAAGGTAAGCGATGTATACCCTGCATTAAAGCTGTATGACAACTATGTAAACAGTGAGCTGACAGTTAAAGACCTGCTTACACACAATGCTGGCCTTGGTAATGCTGACTTGCTTTGGGTTGAAGGGTACCCCCTGGATACTATTATTCAAAAAATGAGGCTGATAAAACCAGCCTATTCATTCCGTTCCTCATTCATTTATCAAAACCTTATGTACATGGTTGCCGGAGAAGTGATACATAAAGTGAGCGGTAAACCATGGAGTGAATTTATAAAAGAACGCATATTTACTCCGCTTGGCATGCAGCATACATACCCATCTTATTCAGCCTCAATAAATGAGCCCAGCCATATAACACCGCATTTTATTTTTGACGATACCGTGGTAAAGCCGATACAATATATTGAAGTAAAAAGTGTTGATGCCGCAGGGGCCGTATGGAGCTGCGCAGATGATATAAACAAGTGGATGCTTTGCTTATTAGATAGCACTAAAATAAATGGCACACGGCTTTTGAAGCCAGAAACTTATGCCGCCCTGTTTACACCGCAAGCTATGGTAACACCAGAAGAGTTTTACCCCACAGCAAAACTTACCAAACCACATTGGAAAACTTATGGGCTCGGCTGGTTCCAGGAAGATTACCGCGGTAAAATGGTTAATTTTCATACTGGCAGCCTTGATGGTGCAGTGGCCATTTGCGGGCTGATTAATGACGAGCATTTTGGTGTTTACATATTTGCCAACCTTGACCATACGGAGCTTAGGCATGCATTGATGTATAAAGCGATGGACCTATGGGTATTTAATGATAACAAAAATGATTGGAGCACCGATATGTATGCCATGTATAAAGGCCTGCACGATGCAGCCAAAAAACAGGAGAAAGATTTTGAAGCAAAACGTGTACTTAACACGCAACCCTCATTATCGTTAAAGGATTATGCGGGCACTTATAACAACGAGCTTTTCGGCAATGCCTGGGTAACCCTGAATAATGATTCACTCGCACTTTCATTGCCAAATAATATTCATATAAAACTCAGCCACTGGCACTACAATACTTTTCTTGCCAAATTTGATTATGAGTGGTATAGCAAAGACTGGCTTACGTTTAACTTTGATGCTGCCGGCAAAGTGTCGTCTTTTATCTTGGGTGGTGTACAATATGACAGGAAGGAATAATTGTCAATTTAACAATATTTCTTCTTTTTATTTTTCCCTCAATGTTGCATCTTTGCGGCAATCATTTTTCTATGACCACATCAAAAATCTGCCTTTGGAGCAGCCCGCGTAATATTTCTACGGCTATGATGTACTCTTTTGCGCAAAGGCCGGATACCGTTGTTTTTGATGAACCCTTATATGCGCATTACCTGCGTGTTACGGGTATTGAGCACCCCGCCAATGCGGAAATTTTGGCCAGCCAGGATAATTATGCAGATAATGTTATAAGGGATATTGTTTTAGCCGACCATGGCAAGCCAGTAGCTTTTTTCAAACAAATGACACACCACCTGGTTGATGTGAATGAAGATTTTTTGTTTGATGTAAGCAATATTATTTTTATTCGCGAACCAAGGCAAATCATACGCTCCTATTCTGAGATAAGGCCCGAAGTAACCATGCAGGATGTGGGCATAGCTAAACAACTGTACTTGTATAATAAACTAACAGAAGGCGGCCACACACCAGTGGTGCTTGACAGTAACGAAATTTTGAACAACCCGCCAAAAGTTATAGCTGCCCTTTGTGAAGCGTTGCATATTCCTTTTTACGAAGAAATGCTTCACTGGCCCGCAGGCCCACGCTCTGAAGATGGCGTATGGGCACCTCACTGGTATAGCAACGTGCATAAAACTACCGGTTTTGAAAAACAGGCAAGCAGCAGCAAACCTTTACCTGAATACCTGCACCCTTTATACGAAGAAAGTAAACAATATTACAACCAGCTATATTCGCATTCCATAAAAGCATAATTGTATGCAACAAAAATTTTATCCTCAAAACGAGCATATAAAGGTATTTATTAAAGACAGGTTATACCCAAGAAGTGAGGCAAAGGTGTCCGTGTTCGACAGTTCTGTGCAGGGCGGCGATGCTGTGTGGGAAGGGGTACGGATATATAAAGGCAAAATATTCAGTCTTGATGAGCATGTTGACCGGCTACTAGCAAGTGCCAAGATACTTGCGTTTGCCAATATACCGTCAAAAGCGTTTATAGTTGATTCTATAAAACAAACGTTGCGCGCAAACAATTTTTATGATGATGCGCATATACGCTTAACACTTACAAGGGGTGAGAAAATAACCAGCGGTATGGACCCGCGGCTTAACCAGTTTGGCTGCACATTAATAGTGCTGGCTGAGTATAAACCGCCTGTATACGATAACACTACAGGTGTTAAGTTGATCACTTCGCATATCCGGCGCAATTCCCCCATGCATATTGATTCAAAAATTCATCACAACAATCTTATCAATAACATCCTTGCAAAAATAGAGGCCAACTATTGTGGCGCAGACGATGGCATTATGCTTGACAATCTTGGCTTTGTGGCCGAAACAAATGCCTGTAATATTTTTATGGTGAAGAATGGTGTGCTGCTAACCCCGCATGCCGATGCATGCTTGCCGGGTATCACGCGTGCTCGCGTGATAAAATTGGCAAAGCAATTGGGTATTGAGGTAGTGGAGAGAAATATTTCTATCGCAGAGTTTTATGTGGCGCACGAAGTATTTACAACCGGCACCATGGGCGAGTTAACCCCTGTTAATGAAATTGACGGCAGGCTGGTTGAAAACAATGTTGGCAGCAATGTACGCGCACGGATTTCAGAGGCCTATAAAGCATTGACTGAAACGACAGGTGAGCCTATTGATTAAGGAAGCTCCTCAATATAATTGAGGTCTTTGTGAAATGTTTCTTCAGAAAAAATTACTGCAAGCACACCTATTATCATCACAATTATGCCGGTAACGATGGCACTTTCAGTAATCGTCCATTTCCAACTTTTTTGAAACAGGTCTAAAAATAGCATGTTTATTAGTGGCAACGCACCACGCACCATGTTTGGTATTGTGGTAGCGGCCGTAGCTCTTAAGTTGGTGCCAAATTGCTCCGCTCCCATTGTGACAAATATTGCCCAAAAACCAGTACTAAAGCCCAAGAGCCCACAGATAGCATACATAGCTGTATCTGTGTTATTGGCAGCGCTAAAGAATAGCACAATTCCAACTACTGCCATAGCGTAAAAGATCAGCAGCGCTTTTTTCCGGCTTTTAAAGTATTGGCTAACGAAGCCAACAATTATATCACCCGCCGCAATTGCTGCGTAGGCGTACATAATTGAACGTCCGCTGTCAATAGTTTTGCTACCATACAATGCCGTTGCAAACCTATTACTATAATTAACCAAAATGCCAATAACATACCACGTGGGCAAGCCAATTAAAATGGCGAGTAAATACTTTTTAAATCTTTTACCATTAGTAAACAACATAAAAAAGTTTCCCTTTGATACTGCTTTTTGTTGCAGCACCTCTTTAAACATTCCTGATTCCGCTACACTTATACGGAGGAATAATAACAATACACCAAGTACGCCGCCTATCTGGTAGCATAAACGCCAGTCGTGGCCAGTAAGTTGAAAGGTAAAATAAGCCGCCACAGCTCCGCTTAGGCCAATACCCGCAACCATAGATGTTCCGATGCCACGTTTTTCTTTAGGTAGTAGTTCGCTAACAAGGGTAATGCCGGCACCAAGTTCCCCGGCAAGTCCAAGTCCCGCAATAAAACGACATGCAGAGTAATGATCAACAGTATGTATAAACCCAGTTATAAAGTTAGCCACTGAATAAAGAATAATTGAGCCAAACAATACACTTAACCTCCCCTTTTTATCGCCCAAAGTGCCCCATATAATACCCCCTATGAGCAGACCAACCATTTGCCAGTTTATAATTTCAGTGCTAGCAGCAATAACCGAAGGCGTATCCTTTAAATTAACGCCAACACCTTCAAGACTTTTTTCACGCACAATTGTAAACAGCAGTAAATCATATATGTCAACAAAATAGCCTAATGCAGCTACAATAACGGGAATGGATAATACACCATATTTTTTTTCGTTCATAGCAATCAGTTGTAGTGTAAATATAATCGTGAAACGAATATCAATCGTGAATCGTCAATCGTGAAACGTGAAAGGAATACCAGCGCCGTTGGGTTACTGCTTAGGAACTGCCAGCCTGTTTCCTTTTACCAAAAAATAGTTTATACAAAACCGGTAAAGTGGTTATGAGTATTATTACTATCGTTATTATCTCAATATGGTCTTTAAGACTATAGCCATACTTGTTTTCAACCCATGTTTGTAAAAAATGGCCGCCAAGCATCATGCTGCTTACCCAGCAAATACTGCCTGCAATATTATACAGGTGAAAAGTTTTTTTATCCATTTTTACCACGCCCGCAACAATAGGTGCAAACGTGCGCACAATAGGCAGAAATTTTGCGAGGAAAATAGTACCCCTTCCGTATTGTTCGTAAAAATCATGGGCCCGCATAAGGTGCTTTTTCTTAAACAGCCAGGAGTCTTTTCGCTGGTATAGCAGCGGGCCCGTTTTATTGCCAAACCAAAAACCAGCGATATTGCCCAATATTGACGCCACTATAACCATTATTATTATTATGGAATAATGCACGCCGAAAAAAGATTTTGCCAGCTCGTTAGTGTAAATGCCCGCTGCAAATAAAAGGCTGTCGCCTGGGCAAAAGAACCCAATCAACAAGCCTGTTTCGGCAAATATTACAAGCAGCAATACGTATAATCCCCCATTATAAATAATCCATTCAATAAACTGTTGTATCAATCCCCTATGGTCCATCTTGTAAATTTAAATAGTTGAAACATCTTTTGCTTCCGGCCCAAGCGCTTTTTCCCATTTGCTAACCACTGCGGTGGCTATAGCATTGCCCAATACATTTGTACTGGTACGAAGCATATCACAAAAATGGTCTATAGGCAATATAAGCGCAACACCTTCCGGTGGAATTTTAAACATGCTGCAGGTTGCCAGTACAACAACCAGCGAAGCGCGCGAAACCCCTGCAATACCCTTGCTGGTTAACATTAACACCATTAACATGGTAAGCTCCGTGCCCGTGTCAAAATGTATGTGATACGCTTGCGCAATGGCAACGCTGGCAAAGGTCATATACATCATGCTGCCATCAAGGTTAAACGAATAACCTAAAGGCAGTGTAAAAGCAACAATTTTATTTTGGCAACCAAAAAGCTCTAATTGCTCAGTAAGTGTGGGAAAAACCGATTCGCTTGATGTTGTTGTAAAAGCAACCAGCAAAGGGCTGCTAATACGCCTGAACAGGCCAGTCATCCGCCCTTTTAATAGTATATACCCTGCCGCGGATAGTATAACCCACAGTAAAAAAATACCCAGCAGGAATGAAAAAAAGTAAACAGCGTAAAATTTAAAAATGTCAATTCCTTTTTCTGCAATAACAGCACATAAAGTTCCGAAAACGCCCAGCGGCGCAAGGTTCATTACATACTCTACCATTTTAAGCACAACGTGTGAGCATATATCAAGTGCTTTTATAACGGGTTTGGCATATTCACCAAATGAGGCCGCAGCCACACCAAAAAATACCGAAAACACCACTATCTGCAGTATGGCGTTTTCTGACATAGCATGTACAATGCTATCGGGTACAACGTGTTCAACAAACGATTTTAAGGAAAATTCCTGTGTTTTTGTAGCTAAGTCCTTCAGCCCATTCGTATCAGCGTGGGATAGGTCAATATATTTGCCGGGCTGTAAATTGTTAACCAGCACCATGCCCAGCAGCAGCGAGATAAGCGATGCAGAGAAAAACCATAACATAGCCTTTCCACCCACGCGCCCAATAACTTTAAGATCCCCGAGCTTGGCAATGCCCACAACCAACGTGCAAAAAATAAGGGGCGAGATAATCATTTGAACCATCCTGATAAATATCGTGCCCAGCAGTTTAATATTTGGCGCAAAGCTGGCTACAAACTCTTTAGATGCTCCTTTATTTATTGCTATACCAACGGCAAACGCCAATACAATTGCAATAAATACAAGTATTGTAAGCCTGTTGGTTTTAGTCATGTTGGCGCTGTATAATACCGCAATATAGTATTTAAAGTGAAAAAGCGTTATCTTACCTTATATCCATAAAAGATTTAATGGGCGATATAAATAAATGCTTATTTTGCCACCCTGTAAACTATACAAACCAACTATATGAGTTTATTCGTAAAAAAATCAATAAGCGGGTTACTTGCACAAGCTGGTGCCGACTCAGGTAACGGCCTGAAGAAGACGCTTGGCGCCGGTAGTCTTGTTGCCCTGGGCATTGGCGCTATTATTGGTGCGGGGCTTTTTGTAAGAACAGCGCTGGCCGCAGGTGAGCATGCTGGCCCTGCAGTTACAATATCATTTATTATTGCTGCTGTTGGCTGCGCTTTTGCGGGGTTGTGTTACGCAGAATTTGCATCTATTATACCCATAGCAGGGAGTGCCTACACTTATGCCTACGCTACTATGGGCGAAATAATTGCATGGATAATTGGCTGGTCCTTAATTTTGGAATATGCTCTTGGTGCCGCAACTGTGTCAATTAGCTGGAGTGAGTATGCAAACAAGCTTTTAGGAGGGGCTATTCCATATGAATGGTGCCACTCCCCGTTTGAGAAGGCTGCCGATGCGGCCGGCGTGCTGCACCACGGTTTGATAAATTTACCTGCACTGGTTATATTACTGCTTTTATCTCTGCTGCTTATCAAAGGCACACAGGAATCAGCTACCGTAAATGCAATAATAGTTTTTATTAAAGTTGCCATTGTGCTTGTATTTATTGCTATAGGCTGGCAATATGTTAACCCCTCAAACCATACACCTTACCTAATACCCGATAATGCGCCTGACGCATTAAAGCCAGATAACACATATTATTCTTACAAGGGGTTTTTTGACCATGGATGGGGTGGCGTGTTACGCGGTGCAGCTGTAGTGTTTTTTGCATTTATTGGTTTTGATGCTGTTTCTACCGCAGCACAGGAAGCCAAAAATCCAAAGCGCGACATGCCTATCGGCATTTTAGGTTCGCTGGTGGTTTGTACAATATTATACGTTTTATTTTCATGGGTTTTAACAGGTGTTGCACCCTATACCGATTTTATCAAATCAGGTAAAGAAGCATCTGTATCTTATGCCATTGAAACATACATGCATAATTACCACTGGCTTAGCTTACTTGTTACTATAGCTATATTGGCAGGTTTTTCGTCGGTAATATTAGTAATGCTTATGGGGCAGTCAAGGGTATTTTATACTATGAGTACCGATGGGCTATTGCCAAAAGTATTCTCTGATCTTCACCCCAAGTTCCGTACACCGTATAAGAGCAATATGCTGTTATTTATTTTTGTAGGCTTGTTTGCAGCATTTGTGCCTGGGGATGTGACTGGTGACCTTACCAGCATAGGCACTTTGTTTGCATTCGTACTTGTTTGCATTGGTGTAATAATACTGCGTAAAAAAGAGCCAAACCTTGTGCGCCCGTTCAAAACACCACTAGTACCACTGGTTCCTATATTGGGTATAGTTGTTTGCACGGCTATGATTGTAAGCCTTTCAGAAAAAACGCTTGTTAGTGCTGGAGTATGGATGCTTGCAGGGTTGGTTATTTATTTTACTTACAGCAAAAGCAGGAGTAAAATTGGCTCGGCAATTGATTCTCTGCCGAATGCAAAGGATTTTGGATAATAGATTCTAACTGGAACAAAAAATCCCATGGGTTCTTCGCCATGGGATTTTTTTTGTTTGCTATTGGTATTTCTATATTTAAAAAATTGCAGTTGAATCTACATAAAAATCCGGGAAAATTTTTACAGGCACTTTCTCCTCGTTTACGTATGTTTCTCGTAATGTAAACTTATCGTTCACAAGATCAAATGCCTGTATTTGCAGGTAATCGGGGTATATCACCCAATACTCCTTTACCCCGTTCTCTTCGTAAAGTTCAAACTTATCCTTCATCTCCTTTTTATTGTTACCTGGGCTTAATATCTCAATTATCCAGTCTGGTGCGCCAACGCAGCCACGGTCGTCAAGTTTACTTTTATCGCAAATCACGCATATATCCGGCTGTACAACTGATGTTATTTGATTATCTGGCGTGCTTCTACGTTTATTTACAAGCCTTACATCAAAAGGTGCGGCATAGGCATCACAGTTTCTCCCTTTTAAATAATTGCCTATTTGCAACGACAGCTGGAAGGAAATATTTTGATGGGTGCGCAGAGGCGCGGGGCTCATTTTAAATATCCGCCCTTTTATTAATTCCACCCGCTCGCTAAATTGCCAGGTAAGGTAATCAGCATAGGTGTATTGCTTGGTTAAATCTAACTGGTCTATGCTAGTTATCATTATTATGCCTTTATGTAAAGT
This sequence comes from Bacteroidota bacterium, assembly GCA_013285915.1. Classification (GTDB taxonomy): domain Bacteria; phylum Bacteroidota; class Bacteroidia; order Chitinophagales; family Chitinophagaceae; genus JABDFW01. The sequence continues at coordinate 25,251 of JABDGS010000019.1, forward strand.
TAATCATTTACCTTAAACCCGTATTTTTGCAACCGATTTTACAAAAAGTTGAAAGTGAGGCGCCGCCCTAAACAAAAGGCGTGTAAAAGAAACTTAATGGTAATTTACCTGCCAGTTTCATAAACATAAAACACGGAACAAAAACATAGCATTTACTATGGGAAGGATATTTGAGGTTAGAAAAGCCACCATGTTTGCCCGTTGGGACAGGATGGCCAAACAATTTACCCGTATTGGCAAAGAGATTATTATAGCAGTTAAGGCCGGCGGACCTGACCCCGGTACCAACGCTGCCTTACGCCGCTGCTTTCAAAACGCACGCAGTGTGGGCATGCCAAAAGACCGTGTAGAGGCAGCCATCAAACGTGCGCAGGGCAAAGAACTGGTTAACTACGACGAAATATTATACGAAGGATATGGCCCGCATGGCGTTGCGCTGCTGGTTGAAACAGCTACTGACAACCATGTACGCACCGTTGCAAACGTAAAAAGCTATTTTAACCGCGAAAACGGCACATTGGGCAACAGCGGCAGCGTTAGCTTTCAGTTCAGGAAAATGGGCGTGTTTAAGCTGAAGCCCGAAGGGCTTAATATTGAAGAGCTGGAATTTGAACTAATTGATTTTGGACTGGAAGAGATGGGCGAAAGTGCCGATGATGCAGGCAATACAATCGTAGTGCTGCGAAGCGCCTTTACTGATTTTGGCAAACTGCAAAAGGCTTTGGAAGATAAACACATCACACCCATAAGTGCAGAACTGGAATGGATACCGAATACCACGGTACCAGTTAACGATGCCCAGGCGGAAGACATAAGCAAACTTATTGAACGCCTGGAACAGGATGATGATGTAAGCAAGGTGTTTCATAATATGGGGTAAGAAACCCCTGCCCCTAAAGGGGGAGCTTTATATGCAGTACAGTTAATACTTAGAGCATGTTGCCGTATCTGGCAAGTCCGCTGTTAGCACTTTGTGCCTTGAGGACTATATTTACACTTCGTACTTTGTACCTCGTAAATCGTACCTGTTAAAAGTATCTTTTTATTATTTTCAATTTATGCGTTTTTACGCCCGTAACACCATTGGTGATACCTTCATCTTCAATCGGGTCAATTCTTACGTAGCCGGATGCGTGTATAATAGTACTGTTGTCTAATAAAATACCAACATGGGTAATATGGCCCGCTTCGTTATCAAAAAAAGCAAGGTCGCCGCACATCGCTTCTCCAAGGCCGTTTACTGGCTCTCCTTGCGTGGCCTGTTGGTATGCATCGCGTAACAACGGTACGCCCAATATTTTAAACACCTGCTGGCTAAAACCACTGCAGTCAATACCCACACTGCTTTTACCACCCCACAAGTAAGGCGTGTTCAAGTATTGCCAGGTTAGTTGCTTTATAAAAATAGCCCTGTCGTCATATAATATCGCATCGTGTATAAAGCCTTCTTCAAACTCAATAACATATTTTCCTGCTGTGGCCTTATTAAATACGGGCGATGCAAGTGAAAGCGGCACCCTGCTGCCGTTTAGCAAAGCTGATGCGCCACGCCGGGTGGTGTATGTTTGGGGTGTAACGGTGGTTATATCATCCATACCGGCTAACTGGTTTTTTGCACACCACCCTTCATAGCCATCGTACAGGCAGCGTAACTTAATAAAATCAACCTTATCGTCCAGTATTTCACCTGCTTCCCCCAATAACAACTGGCTTACCATTTCGCTTTTATGGCTGGCATCAGCACGCATGGGGCATACTGACGACACCGCAATAACATATTGCATTCGTTAAAATTTACCGCCAAATTATGGATTTTGCTTTTTGGTGCATCTTACCCGCATAAAATATTTACTTTAACAGAGTGAATACCAACGCACCTGACCATATACCTGACCACGAATTGCTTGAGCATTTTTACAGCAGCAGGGATAACCAATGGCTTGGCATTTTATTGCAACGCTATACGTTATTGCTGTTAGGTGTGTGTATGAAGTATTTGAAAAACGAAGACGAAGCGAAAGATACCGTGCAGCAAATATTTCTTAAAGTAATTACCGAGCTGCAAAAATACCGTGTTGATTATTTTAAAAGCTGGCTGTATATGATAGCCCGCAACCAGTGCCTGATGCGCCTGCGTGACAAACACGGCAAAACGCCCACAGTGCTGACAGACAAAATGGGGTTACCGGAGGAGGAGAACCACATAGCAGACCTTACCGAAAAGGATAAACTGCTTGGCGTTATGGAGGCTGCGCTGTTACAACTTAACGCTGAACAAAAAACATGTGTAACTTTATTTTACCTGCAAAAGAAAAGCTACCAGGATATTAGTGAGCAAACCGGCTTTACTTTGCTGCAGGTAAAAAGTCATATTCAAAACGGGAAACGTAATTTAAAATTACTTGTAGAGAAGAAAATGAAATAAATGGAAGATTTGACGAACATATTGTCAAGTGAGGATGAGTTTACAGAAGAACAGTTGTTAAATTACCTGCAGGGTACTGTAACAGCAGAAGATGCGCATGTGGTGGAGCGGCAAATGGCTGAATCTGATTTTGTAAATGATGCTGTTGAGGGCCTGCAGGCAATAAAATCGCCGAGGAAGTTGAACGAATATGTTGGGCAACTTAATAAAAAGCTACAGGCACAATTAGAGGCTAAAAAGCAACGCAAAGAAAAGCGCGAAATAAAACACTTAGGCTGGATAATTTTAGCGGTTATAATTATACTTGTTTTATGCATACTTGGCTATGTAGTAATACACATGGCAAAGGAACATGAGTTGCACAAGCATCTTGACAGTATTTTTCTCAATCTTGGTTGTCTGCGAAATACGAATTTACGAATATTGAAGAGCGTGTGCTTTATTCAAACTTCGCTTTAGTTTGCAGTTATATAGTAGGGTAATTTTTAAAATATACGATGTCCACATTCGTATATTCGTATCCAATTCGGGTTTCTTAGATAAAAAAGCACTATGACCATCTTTTCAAAAATTATTGCCGGGCAAATACCCAGTTACAAAATTGCCGAGAATGATAAATTTTTCGCTTTTCTTGATATTTTTCCTTTAGCAGAGGGCCATGTGCTGGTTGTGCCGAAAACTGAAGTAGATAATATGTTTGACCTGCCTGACGATTACCTTGGCGAGTTGTTGCTGTTTGCGCGGCCTATTGCAAAAGCGATTGAAAAATCTTTTACCTGCAACCGTTGTGGTATAGAAGTGGTGGGGCTTGAAGTGCCTCATGCACACGTGCACCTTATACCTATTAATTCTGCGGATGACCTTAATTTTACAAGAGGCAAATTGAAATTATCACCAGAAGATTTACGAGCTGTACAGCAAAAAATAGTGGCACACCTGTAACTAATTTATAATATCTTTATACAGTTAGCTGCCAAAACTATCACAAACACATTTAAACGAATGCTGGCCTTAAAGCGCATCCTTCCCGCTGCAATATTGCTTTGTTTATCGATTAAGACATTTTCGCAATGCACAGTGGTAAGTGGACCCGCTCCGGCAAAACAAATTTTTAATACAGGTTCTAACGGCATCAGCGGCACATTAGGTGGTGGCGCACAAGACCAGCATTGGACTGTGACCATGGATTCCATTACTGGTGTGTACAGCCCCGCGATAATTATGTCAAATGTGCCCGATGTATACTACCAGGGCGCAGGTGGCTCTAAATGGATATCCATCAGCCAATTAGGTTCTCATTCCGGCGACAGGTTTATTTTTTTTAAAGTTAATTTCGACCTACCCTGCAATGACCCCTGTGGCAGGCCCTTTAGCGGCAACAATGCTTTTACCGTAAATCTTGATCTATACGCGGATAATTCTGTATACGAGATCTATGAAAATGGCAAGCCCCAAAGCGGCAACCTCGGCGGTATTATACCTATCCAGGGGCCATACCAGGGCGGAGGCTCGGCAGCATCAGGTGTTATTCGTGTGTCGCTTTTTAAGGACTGGAAGCCGGGGGCGAACACACTTATTATACAGGTTGCATCTTCAGCACCCATAACTGGACTGCTTGCAGAAACGTCCGTAAACCAGCCGCCTCCGCTATCGGATACGGTTACAAAATCCATTTGTGAAGGCGGCATCTACAATTTTGGTACCCAAAAGCTAACACAAGCCGGTATTTATCGTCAAACTTTCCACCCCGGGCCGGGTTGCGACTCAAACGTTATGCTTATTTTAAATGTGGTGCCAAATAAAGTAACCATTGATACATCAATATGCCAGGGCACCAATTACGCCGGCTACACCAAAACCGGCATTTATACTGATAAGTTTACTTCTTCATTGGGCTGTGACAGTACCAGGACATTGAACCTAAAAGTATATTCAAAACCCAACCCTCATATTGAAGAAGATTCCATTTTGTGCACCGGCGATTCGCTTGTTATATCACCTGGTACATTTACAAGCTACTTATGGCAGGATGGCTCAACATTAGACCATTACGTGGTTAAGAAACCCGGGTTGTACACAGTAACTATTACCAGCAGTTGCGGTACCGTAAAAAGTGCAGTTTATATAAATGAGGTGACGTGCAGCTATCTTGTTTTTCCAACAGCATTTACGCCAAATAAAGACGGGCAGAACGATTATTTTAAAGTGCTCACCCATTTTCCGCTGCAACAATTTAAGCTGACCGTATATAATCGTTTTGGCCAAAAAGTGTTTGAGGAAAGCGACCCGGCGAAGGGATGGGATGGCAGCTTTAATAACAAATCCCAACCATTGGGAACGTATGTATGGTTTTGTACTTATAAGAAAAACGGCAGCACAATAACCGCTAAGGGGACGGTGCTGCTGGTTAGGTAGCGTTAATAACGTTCCATTAGTTTTATACCCTTTGGGGTATATTTTAAAAATAAATCCTATCTTTATACCCTAAAGGGTATACATGCAATTAGCCGGATTTTTAAAAAGTAAAAGAAAAGAGCATAAGCTTACCCAGCACGACCTTTCTTTAAAAGCTGGTGTTGGTTTGCGGTTTATAAGGGAGATGGAGCAGGGCAAGGCTACATTACGTATGGATAAAGCAAACCAGGTGCTTGCGTTGTTTGGTGCAGAATTAAGTGTAACGCCTAAGCAAAAATAGTTATGGCAAAAACAGGAAAAGTTTACTATGGAAAAGCATTAGCCGGCATTGTTTCAGAAACGGATGACGGCTATGAATTTGAATACAATAAAGCCTACCTTAAAAGTGTAAATGTAAAGCCGGTAAGCCTAACATTACCATTGAAGCAGGAGGTTTACACTTCAAAAGTGCTGTTTCCATTTTTTGATGGTTTAATACCCGAAGGCTGGCTGCTTAATATGGCTATTGATCATTGGAAAGTGAAGCCCAATGACCGTTTTGAGTTGCTGCTGCTTACCTGTGCCGATGCTGTTGGCGCAGTTAGTGTACAACCTGCAGAATAAATTATACTATGCCTGTATGCTGGTTTTGTTATAAAGATGCCGGGGAATTGCAATATCATCCCGCCTGCTCAAAAAGATTTTTTGGGTCAGCGAAGGCGCCTTTGCTGGAGTTGAATGATGCTATTTTACGGCAAATGGCAGATAAAACAATTAACAGGCACATTGCAATATCCGGGGTGCAGCCCAAACTCTCAGTAACAATAAAAAAAGGCAGTGGCAATGCAAGGCTTACCATAGTTGGTTTATGGGGCGAGTATATTTTAAAACCGCAACACAGCAGTTATTTCTTTATGCCCGAAACAGAAGACCTTACCATGCATATAGCCTCAGTTTATAAGATAGTAACCTGCAGGCATACTTTGTTAAGGGCGACAGACGGAACACTTGTTTACATTGCAAAAAGGTTTGACAGAAAAGATGGTGAAAAAATACACACAGAAGATCTATGCCAGCTTTCAGAATTATTAACGGAGAATAAATATAAAAGTTCGTATGAAAGGGCTGGCAAACTGGTGCTGAAATATTGCACAAACAGCTTGCTTGATGCTTTAAAATATTTTGAACTGGTACTGTTTTCTTACCTCGCAGGCAATAACGATATGCACCTTAAGAATTTTTCTGTTGTACATACGGAAAGTGGGATTTTATTTAGCCCGGCTTACGACCTGCTTAACGTTAATTTGGTTAACCCAAAAGACGATGAAGAGATGGGGCTGACATTAAATGGCAAAAAGAAGAAAATAAAACTGGCTGATTTCATCTCGTTAGCGGAGAAGTTGTCAATACCGAAGAAGGCAATGGAGAATAGCTTTAAAAAGTTTTCAGATAATAGTGAACAAGTGAGGGTTTTAATAAACAGGTCTTTTTTAAACGACGAATACAAAGAACGGTATTGGCAAATTTGGCAGAAAAAGCAACAGGTTTTTGTCGATTTTTAGCTCAACTAAAGTTTGTACCTTTACAATATGCCATTCTTCCGCAATTTTACATATTGGATTGATAAAAGAAAATGGAAATATATTTTCCTGCTAAAAACACTGGAGCTTTCTTCCGTTACGCAATAGTATTGCTACAGCACAAGTGTGCGACGCAACGAAAGTTGCATATTGCACATTAGCCGGGTACACAGGTAATACCCAAATGTTATTCTACTGAGCCGGTACAATATTTTCTATAATTTTTTTTAAAGCCGATAATCTTAAAAAGTATTGCTATGCCACATTATATACAAGCGGGCCAGGTGCCGCACAAACGTCATACACAGTTTCGAAAGCCCAACGGCTCTTTATATTCAGAACAACTATTTAGCACGGAGGGCTTTAGCAGCGACAGTACGTTATTGTACCATTGCCACCCGCCTACTGTTATTATAAATACCGAAGAGCCTTATGATGTTATGCCGCATGTTGCCGAAGAAAAGATGCTTAAACACAGAAGTTTTGAAGGCTTTAAAGTATCCCCGGCTGCCGATTTTTTACAAAGCCTCGTGCCTGTATTAGTAAATAACGATTGCCATATTGTACTTGCAGCGCCACAGCAAAGCATGCACGGCTATTTTTATAAAAATGCCGATGCCGACGAGATGATTTTTGTACATGCCGGCAGTGGCAAGCTGCTTACCCAATATGGTGAGCTTGCCTTTGGGTACGGCGATTATTTGGTTATACCGCGGGGCACCATTTACCAAATTACCTTTAACGATGCCGCTAACAGGTTATTTATTGTTGAAAGCTTTAGCCCTATACGTTACCCAAAAAAATATGTAAGTAAGTGGGGGCAGTTGCTAGAAAACTCACCTTATTGCGAAAGGGATATACGCACCCCGCAAAATATAACCACTATTGATGAGCAGGGTGATTTTGTTATTAAAACAAAAAAGAAAGGCCGTATGTACCATATACACTATGGCTTTAACCCGTTTGATGTTGTTGGCTGGGATGGCTGCTGTTACCCGTTTGCATTCAGCATTCATGATTTTGAACCGATAACGGGCCGTGTACACCAGCCGCCACCAGTGCATCAAACGTTTGAGGCGCACAATTTTGTGGTGTGCAGTTTTGTGCCCAGGTTATTTGATTATCACCCTCAGTCAATACCAGCACCATATAATCACAGCAATATTGATAGTGATGAAGTGATATATTATGTTGATGGCGATTTTATGAGCCGTAAGAACGTAACCCGCGGAATGATAACGCTGCACCCCGGCGGCATTCCGCATGGGCCGCACCCCGGCGCGGTAAACAAAAGTATTGGCGCAAAAGAAACCAAAGAACTGGCTGTGATGGTTGATACCTTTCATCCCCTTCAACTTACGGTTGAAGCGCTGCAAATTGAAAACCCACAGTATATAATGAGTTGGGCGGAATGAAGATCGTGAATCGTGAATCGTCAAACGTGAAACGGGAGAAACATTAGTAGAGTAAAATTGAACGCTGATTGCAAGGATTTTAAGGATATACTGGATTTGTAGACCGCGAAATCATCACAAACCTTTCAATCAGCGTTGCACGTTTTTTATAAAAGAACTGCAAACTACAATCGGCAATCATTCGTATCTTTCGTTAACTCAAATAAAACCAACACTGCTATGCCACTAAAAGTAATTGGTTCTGGTATGGGCCGCACTGGCACCCATACGCTTAAAATTGCGCTTGAACAATTAGGTTTCGGCAAATGTTACCACATGGTTGAACTGCTTAAAAAACCTGCAGATCTGGTTTATTTTACCGGCACCGAAAAAGGGGAAAAGGTTGAATGGGATAACCTTTTTAAAGGCTTTCAGTCTGCGGTTGATTACCCGTGCGCGCGCTACCACAAGCAATTGATGGAAAAATACCCTGATGCTAAAGTGGTGCACACAATACGTGACCCAGAATCGTGGTATAAAAGCGCATCTGAAACAATTTTTTGGGCCAGCAAACCATCGCCCGGCAGGATATTTAATATGATGATACGTATGCCGTTTTCTTCCAACATTCGCAAGCGGCTGCCCGTGTTGCAGTACAATGGTAGATTGATTGACCTGGAGTTTGGCGATATAAGCAACAAACAGGCAGTTATACAACGTTACAACGATTATAATGAGAAAACCATTGCGAGCATACCCAAAGATCGCTTGCTTGTTTATAATGTAAAAGACGGCTGGGCACCTTTATGCAGTTTTTTAGGCGTGTCAGAACCTGCTGAGCCGTTGCCCAGAACAAACAGTAAAGAAGAATTTATACAAAACGTGAAGGCTATAAGCAAAGGGGCATCTATACCTGAAACTGCATAGCTCAAAAGCGTACAAAAGCTGTATCAAAAGCGTACATATTGTTAGGTACGCTTTTTTGTTGTGTATTGGTTATCAATCACTAATAAAACTGGTATTTTTTTGGCGGTAACATTAGCGCCGCTTTCATCCCTTGTAAAGCGCCTTACATGCTTGCTTCAGAAATAAATTTTCTTTTAAACGTGCCTTAACAGGTAAAGGGAGGGTATTTTTCATGTTTAAAAACTACTTGATCATTGCATTGCGCAACCTGCGCAAAAACAAAACAACATCATTCATTAACATCATTGGGCTGTCGGCAGGCATGGCGGTGGTTATTTTAATTTGTTTGTGGCTTTGGGACGAGATCTCATTTGACAAGCAAAACCCGAATAGCAGCCATATTGCCCGGGTAATACAAAATGTAAAAAACAATGGCGGCATTGAAACCTGGCAGGTTGTGCCAGAACCACTTGCTGAAGAACTTCGTCATAGTTATGCGGCTGATTTTAAAAATGTTGTAATGGCATCGTGGACAGACAGCCACATGCTATCAGTTGGCAATGCCAAATTTAACAAAACGGGTGCTTTCTTTGAAGCCGGAGGACCGGCTTTACTTAACCTGGATATGGTTAAAGGCAACTGGCAAGGTTTAACGGACCCATATTCCATTTTGCTTTCAGCCGCAGTTGCAAAAGCCATTTTTGGAGATACTGATCCTATAAACAGGGTTATTAAAATGGATGGTCAATTTGACGTAAAAGTAACAGGTGTATACAAGGATTTACCTGTTAATTCATCTTTTGCAGATATAACGTTTATTTCGCCGTGGAAACTTAATCTTGTTGAAAATCCCTGGATAAAACAACCGGCCAACCCCTGGCGCAGCAATAGCTTTAACCTGTATGCAGAGCTTGCAGATAATGCTGATATGCAAAAAGTCTCGCGCAAAATTAAAGATGTAAAGCTGCATTTTATACATAAGGATGAACTGGCGAATAACCCACAGCTTTTTTTATACCCCATGAATAAATGGCACCTGCACAGCGAATTTAAAAATGGAGTTAATACGGGTGGCAGGATACAATACGTATGGCTTATCGGAATAATAGGTGCGTTTGTTTTATTGCTTGCCTGCATAAATTTTATGAACCTTAGTACTGCGCGCAGCGAAAAACGCGCTAAAGAAGTTGGTATTCGCAAGGCAGTGGGCTCATTACGGCGCCAGTTAGTACAACAATTTTTTACTGAGTCAATATTAGTTGCTTTATTGTCATTCATTATATCGCTTGGCATAGTGCTGTTATTGCTTCCTTTTTTTAACAGTGTATCCGGCAAAAACATTACGGTGCCATGGGGCGCTCGGGCGTTCTGGCTATCCTGTATTGGGTTTGCGGTAATTACCGGGCTAATTGCGGGTAGCTACCCTGCCTTGTATTTGTCTTCCTTTAAACCGGTAAAAATATTAAAGGGCAATTTCAAGGCTGGCAGTTTTGCTGGTATTCCGCGTAAAATTTTGGTAGTATTCCAGTTTAGTGTGTCGGTTAGTTTAATTATCGCCACTATTGTTATTTTCCGCCAAATTCAATTTGCAAAAAACCGGCCTGTTGGTTACTCTCGTGATGGTTTGGTTTTGTTGCCCATGCAAACTGCCGATATACATAATCATTTCGATGCCTTCAAAAATGACCTGCTTGCAACGGGCGCGGTTTTATCTATAGCAGAATCCAGTGCCTCCACTACAAATGTAACTTCAACTAACTCTGGTTTTGAGTGGCGTGGCAAAGCTACCGGCCAGGCAATTGATTTTCCGAATACAGATGTATCGTACGATTTTGGTAAAACAGTCGGATGGCAATTTATTGCCGGGCGGGATTTTTCAAAAGCATTTGGTGGCGATACCAAAGCGTTTGTTATAAATGAAACAGCCGCAAAATTTATGGGCCTCCCAAACCCCGTAGGTGAAGTAGTGCGCTGGGATGGCGTGCCTTATACCATAGTGGGGGTAATAAAGAATATGCTCGTTGAATCACCTTATGAGCCTGTTCGGCCATCATTCTATCACATATCTACGGACCCTCAAAGTTATACCGTTGTAAAACTTAACCCCGCTGCGCCTCCCCATAACGCGCTCGCCCTAATAGAGACGGCTTATAAGAAATTCAATACCGATCAACCCTTTGAATACAAGTTTGCAGATGCTGAATATGATAAAAAATTTGGCAGTGAAGAACGAGTGGGAAAGCTTTCAACATTTTTTGCTGTATTGGCCATTTTTATAAGCTGCCTTGGCCTTTTTGGCATGGCATCATTCATGGCGGAACAACGTATAAAAGAAATTGGAATTCGTAAAGTATTAGGGGCATCAACTTTTAACCTTTGGGGGATGCTGAGTAAAGACTTTGTAACCCTGGTGATTATTTCGCTGCTTATTTCGTTACCAACAGGTTATTATTTTATGAATAAGTGGCTGTTGCAGTACCAATATCACGCCAATCAACCGTGGTGGATATTTATGAGCGCCTCGGTTGGTGCTTTAACAATAACACTGTTTACTGTAAGCTATCAAAGTATAAAGACAGCACTGGCAAACCCTGTAAAGAGTTTGAAGACAGAATAATGACAATCCTCATATCAAACCAATAACACACACTAAATTATAAACCAACTAAGCTGTTTTTTATGATAAAAAATTACATAACAATTGCGTGGCGCAATTTGATGAAGAGCAAAGTATTTTCATTCATCAACATATTCGGGTTAACTACCGGCATAACCGTCTGCATGATGATATTTCTTTTCATCATGAATGAATTTAGTGTCGATAATTTTCATGTGAACGGCAAGAATATTTACCGGGTTATGCGCGCGCCTGATCCTTCAAAACCAGGAGTACCCTATGTCTCGGGGCCTTATGCGCCAGCTTTATTGAATGACTTTCCCGGTGAAATAAAACAGGCAGTGCGGATATTGATATCAAACGATTTGTTTGTTTTTGAAAACCGGTCGTTTAACGAGAAGAGGGTTTATTTTGCTGACAGCAATTTCTTTTCTGTATTTTCTTTCCCCCTTGTTAAAGGCAACCCGGCAACAGCACTTAATGATATGGGCAGCGTTGTAATGACCGAAAGTACGGCAAAAAAATATTTTGGCAACGCAGACCCGATGGGCAAAATAGTGGAGATTGATAAGGAGAGAAAGCTTAAAGTTACAGGCGTCGCCAGGGACGTACCCTCTAACTCGCACCTGAACTTTGATATGGTGGTACCCATAGCACACATAGCACGCCAAAAATTTTTTAGTGTTTGGATAAACAACGACAATTTTACTTATGTGCTGCTGGACGACCATGCCAATAAAGCCAGCCTTGAAAAACGGTTTGCGCCGTTTATGCAAAAATATATGGGTGCGGACATGCAGAGGATGGGCGTAAAATTTACGCTGTCGTTAACACCATTGAAAGATATATATTTTGAGGATGCCAGCAGCTTTGATAACGTAAGGCACGGCGATAAAAAAGTGGTGTATGTTTTTTTAAGTATTGCTGTATTGATATTACTTATTGCATGCATAAATTTTATGAACCTTTCAACAATACGGGCGGCGGAACGCAGTAAGGAAGTAGGGCTACGCAAAGTAATGGGGGCACTGCGTAAAACGCTTGCATGGCAGTTTATTGGTGAATCTGTTTTACTTACAATCATTTCCTGCATCCTCTCTTTAGGTTTACTGCAATTGTTTATGCCGCTTTACAGTTCCTTGCTGGGCTACAGTATCGCCGTACCTTATAGCACATGGTACCTGTATGCTTTTCTTGGTGGCACCGTAATAGTAGTTGGTTTATTGGCAGGCTGTTACCCGGCGCTAATACTTTCAGCCTTTTCACCAATTGAGGCGCTAAAGGGTAAACTAAAACTCGGAAAAGCTGGCTCATTTTTCAGGCAGGTATTGGTAGTAGTGCAGTTCAGTATTTCTGTTTTTCTAATAACGGGTACAATTATTATCAACAAGCAAATGAGTTTTGTAAAAGATAAAAACCTTGGTTATAATAAAGAACAAACGCTTATAGTACCAATTGACAATGGCGATATTTACAATCACATGGTAAGTTTTAAGCGTGAACTGGAAAACAACCCCAATGTTGCAGGCGTGTCGCTGATGTCGGGTGAGCCCGGTGGTTTTTTTGATGAGTTTACCTTTGAAGCTGAAGGGCAGGATAACAAGATATGGAAAGCGAGGACCGAGTTCTCTGATTTTGAATATGTAAAAACCCTGGGCTTAAAAATTATTGCGGGCAGGGATTTTTCGTCACAATATTCAACAGATACCGCTTCATCGGTTCTTATTAACCGCACTGCGGCAACAAGCCTTGGTTTTACGCCAGGCCAGGCAATTGGCAAATGGTTAAAGAATTCAGGGCGTGAAACTGAACGGCGCAGGGTAGTAGGTGTAGTGGAAGATTTTAATTTCACATCTTTAAAACAAGGTATTGAACCCCTTGTAATATCGCCTTACGATGATAAGAGAGTGGTGCTGGTAAAGCTAAAAGGCGGTAACTTGGCAAACAATATCGCACTTGTAAAAAATATCTATACCAAAGCTGCACCAGCCTATCCATTTGAATACACTTTCCTTGATCAAAAATTTGATGACCTATACAAAAAAGACATTCGCCAGCAGCAGATACTAAGTATATTTTCAGGCATGGCTATTATTATCGCATGCCTCGGGTTGTTTGGCTTAGCATCATTTACCGCAGCAAAGAGAACAAAAGAAATTGGCGTTAGAAAAGTGCTTGGTTCATCAGTGCAAAATATCATACTGCTGTTATCAAAAGACCTGTTGAAACCCGTTTTGTTAGCAGCAGTAATTGCCATACCTGTAGCTTATGCGGTGATGAATAACTGGCTTCAAAATTTTGCTTACAGGACAGGGCTACAGTGGTGGGTATTTGGCCTGGCAGCGCTTATTACCGTGGCTATCGCCATGTTTACTGTAAGTTTTAAAGCGGTAAAAGCTGCAATGGCAAACCCAACGAAAAGCCTGCGCAGTGAATAAATTGTTTCAAAGCCCTTCCTAAACAATAAAATAACGGTATGCTTAAAAATTCAATGCTGGCAAGCTATTTAAAATTTGCCTGGCGCAAGTTAAGAGCTGATAAAAAAACATCGTTCATCAACCTGTTTGGGCTTACTATCGGTATGGTTGGCTTTTTGCTGATCGTTCAATATGTGTTTTACGAAAAAAGTTACGACCAGTTCCAGGCAAACAAAAACCGGCTATACCGTATTGGTGTTGAAATATACAGGGACAATAAACTTAACATACGTTCTGCTATTAATTATCCCGGTGTAGCATTGACGCTGAAAGCAGAGTTTCCGGAAGTTGAGAAATTTTTGCGGATGACGAGGGAGGCCAGCATTATAGAGATTGGTACAGAGCGTTTTCGCGAGAACGACCTGTTTTTTACAGATTCTTCATTCTTTGATATTTTTTCATTTCCGCTTATTGAGGGCAACGGCGCAACAGCTTTAAAAGAACCAAACTCAATTGTTATATCCTCATCTATTGCTAAAAAATATTTTGGCGGCAGTAAATGTCTTGGCAAACTTGTTAAATGCGAAAATGGATTTATGCATGGCAGTTTTATAGTTACGGGTGTTTTTAAAGACCTGCCTCAAAACACCCACCTGCTTGCTAACGTGCTGGTGTCTTTTAGCACTTACAACAACAATCATCCAGGTTATATACAACCCTGGCAGTGGCGCGACTTTTATACTTATGTATTGCTAAAGGATAATGCCGATGCAAAATCATTCATCAATAAAATCACCGCTACTGATTTTGTTGATAATCACTATAAAGTCTTCTCACAGCTAAACATTAAGCATGCGCTGGTGCCCCAAAAATTAACAGACATCTACCTTTATTCAAGCCTTGCCCACGAAATGAATGTGTCCGGCAACGGCCAAATGCTTAAGTTTCTTTTACTGATAGCATTTTTTGTGCTGGGTATGGCATGGATAAATTATACCAATCTTAGCACGGCAATGGCCATTAAACGAATTAAAGAGATAGGTATACGTAAAGCAATAGGTGCATTAAAGAGAAACCTGGTTATGCAGTTTTTAACGGAAGCACTATTATTAAATGGTATTGCGCTGTTAACGGCTTTATTGTTGGTCTTCCTGCTTCGCCCATATTTTGTTTCGTTTACCGGCAAAAACATAAGCATGCCGCCTGTTGCATGGGTGGTGTTGTTTTTCTTTTTGTTTATTGCTGTGTTAGCCAGCGTTGGATACCCCGCCTCGGTTTTATCAAGGTTTGCACCGTTAAAAGCGTTAAAAGGTGAAAAGCTGGCAGCGTCAAAAGGTGGCTGGCTACGCAAATCATTAATTGTATTTCAATTTTCAATTTCCACAGTTTTAGTTGTTTGCACTGCTATAGTTTTACTGCAGTTGAAACATTTGCAAAATGCCCCGCTCGGCTTGAATATTGATCAAACGGTGGTTGTAAGGGCGCCATTACCAAATGATTCTGCTGCTTACTCGCGTTATCTTGTTTTTAAGGAAAAGTTGCTAAGTGATCCCTCTGTAAAAAGCGTGGCAGCTTCACACGTTGTTCCCGGTGACGAAAGCGAATGGACGCCATCGCTCAGGAAATTTTCAGAAACATCCGCGCTGCCGGGTCAAAGTATAACATGCGATGCCAATGCCGTTGAGCCTGGTTTTATAAAGCAATACGGCATACCGGTAAAATATGGCCGAGACCTTTCGAAGGAATATGGGGCAGACAACCGCTCAATACTTCTTACCGAAACCGCCTGCCAAAAACTTAACTACTCAAAACCGCAGGATGCACTAAACCAGCGTCTTTTGATAGTAGGCGATACTTTTACCGTAGTTGGCATTACAGGCGATTTCAGGCATTACAGCATGAAGTATGCAGCACTGCCCTATGTATTTTTTCAGCGCCCGGTTGAATACAGAAAGTATTCTGTAAAGATATCAGGTGATAATGTTGCAGGAACTATAAGCTATATAAACAATGCTTATTTACAGGTATTTCCGCAAAGCACCTTTGAATTTGTATTTGCAGATGACCTGTTTGCAAAACAATACGATAGTGAGAAAAAGACCGGCAGTATTGTTTTTGTATTTACAACGCTGGCCATAATTATTGCCTGCCTTGGTTTACTGGGGCTTACTATTTTTATTACCCAACAACGCATTAAAGAAATTGGCGTGCGCAAAGTGCTTGGTGCAAGCGTTGGCAGTATTGTACAATTACTGACAAAAGATTTTTTAAAGCTTGTGGCCATTGCTATAATTATTGCAGTGCCCGTTGCCTGGTATTGTATGCACAGCTGGCTGCAGGGCTTTGCCTACAGGATTAATATAGGCTGGTGGCTTTTTGTTTTAGCGGGGTTACTTACAATTTTAATAGCACTGTTAACAGTAAGTTACCAGGCTATAAAATCAGCACGCACCAACCCGGTAAAAGCATTGAGGAGTGAGTGAGGTTGGAGACGTAAATCGTCAATCTTGAATGATAGAGCGTGGGCGTCAATCTTGAACCGGCAAGTTCAGAATGCGTTAAAAATAAAGCTTTGTGTACTTTGCGACAATTCTTTGTGCTCTTTGCGTTAAAAACTTAACCGCAAAGGACTCAAAGAAAAGCAACGCAAAGGGCGCAAAGAAAGGAAGGGTATTATATGTTGAAGGGTTAGAGCGAAATAATATAAAACCCGGTAGACAGAAGCATATTGTTCTAATTATAAAAAAAATCTCCCAGTGAGCTTTTTTTTATTTTAGTGTGTAACATAACAAAGTACCATCCGTTACAGCAACTACAAATTCCTTCTGCCATGTTTAAAAATTATCTTCTTACCACATTGCGTAACCTTCGCAAAAACAAAGCGCATTCATTCATCAATATCTTCGGCCTTTCAGCGGGCATGGCTGTGGCTATGCTTATAGGGTTATGGATATGGGATGAAACACAGTACGACACCTACCACAAAAATTATAACAGTATTGCACAGGTAATGCAAAACGAAACCTTTAATGGTAAGATAACCACTGGAAAGGGCAATGTTTTACCCCTGGCAGCAGAATTAAGAAGGAGTTATGGCAGCGATTTTAAATATGTGGTATTATCCTCCTGGAGTATGAACAGCCTTGTTGCAGCGGGTGACAAAAAAATAAATATACAGGGCAATTATATGGAAGGTGATGCACCTGAAATGCTGAGCCTTAAAATGCTGGCTGGTACGCGCAGCGCATTTAAATCGCCGTCGTCTATCTTATTGTCGCAATCAACAGCCAAAGCGCTTTTTGGCAACGCCGACCCGATAGGTAAAGTAGTAAAGATTGATGGTGAATTGAATGAAAAAGTTGCAGGTGTGTATGAAGACCTGCCCGAAAATACCAGTTTTAAAGATGTTGCATTTATAGCGCCATTTTTTGATTTAACCAGCTGGGTAAAGGGTAATGAAAATAACTGGTATAATGAGTCGTTCCAGGTATTTGTGCAGATGGCTAATAATGCTGATATGGCTGCTGTATCTGCAAAAATTAAAAACATAAAAGTTAACAAAATAGATGCTAAAACAGCAAAGCTTGAAAAGCCGGAAATGTTTCTATTCCCTATGAGCAAATGGCATTTATATTCAACATTTGAAAACGGCGTTAGCGTTGGCGGCGCTATACAATATGTGCGATTGTTTGCTATAATAGGCGCGTTTGTTTTATTGTTAGCCTGTATAAATTTTATGAACCTTAGCACAGCCCGCAGTGAAAAACGCGCCAGGGAAGTTGGCATCCGCAAAGCTATTGGATCCTTACGCTCGCAGCTAATAAGTCAATTTTTCAGTGAGTCGCTTGTAGTTGCATTTTTTGCATTTTTAACATCAATTCTTTTATCGCTGCTTATACTGCCATTTTTTAATAGTGTATCAGGCAAACAGATCGGCCTGCCATGGGGCAATATTTATTTCTGGCTTGCAGGTATACTTTTTAGTGCTGTTACAGGGTTGATTGCAGGCACTTATCCTGCATTGTATTTATCCTCTTTTCAACCGGTAAAAGTATTAAAGGGAACGTTTAAGGCAGGCAGCGCGGCAGCCATCCCACGCAAGGTTTTGGTTGTAACACAGTTCACCGTATCCATTGTGCTTATCATAAGCACGGTTACAGTTTTCAGGCAAATACAGTTTGCTAAAAGCCGCCCCACAGGCTATATCAGGCAAGGGTTAATAACCATTATAATGCAAACCTACAACTATCATAACAACCTTGCCAATATGCGTAATGATTTGCTGCAGCAAGGCGCTGTTACCGATATTGCAGAATCTAATACCCCTGTTACCGAAAATGACCATTACAGTGATGGTTTTAATTGGCCGGGCAAAGACCCCCAGGCAAGCGCTAAATTTAATACAGTAGGCATTAGCATTGATTATGGCAAAACATTGGGGTGGCAGTTTATTGATGGCCGCGACTTTTCAAGGCAGTTGGTAACTGATTCTTCAGCGGTTGTGTTGAATGAAACAGCGGTGAAATATTTGGGCTTTAAAAAAACCGTTGGTTCAACTATTAAATGGTATGATAAAACATTCAGGGTTATCGGCGTGATAAAAGATGTGGTGATGGAATCGCCCTACGAACCGTCTAAACAAACAGTATTCTATCTTGATTCAAGCATTGGCGGCATTTTAAATATAAAACTTAGCCCTAATATGCCTACTGCTGCATCTCTCGCTAAAGTTGCCGCGGTATGCAAAAAATATTCACCCGAAGAGCCGTTTAATTACAAGTTTGCAGATGAAGATTATGCACGAAAATTCAGCGACGAAGAACGTGTTGGAAAATTAGCAGCATTTTTTGCAACACTTGCCATTATGATAAGCTGTTTAGGATTGTTTGGTATGGCATCGTTTATGGCTGAACAGCGTACCAAAGAAATTGGGTTACGTAAAGTTTTGGGGGCTTCGGTGTTCAGCCTTTGGCAATTATTGAGCAAGGATTTTGTTGGGCTTGTTATTATAGCGCTGCTTATAGCTGCCCCGGCCGCATATTATTTTATGTACAACTGGCTTCAGCATTATGAATACAGAACAAACATGGCGTGGTGGGTGTTTGCAGCAACAGGCGCGGGCGCTATAGCAATTACCCTTTTAACGGTTAGTTTTCAAAGTATAAAAGCAGCATTGGCAAACCCAATAAAAGCAATAAAAGCGGAATAAGAATAATTTACAGTTACACTTTTCAGCGTAAGTTTTTTCATTCGCTGAACTTTAAATTTCAAACTGTACACTTTAAACTAAAAAAAGGGCAGCTTTGAAAAGCCGCCCGCATATAGTACCCCCAAGAAAAAAAACTTGTAATATTATTTACCCTTTAACTCAAGAAGCTGGATTCTTTTTAAAAGATCATCAAGCGTTGCCTGCATATCCTGGTTTTTCTTTTTCAAAGTTTCAATTTGCTGCTGCTGTTCTTGCACTGCTTTAACCAACGGCGCTACAAAGTCAGAATAACGAAGAGCATACAAATCGTTATCATTACCTGGCTTGTCTACACCGCTAAAATCGTATCCAACCTGGCGCGCAGCAGCCTGCACTTCCTGTGCAACAAAGCCAGTATATTGTATGTTATCATTGGCTGCAGCAACGGCTGTAAAATTATTTTGTGATGTATTTTTACCGGGCCTTTTTTCTTTTACACCAAAAAAGGCGTTCAATTTGGCATTATCGTAATTGTATGTAACAGGCCTAAGCTTTAATATAAACTGCAGCCCCGGCACATTTTCCTGTATATTTCTTTTAAAGCGGCCATCTGAGAATGTTGACCAACCCACCTTGCCGCCAATACTCGTCATATTTGTGTTACCGATAACTGCTTTATTAGATGCGGTAACAATGGCATCCTGGCCAATTGCAATTGAGTTAAATAGGGCAGAACTTGATACGTCAGCCTGTTCGCCCAACAGCGTTAAACCATTGCCTGTTTTATTAGTCCATCCTGTAGATGCCCCTAAAAATGTATTGTCAAACCCATTGGTTTCCTGCAGGCCGGCGGCAGCACCAACATAGGTATTATAATAGCCCCCAGTTGTTATTTTGCCCGCTTCATCGCCAACAAAAACACTGCTTTGGCCCTGGTAAAAATGCGCGGAATTTGAACCTATTGCTATAGTTGACCTGGCGACAGAGCTAAACCCGGCACTATCACCAATAACAACCATATTTGAAACCCCATAATTAAGGCTCGTCATATTATAGTTTAAAGTTGCATGGCCAATAATTACGTTTTGATTTGAATTGCCCATTAACAACCCTGCATTATGCCCAATAACAACATTATCCTGCCCGCTGCCGCTGAAGAACGCATTATTGCCTAACGCAACATCGCGCCTGCCGGAATAGTTGCCATAGGCTGCATACGAACCTATAAAAGTATTTTCGTCTGCTGAATTACCATAACCTGCAGAGTAACCTAAAAACGTGTTGTTATTGCCTACGTTTTTTGCGTATGCTGACAGGTAACCTATCGCTACATTGTTTGACCCCTTTGCGTTATTATAACCGGTTTGGTACCCGATAAATGTATTGTTATTGCCTGTGCCGTTTTTGTACCCGCTCTGGTAGCCTTCAAAATGATTATAGGCCCCCGTTGTATCATTATAACCCGACTGGTAGCCATTAAAAAAATTATAGCTGGGTGTTTTGGCGAAGTAACCTGATTGAAAACCTATTGCCATATTTTGTGCCCCGGTGGTGTTGTTATTGCCCGCCTGGAAGCCAACGAAGATGTTATTGCTGGCAGAGGTATTATTTTCGCCTGCCTGGTAACCCAGGAACGTATTATATGCGCCTGACGTATTATTATAGCCCGCTTGCAACCCAGTAAATAAATTATTAACGCCAGATGTGTTATAAAAGCCAGCCATGTGGCCGATAAATGTATTGTTACCACCGCCAATGTTGTTGCCGCCTGTTGCATAGCCTATAAAAAAGTTGCCGCTGCCGGTGGTATTTTTAAAGCCAGCCTGTGTACCAATAAACAGGTTAAGGGCACCGCTTGTATTGGCGGCACCTGCACTATACCCTACAAATAACTGGCTGGAGCCTGTGTTTGCATAACCTGCACTATCACCAATTATTGTATTATATTTTGCGGTAAGCTGTGTATAACCAGCCTTATAACCAACCAGCAGGTTGTGTGCTCCCTGTGTATTAAACCGGCCCGCGTAATACCCGATAAACTGGTTACTGCTGCCGGTATTATTTGCGCCGCCAGCCTCATTACCAATAAGCATATTGTTGTTTCCTGTAGTATTAAAATTACCTGCGTTGTAGCCGATAAACTGGTTGCCGGAGCCAAGTGTATTTAATGTGCCGGCCTGGTAACCTTCAAAATGATTTTGGTTTCCGCTGGTGGTACTTCCCCCTGCGCCTATGCCTGCAAAATGGTTAAAACTTCCATCAACGTTACTTGCACCCGCGCCGTTGCCATTAAAAAAATTATTTGAGCCTGCCGTATTGCTAAAACCGGCATTGGTTCCAACAAAAAAATTGTCGTCTACCTGGTTTTTAGTACCTGCCTGGTAACCTATGGCCGTTACATTAGTTATATTTTTATTCATGCCGGCCTGGTAGCCAAAAAACGTATTGCCATTATCGGGGTCTAACCATCCTGATAGTTGATTATTAACCCTGATGTTAAGCGGTACATCGTCCGTTGTGCCTATAAAATGCTTGGCATCGGTTGTTTTTGCATTGCCACCAAGCAGCCATGCACTTTTAAGTGAAGTATCGCTTGCAACAATGCCCACCCACCTGTTGCCGGTGTAATAATAAAAGCCGCTGTCAACGTCAGTTTGATAAACAAGCAAGCCTTTTGCAGGGGCTGCAATAGCCACTTTTTGGGCTGATGTCATTCGCGGAATAAGCAGCCCTTTGTTGGTAGCACTTATATCAAGCATTGCAGATGCATTGGCTGGTGTGCCTGATGCATTTATGCTTACGCCCTGCTGTGCATGTATTATTGCCGGTAAAGATATAAGTGCCAGGCTACAGATTGTTACGAAGGAAAATATGTGTGATCTCATAGAAGGAATTGATAAAGAATGCAAAAGTATTTTTAGTGAAGCCAACCGCCTATACCGAATATTCGGTATTCCGTGTGCAATAAATACCGCTAATATTTGCATATTGATAAATATATGCTGCCGTATACAAGTAATGGCAGCACAGTGATCTCGCATTTTATTAATGCCGGTATATGCCGGGCATAATATTATTATGAAGTTAAAATTTGCAGGCGCATTATTATTGTTAATGCCGTTTATAACAAATGCGCAGCTGGTTATAGGGCCGGCAGGAAGCGCAGTTTTTTTTATCGGCAGCAGTACTAATGTTATTGTCGGTGGGGATGTTAACGCCGCAGCCAATGTAGCCGGTTCCGGTAAGCTTATATTTACAGGTAATTCACTGCAAAACTTAAATATGAACGGCAATAGCC
>JABDGS010000020.1 GCA_013285915.1 Bacteroidota bacterium
CCATGCAATACCGCCATCTCTTTTTTTATGCGCCGGGTAAGCCTGGCTGGGTAAACAACAAAATACCCTACTATAAATATTAATGAAGCTGATAGGATCAGAATATTCAGCCATAAAGGCATTTCCTTATAGTGCCTTGTAACAAAGCTTTCAAAAAAAGCTGCTATCATAAAAACCGGTACTAAAGCAACAATAATTTTAGCGCCATCTTTCGCCCCGTTTTTAAATGCTTCCATCCGCGCTAATGTGCCTGGAAATATCCAGCTTTTGCCTAATATTACACCTGCCGCAACAGCTATTATAATTGCTGAAAGCTCAAGCGTTCCATGAATAAGAACAGTTAATATAGCAGAGCCCCCAAGGCCTTTGTCAAAAAACATAAACTCAAATGCCCCCAACCTTATCGCTTCTTTAATAAGGCTGTACAGGGTAAGAAAAAAAGGCACCAGCCCAAACATGAAATAACGGAAAGAAACAATAATGTTGTTGATCATAATTTGAAGCCACATAATAAAGCTGCTTTCGGATTGATAAATGCCGAAAGGGTTGCCCTTTGCAATATTTTCCTGGGTTATGTTTACGTAAGTGTCACCAAGCATTTCCCTTACAAAATGTTCATCCTTTATGGCTGAAAAAAGGCCCACAAAGAAAAATAGCATAAACAGCACAAAACAGCATAGTAATATTAGCTGGTGCCGCGCAATCGCCAGCGGAACATCGTATTTAAAAAAAATAACCAGCTTATTGCGCTCTTCTTTACGGTTGCGGTAAATTGATAAGTACCTTTTTGAAGCTTCAGTGTTGAGGAAACGGGTTACTTTGCTGTGGGGGTAAAATGTTTTGGCATAACCAAGGTCATCCACAAGCTGGGTAAACTCAAAGGCCATCTCATCCGGGTTATTTGAGGGTTGCTGGCTTATGTTTTCCCAGCGTTCTTTATTCTTTTTTATAAACAGCGCTTCTCTCAATCCTTAAATTTGTTCCAAAATAAATAATTAGTTGTTACCGCCAGCACAAAAACATAATTTTATTATCATTATTATATGAGCAAGTTAAAAATACTTACCAGTTTTAATATTGAACTTGATTTTGAGATACCCGATTTTCACAAAAGGCTGTTTGCCTGGCTTATTGACCTGGCGCTTATAATTGCTTATATTATTGTTTTGGTGTCGTTTGCTGTTAATAATATCCCCTCCTGGTTGCTAACCATTTTAATTATAGCTATCCCCTTGTACCCGCTTGTGCTTGAAATAACACTGAATGGCCAAACTGTAGGTAAAAAAATTTTAGGCATACGCGTTATAAACGAAACCGGCGGAAACGCCACCACCGTGCAGTTTATTATCAGGTGGCTGCTGCGGGTTTCAGACCTTATTGCAGCCGGGATAATTTTTATTGCAGCGGCCTCTGCATTCAAATCAGTATTTAACAGCGGGATAGAAGCGCTTTTTTTATTCTGCCTCATAATAACCGATATTCTTTGTGTTATTATATCAAAAAAATCACAGCGGCTGGGTGATATGGCTGCCGGCACACTTATTATTAACGTTCGCACAAAGGCCGGGCTTGAAGAAACAGTATTTATGGAAACCGCCGATAATTATGTGCCTGTGTTTCCGGAAGTGATGAGGCTTAGCGACAGGGACTTGAATATTATAAAATCTGTGTATAGCACAGTTTTAAAGAAGAACGATTATGCCCTTGCCGAAAGAACAGCCGAAAAAATAGAAACAGCCCTTAAAATACATAACAAGCAACACCCCCTAACATTTTTAGAAACGCTGCTTAAAGATTATAACCACCTGTCAACAAGATAGGCAACTAATTACCTGTAATTAATAGTGCTTGAAAACCCGCCAAACAAAAATGCCAGCAACAAAAGGCTTACCACTATAATTATAATAATTACCAATGTTTTAAAATATACACGCAGGCTGTTTAGTCCCTCTTCCAGTTCAGGCTGGTCAATATGGTCAATACCCTTTTTTGTTTTATTCCCAAAATTAAAAAGGTAAATACCAATTGTAATACTAACAGCGGCCATTATAAACGCAGAAAAAAGGCTGCCATTTACAATATTTTGTAAGCAGGAAAAAGCTGTAGTTACAAATGAAAAAATTGCTGAAAGCCTTGCCCATATGGCTGCCGTACGCAGGTCTTCTTTAAGCCTGGGTGAAAATGGCATGTCTGTAATATCGCTCAAAAGGTTTTGTTGTTCCATATAAATTACATTAATATTTTAAGTATAGTAATAGCACCCAATACAAGGTACAATGCACCTAATATACCCGATAACAGGAAGTATAATTTCAGGGATGAAATACCCTGTTCAATTTTTTGAATATTCCATTCGTCAATACCTTTTTTTACTTTCATGGTAAAATTAAACAGGAGTGCCATGAAAAATATATAAACAACAGCTACAACTACTGCTGCCCCCACTATTATACTCTCCAGCTCACCATAAACACGGTAGAACGCGCTGTCAACTAACGACCATCCAAATAAAAAAAGTAAAACGCATAAAATTATCAGGCTGCCTGATATATACACAAATATCCTTGCCCAGCGGCAAGTCTCGCGAAGGGAATGAATGACGCTGGGCGATATGCTTATATCAAACATCGATTCCGTTTGCTGTTCCTGTTCATTTTCTTCCATAACATATTTTATTGTTATAAATTAATAGTTCAGCGTATTATAGTGGAAATACTTATCGCAATACCAATTATTGACAAAGCAAGCATAACAATGGTGACTATTCCAAAAAATTTGGTAAAGATTTTTAATTGGCTCAAAGCCCCGTTCAAAAGAAATTGGTCATTACTATTAAGGGCTTTAACCATGCGGTTAGCGAATTTTACCCTGATGATACTTGGTATAAGATAGGCGGCAATTAGCAAAAGATATACAAATAATTCACCTGCCCGTTCACCCATAATGTAA
This sequence comes from Bacteroidota bacterium, assembly GCA_013285915.1. Taxonomy (GTDB): domain Bacteria; phylum Bacteroidota; class Bacteroidia; order Chitinophagales; family Chitinophagaceae; genus JABDFW01. The sequence goes on from JABDGS010000020.1 coordinate 2,950, forward strand.
GCATCATCAACCCCCGCCGGGGGCGTTGGCCGGAAACCGAAAAAAATGTTGACAATGGCCGAGAGTGTAAATATGGCCGACATTACAATGCCCGTAATACCCAGAAATTTATTCCAGTTAGCAATGGATAAAAGATGATTTTGTGCAGCATCATCGATGCTGAGTGAAAACAATACCGATTTTTCTTCTTCCACGACGGCTAATTAAGGTTGAAATAGAGTTATGGAAATGTATATTAAAATAAAAACATTGCCTTACACAAAAAAAACGGTTAGTTTAACTGCATAGTTAACGCCTATAACAATCAATACTATTGCAGCATACCGGTTTACAATTTTTCGTGTAATGGCACCGGGCACTAATAATCTTACAGCCAGTATAACCAGCAAAGCCAGTATAAATAATAGCGGCGGGTACATTAAAAAACTGTTGCGGTATTCACCCTTCAATAAGAGTAGCATAGACCGTTGAAAACCGCATACAGGGCAATCAATTCCAAAGATAGCTTTTACAAAACATGGCAACATGTGCTTGTTTAACCAAAAAAGCATTATTCTAAATTTATACAAGCCAAAAAAATGACTGCGTGCCTTTTAATATACAATCACAAGCTAATTAATAACTATAATGATGTGAAGCTGCCCAAAACGGAGAGCTCCCAATTACTACCACCACAATTATCCAGTATAAGAAGCCTAAAGCTCCTAAAACTATTCCGATAATAGACATGATAAAACCAGCATTAAGAGACCCATAACCGTCATATAACTCGGGGTTTTCAGCATTCAATTTTCTTCCTTTGCTGGCCAGCACCAAGCCAATAATGCCCAGTATAGTTCCTATGCCAAAACAGCCAGCAAATACTATTGAGCAGATACCTAATACTAAAACAGTGGTAGAATTAGGTAACTGTTGCTTTATTGCCATAAATAAGTAGTTTTTTAGTTTTTAGGATGAAATAATTTATGAGTGTTAAAGTAAAGTAAAAATACCTTACCAAAAAACAATCGTTCAATTAATTTTTCAACACCTATTAATTTAATAAGCCCTCGCAAACAGTACCCTTTGCGTGCTTGGGTTACCGGTTAATATACATGCGCCCTCCTCCTGCTGGTTATTTATTGGTATGCAGCGTATTGTAGCCTTGCTTAGCTCCTTAATTTTCTCCTCAGTTTCGCCCGTGCCATCCCAATGGGCTGCTACAAAACCGCCTTTTTTGTCAAGCAGTTCATTAAATTCAGCCCAGCTTTCAGCCCTGGTAATATGGGCTTCGCGGTAGTTTTTTGCCTTGTTATAAATAGCCTGCTGTATGGTATCAAGCAGTTCAATTATTTTGGTGTCAAGCCCGTCAAGGTTATAGCTCTGTTTTTCTTTTGTATCTCTTCTTGCTATTTCTGCCACATTGTTTTCCAGGTCTCTCGCGCCAATCGCAATACGCACCGGCACCCCCTTCATTTCGTATTCCGCAAATTTCCACCCAGGCCTATTATTATCGCTGTCATCATATTTAACCCGTATGCCTGCAGCTTTAAGTGATTGCACAATACCTTTTACCCTGCCGTCAATCAGCGCCTTTTGCTCCTCGCCTTTATAAATAGGCACAATTACAACCTGCAATGGTGCTAACCTGGGTGGCAATATAAGCCCGTCATCATCGCTATGCGCCATTACAAGTGCACCTATAAGCCTGGTACTAACCCCCCAGCTTGTTGCCCATACGTAATCAAGCTTGTTTTGCTTATCGCTGAATTTTACATCAAATGCTTTGGCAAAGTTTTGCCCCAAAAAATGCGATGTTCCGGCTTGCAGCGCTTTACCATCCTGCATCAACGCCTCGATGCAATAGGTGTCTTCCGCGCCGGCAAAACGCTCATTTGGTGTTTTATAGCCTTTTATAACTGGTACGGCCATAAAATCTTCGGCAAAGGTGGCATATACATCAAGCATTTGTTTTGCTTCGTCTATCGCTTCATCTTTCGTTGCATGCGCAGTATGCCCTTCCTGCCACAAAAATTCGGCAGTACGTAAAAAAAGGCGCGTACGCATCTCCCACCGCACAACATTAGCCCACTGGTTTATAAGCAGCGGCAGGTCGCGGTAGCTTTGTATCCATGTTTTATAGGTATTCCAAATAATAGCCTCACTTGTTGGCCTTACCACGAGCTCTTCTTCCAGTTTTGCCTCGGGGTCAACCATAAGCTTACCAGGCTTTTCCGGGTCGCTTTTCAGGCGGTAGTGTGTAACTACAGCACATTCTTTTGCAAAACCTTCTGCATTTTTTTCCTCGGCCTCAAACAGGCTTTTTGGCACAAACAATGGAAAATATGCGTTAACATGCCCCGTAGCTTTAAACATTTTGTCTAACTCGTCCCGCATATTCTCCCACAAAGCATATCCGTAAGGTTTTATAACCATGCACCCCCTTACAGCACTGTAATCTGCCAGCCCGCTTTTAAGTACAATATCGTTATACCACTGCGAATAATCCTGTTCCCGCGATGTTATTTCTTTGCCCATATTTTTCAATAACGTTTGTTAGTTTTTTGCAAATACCTTAACAGTAAATATTATTTTTTTAATTACAAACCGGCGTACCTTACATTTACTTTTTAAAGCGCAGCAAAAGTAATAACTTAGCGCAACAAACTTCTAAAACCTTTGGAGTATGAATACTAAAATAATAACTGCAATTGCATTAGCCACTGTATTAACCAGTTGCTCTTCATTATATAAAGCTACCAGTACTCCTGATGATGTTTATTATTCACCCGGTCCTGCTGCCCAGGCAAAAAATGCTTCAAGCAGTGATGATGTTGGTTATGATCAATACCAGAATTATCAAAGCACTAACGATGATCATTATTTGCGCATGAAAGTGCAGAACAATGCGTTATGGTCAGGCATTGACGATTATTCATACTGGCAGGATAGCCGTTACGATTTTGGCTTTAGCTGCAATTCATCAAGATATGCACTATTAAACTCATTTTACAGCCCGTACTCTTATGGCATGTACAGCGCATGGAACCCTTTGCTGGGTTTTGGCGGGGGTGGCTACGGCTTTTATGGTTTTGGCGGCGGCGGTTATTGGGGCAGCCCTTATCAAACTGTTGTATTGTACAAAAATCCAAAAACATATTTTGGTACAACCAATAAAAGCAATCTTACCGCATACCGTAATACGCAATACGTAAACAGTAACTATTATAAAAATGGTGGGTATAACGGCAATTCAACCAACAATACTTATTCAACCCGCAACAATACCTACTATAATTCCAATAATAATACTTACCAACCTGCAAGGTCATTTAATTCTGGTTCGTCAAGTAACAGTGCGGGCGGCCACAGCGGCGGCTTTAATAGCTCGGGCAGCAGTGCGCCGGCAAGCAGGCCTACAAGGCATTAACGTTTTTCATTTACTTTCATACGTGTTTTGCAAAATATAACCTTTGCCTATACCTTTATTACCATAACTGTTCTGTATGAAGTCATTTGTTTATTGCATAACCCTTACCTGCATTATTTTTCATGCAGCAGCACAAGCGCCTGACGATGCTTTGCGAAGCTCATGGTTTATCCCCGGCGGCACCGCGAGAGTAATGGGTATTGGTGGCGCTATGGGCTCGCTGGGCGGCGATATTACTGCTAACAATGTTAACCCCGCCGGTACCGGGCTTATACGCACAAAAGAGGTTGTAATTACACCGGGTTTTATGTTCAATAGTAACTCAGGCGATTATCGCGGAACAGGTTCAACAGCATCAAAAAGCGCTTTTTCGTATGGTGCTACCGGTATTGTTCTTGGCGGCCCGCTGCAAAACAGTAACTCGTTCAACAGTTTTACGTTTTCATTTTCGTTTAACCAGCTTGCAAGCTATAACAACCATATACATTATAAGGGGCTGAATAATTTAAGCTCTTATTCAGAACAATTTTTAGAGGAGCTGGCAAGGGACCATGCAAGCCCCTCTGCTGCATTGGGTAACTATATATTTGGTTCATCTCTTGCCTACTACACTTATCTTATTGACACTACTGTAAACAACGGTAATCTTGTTTATTTTGGCTTGCCTAACCCGGCAACTGGGTTAAACCAGGAGTATGATGAGGTTACAAGTGGCAGCTATAACGAAGCCTCTTTAACTTTTGCAGGCGGCATGAATGATAAGGTCTTCCTGGGTTTCAGCCTTAACGTTCCCATCATTAATTATCGCAGGGATATAACACTTACAGAAAGTGATGCCACCAGCAATCCAAATAACAATTTTGCGTATTCAACTTTTACGCAAAGCTTTCGCAGTAATGGTGTTGGTTTAAATTTTAAAGTTGGTATTATTTATAAACCACAGGACAATTTCAGAATTGGATTGGCTTTGCATTCACCGTCATTTATCTGGTACAAGGATAAGATAAGGGCCAGCATGACAACAAACACTGAGAACTATATTAACGACCCTAATTATCCCAATGGCACTGTTAGCGCCAATAGTGACGATTTTAACGGTGGCAACCCCGGCGAGGTAGATTACCAGTTGCAAACAGCAGCTAAGGCTATTGTAAGTGCCACCTACCTTTTTAACCCTGTAGCAGACCCAAAAAAACAACGCGGGTTTATAACAGCGGATATTGAATATACAGGCTATGGCGCTTCAAAATTTTTGCCCTACAGTTCCAATAATTCAAGCAACAGCGATGATTATTACAGCACGCTTAACAGCACAACAGCAGACTATCTTAAGGGTAATATAAACGTGCGTTTAGGTGGTGAATTGAAGTTTGACCCACTGGCGTTCCGTCTTGGTTTTGGCTATTACGGCAGCCCTTACCGCGATGCCTCAATAAGTGCAAATAAGCTTTTGTTTGCAGGCGGTGCAGGCTACCGCAACCACGGTATGTTTGTTGACCTTACCCTTATTGAAACAATTAATAAGGATGTAAGTTTCCCCTACCGGTTAAACGACAAGCCAAATACTTACGCGGCAATAACCAATAACCGCACAAACGTTATTCTTACAATCGGCTTTAAAATATAGTAGGTTATAGGTTCTCCGCTGTATAACGCTTATAAGTGGTATCGCGTTCCGCTCCGTATCATTATACAATATGTGGTTTTTATGCTGTTGAGACTAATTCAAGCTTTTCAAGTATTGCCATATTAAGGGCAAACTACTAAAAACACATGTCTATTAAGAAATATATATCATTAGCCATAGCGGGCCTTGGTCTCTGCCAGGTAACGGCTGCCCAAACATCAACGGATTATACTAAGTACCACAATGAAGTTGTGCATGCCGGGGAAATAATTGCTGCAGAAAAATATGCAGAGGCAATATTGATTTTTGAAAAGTTGTTCCAATCATATCAGTATGTTTTTCTGAAAGATTATAAAATCGCTGCCCAACTCGCCATGTTTCTAAAAGATGAAAACAAAACACTATATTTTATCAGGCTCGGCATTTCTGACGGGTGGACCATGGATGAAATTGTTAAAGATCCATTCTTTAAACCACTGCAAAAAAATCCCGGCTGGAATAGTTTGACCCTGCAATATGACTCGCTTCATAAAAAATACAGCGAGCGAATAAATCAATCACTCAGAGCAGAAACCGAGGCGATGTTTAAGCGAGATCAGAAGCTTGATCTTCCGTATTATTTAAGGTACGGACAAAAAGCTAAAGAGCGATATGCCATAAGGAAATTCGCGCCGAACAGTGAGCGGCAGATGAAACGATTGGATGGGATATTGTCAGTGTACGGTTACCCGGGAGAAAAAATTATAGGTAATGATTATTGGGCCTCAACTATCCTCGCCCATCACAATTCAATTGCACCCGACTATCAAAAGACCGATACCCTTTATCCCATGTTAAGGCCAAAATTATTAATGGCAATTCAAAGAGGTGAGCTTGCACCCTGGGATTTCGCAATAATCGAAGATTGGTATGTTGCGGTAAAATCGACGCATAAGCAGTCTGCCTTCGGCTATATTGAAAAGCTTAACCAGGAAGAATTGGAACAATCAGAAAAGCTGCGTAAAAGCATAGGTTTATGTTCTATAACTACAAGAAACAAGCTTGTTGATATTCAAAAGAAGACTGGAATGAACCTGTATTTAGATGGCGCGCAATGGGTTGAAGGGGACATAATACTAGTAAAAAATGGCAACTAATTGAAATATTCAAGACTTAATCAGGCAGTCGGGATTAATTTAAAAATCACTGCAAATTAAAAGGTAATCCCAAAAACTGCCAGATTAAGTAATAACCATTACATGCTATTTTATTTCAACGCTTTGCACCTGGCTGTCAACATTTATAAACCTTGCGGATTGTGATAAAAATCCTGCACCATAATTAAGCTCAACCCTTCTCTTCTTACCGTTCTTTAGCGTTAATATGGCGTATTTATCACCGGGTTTTACCGCCATTTTCTTTGCACCATCATTTAGCAAAAACACTTTTAAAGGCCCCCTGTTCTGCGATGCAGCCAGCAGGCATTGCCCATTTTTGTTGCTTAGCTTTACCAGCGCCTTGCCATTGCCCGGTATAAATATGCCGCTTTGCAATATGCTTAATGGAGTAAACCCACCTTTGCCATCACCTTTTAGCACCAAGCCGTTCATGGCGTCATACCTGCCCACACTAACTTCCGTTCCGTAATCGTTGCCGTTTATCACCACATCAAGGTTACCATCCCCGTCAACATCTTCAGCCACCATTCCGTACACAGCACTTATTTGCGCCATTGCCGGTAAAGGCATCATGGTAAAATGCCCGTTACCATCATTGCGAATGTAGCTGCTTGTAAAATTATTGGCTGAAAGTATAAGTGCATCCTTTAACTCTGCCGGCGTTAACAAACTATCCATTATAGCTGTAGCATACGCTCTGTAGGTGGGAAATTTTCTTCTAAACTCAATCATTTGCCTTATCTCGTCATCCCTAAGCTGTGCCGGGTATTCCCGCATGGTAGTGTCTTCCGCCGATGTTGGCAGGTAGATTGATGGCAATGCATCGTATATGCCATTATTATCAAAATCCTTGGCGTAAACCCGAACAGGATACTGCGTTGTTGGGCGGTAGAAGGAATTTTGCCCCGTGTTACCTACTATATAGTCTATATCGCCATCGTTATCAAAATCGCCCGGTATTATGCTGTTCCACCAGCCTTTTTCGTTTTCTAATCCTGTTTGCAATAATTGCAGTGTACCATGATTATTTTTAAAGAATTTTAGCGGCATAAACTCGCCGGCAATAATCAGGTCAGTCCAACCGTCGTTGTCAAAATCAGTCCACAATGCATCACATGTCATTCCCACGCTGTCAAGCCCTTTGGCTACAGTATTAGTTACATCTGTAAATTTTACCTGGCCATTTTTTGAGTCGTTCCTGTAAATAAAACACGATACCGGCCTTGGGTATTGGTTAGGCACACAACGCCCTGCTACAAACAAGTCAAGGTCTCCATCATTATCATAGTCCACCGCACGCACGCACGATTTACTGGTATAATTTGCAGGCAGCGCCAATGAATCGTATTTAAAATTACCCTTGCCGTCGTTTATATATAACCGGTCGTTATAGGCAGTACTGCCAGCCGGGCTATTATAACCACCGCTGCTTATAAACATATCAAGGTCGCCGTCCCCATCTGCATCAAACAGCAAAACGCCCATGTCGTTGCTTGTTTTATTGCTGCTGGTTGCGCCGGGCAACAATGGTTTTGTTACAAACGTTCCGTTAGCCTGCTGGGTTAATACCTGGGCACTGTAACCGGGTGAGCCTGCCATTACTATATCATCAAGCCCATCACCGTTTATATCCCCGGCGGCCAGGCCAGGTGCGTAATCACTTAGCTTATGGGGCAGCAATTTTTGCACATTAAAATCAATCACATCATTTTCTTTGTGTACAATATTTGCTTTTATCGAATCGGAGATTTCAGTAAACAATGTGTGTTCTGCTTTTACCGGGTGTGTCCAGTTATAGCTTTCATTTGCATCTGCCTGTTTTACTTTTAACACCTGGTTGGCGGCCACATTTTTCAGTAACTGTTGTTTACCGTTTGGCCACTTAATTAGCACTGTATCTACCGTGGCAAGGTTGCCTAAACCAAAATGTGCGCCTAACTGGTCTGTACTTAAATAACCCCTGTACGGAGTATTTTCAAATACCTGCACCTTACCATGGTCATAATGCAGCTCTGCAAACGCACCAAGGCCATTTACGTTTTGCGTATCGCCCGAAAAGTTTACTGTAAGAAAATGATTTGTGTGTTCTTTTGGGTCGTTGCTCTTATTGCGAAACAGAAGCGGTTCATCATCTATATTATTCACTACGTAGTCAAGTGCACCATCATTATCAAGGTCAACGTATACCCCTCCATTAGAAAATGAGGGCGAGTTTATGCCCCAATCGTCGGTAACATTACTAAATGTAAGGTTGCCATTATTGCGAAATGCAAAGTTCTTTATTCTAACCTGCGGTATTTTTTCAAGCAGTTGTTGTTTTGATGCATACGCCCCTGATTCATTACGAAATGCAATAAAATCATGGTCGGTAACATCTTTGGGGTAACCATTCGTAATAATAATATCCCTATATCCGTCATTATCAAAATCCGCCACTATTGGCGTCCAGCTCCAGTCGGTTTCCGACATTCCTGCCATAAAAGATACATCGCTGAAAACAGGGTCGCCTATTGAGTCATTGCTTTTAACGGTTGGCCCCTGGTTTATTTGCAGGGAGTTTCTTACATACTGGTATTGGTATTTTAAAAAATCTGAGTTCTGGTAAATATTGTAGCTTATTGTATTAAGCATCATTTTTTTGCGCCAGTTGTCCCTCGGGCTCATATCCAGTTCAACTACATCCGCCAGTCCATCATTATTCATGTCTACAACGTCCTGTCCCATTCCATTTGCTGAAGTATGCTTAAAGTATTGGGTAACCTTATCAGTAAACGTTCCATTCCCATTATTGATATATAATATATCCTGCGACAAAAAATCGTTGGATACATAAATATCTTTCCAGCCATCTTTGTTAAAGTCTGCAATGGTAGCACTATGGCCGTAACCTTCAATAGTAATACCAGCCTGCTTTGAAACATCAGTAAAAACGGGGTGTTTAAGCGTTGCATCCCAGTCGTTACGGTATAACCTGCCGGTGCTGGGAAAAGAACCATCGGTTATCCTGGGGCGAAATACTGAGGGGTTACTGCCTTTAACTATCTCATTAACCGTAAGGTACATGTCCAGGTCCCCATCATTGTCATAGTCAAAAAACTGCGCCATTGTTGAATAGCTGGTATCGTCAAGGCCATACTCCTTCGACATTTCTTCAAAGTGCGGTACACCGTTTTTATCCGCACCCTTATTAATGTATAAAAGATTTCTTCTTTTTTCCGGGTTTGACGAAATGGTTGCACAAACATATATATCCAGCCACCCGTCGTTGTTAATATCAACTACCGAAACACCCCTGCACCATTTGCCATTTCCCCCAACCTTAGCCTCATCTGTTACGTCTTTAAACACAAAATTGCCCTGGTTTATATACAGCTTGTTTGATACAATATTGCCAGTAAAATACAGGTCCTGTAAGCCGTCATTATTAAAATCACCCACGCCTACTCCCCCGCCATTGTATATGTTAGTCATATCAAGCGGGTTAATTGAATCATTCTCAGTGATCTGGTTTACAAAATGAATATTTGAATGATCAGAAGATATGGCTTCAAATAAAACAGGCTTATGGGTACACGAGAAAAAAGTGAATGCTGATACAGCTACAGCAATGCGACCGATAATTTTCATCGAAGGATGTTTGTTTACAATATTAAAGAAAATAAATACAGTTGTTTGGTTTGGGTGCCTTTATTAAAAGGCTTTCATCCAATTCAATATTATAAAAAATATTTAATCAAAACTTATAAACCTGTTAGTTGGTTGGTATTTATAAAAGGCAGCAAAGTTGGGTGCTTTTAATAGCAAATTATTATAAATGCAAGTTAGTAATTTTAATAACTATCTTATTAATAAAACAGTTCCTGTTTTTACAACATGCCTGCCTGCTGTTGATACCAGTTCAAAATGGTAAACATAAGTACCTGGCGGCTGCGGGCGTCCGTTATACGTGCCATCCCATGCACCATAGGCATTTTTTGTTTCATAAACAAGTTGCCCCCACCGGTCATAAATTATCAACCTCAACAATTTGTAATTATCCAGTGCAACTATACCAAACTTATCATTGTGGTAGTCGCCATTTGGTGTAAAAGCGTTAGGTACAAAAATATCGTTATATACTTTTACAACCACATCGTCGCTTACGCTGCCGCAACCAAGGGTTGAGCTAACGTTTAATGTATACACTGTTTCACTAACGGGGTATACATGCGGCTTAACAGCATGGCTATCATCTATATACACTGCAGGCGACCAGCTATAATTTACATTGGTACCTTTTACAATGCCATTAAGTATGGCGGTATCACCAAGAAGTACCGATTTATCTGGCCCCGCATTAGCAACGGGATTTCGATATACATCAATTGTTACATAGGCCGAATCCTGGCAACCATAAACATTTGTAACAAGCACTTTGTATATTGTCGAATCTTTTGGCTGGGCCAGAGGGTTTGCAATTGTGGAGTCAGAGAGCCCTGCAGAAGGCGACCATTTATAAGTTACATCATCCGGCGACGATGCTGTTAGTTTTTCTGATAAACCTTCGCAAATGGGGTATCCAGCAACAGTGTTAACGGTGCTGCCCGGAAAGACCTTTAAATAAAAAGTGTCTAACGATACACAATTAAAATAAAATGTTTCTTTTAGCTTATACAACCCTGAATCCGGGTATACAACATTTGGTATAGTTGAGGCGGGGTCGTTTGATTGATAGTTATTGGGGCCCGTCCATAATACCTGCAGGGCATGGGGGTCTGTTTCAGGGAAAAAGAATGGCTTATATAAGCAGCCAAGCATGCTTTGTGGAGCAGCGTGTGCTACAAGCGGGTGAATTGTTGTTCTTATTACATTTGATGTTATCCTGCATTTAGGGGAATTGATATTGGCCTTTTCTGCAATGGCAATACGATACAAAATAGTACCCGTGTCCCTGTGGGGTACCTTATAAGTGGTGCCGGTTTGGCCTTGTATGTCAACCCAGGTTAAACCCGAATCAAGGCTTTTTTGCCATTGCAATACCGGGTTATCAAACCCCTGGGAATACTGGGCCGTCATCACAAACGGGTTGCTTGCATCTGTATAATCTGCGCACACATCACCGGGCCCCTGCGTGCCATCCAAATCCACTGAAATTGAAGGCCCGCAAGGGCTAAATGTAATGTCATCAATTGCAAAACCTGCCCCGCAGCCGTATTTTGGGTTTACAGTTATAGTAAGATATGCAGCATCAATATCCTGTGGTGTGCGCAGCGCAAACCCAAAAAACTTCCAGTCTTTATCTTCAACAATCGGCAAATCCCCTGTGCTGTCTATGCCAAGCGTTACACCCGCCAGGCTTTTTATGGTAAAGATCAAATTGGGTAAAACAGGCTTCCCACCGCAGGCCAGGTTGGTCATTACCCCGGTAACCCACACGCCAAACTGGTAAACGGTATTGCCGCAAAGGTCTTTAAGCGTATCTCCATATACCGTACCGGGCGTACTTTCTGCGTTAACCAACATGCAGTTACCGCCTGCATTGCCAGTATGGTCGCCTGTTATTTTTGTCCAAGTATGGGGACCGCACCCAAAAATAAAGCCAGTAAGCAAATACGTACCTTTTGTAGGGCAGTCGTACGCCGGTGTATATGTGGTTTTATAAGGTGGTAATGTGTAGCCGCTGCTGCCAAAAGTTTCATTTAATATAGGGTCGCCTAAACTGCCATTGCACACCTGCGCATGTGTAACCTGCAGGCCAAGTATGCAAAACAACACAAGCAGTTTCACGGGTTTCATATCAACTTTTATCGTCTTTATACTTTTTGGTTAAATTATTTTTTAAGCCGCTGTGCAATTGTAATATATTACGCAATTTATCTTAAATAGGCCGTATCAATTATTCTTGCCCATGTTTTTTAAGATAATAAAAGGTGGCGCATGCTGCCAGTCTGTTTTAGACTTAATAAACGAAGGCGCAACCGAAAAATTTCCCAATAGCAGGTCTGTTTTTCCATCTCCGTCAAAATCCCCTGCATCCATTGTAAGCCACCTGCCTAATTGCCCTTCAGGCAGGCTGTAAGGTACAAAATCATAATTGCCTTTATTTTCAAGGTATACAAAACCCTCCTCAGGCTGGTGCTCATAATCTGCGAAGTACGAAATAGTTGCAATATCAAGGTCGCCATCATTGTCAAAATCACGCGCAATTGCCTTGTAGCAACCGTTTATAGGGAAAAAATATTTTTGGGTGAAGTTGTATTTTCCGTCATTTAAAAAAATATATACGCCGTGGTATGGCTTTAACACTCTTGAGTAATCAGCATTGTCGCCGCAGGTATACAAAATGTCAGGGTAGCCATCCTTATTAAAATCATCAAATTCAAAATAAGATGAGCCATATATTGGCGGAAACCTTAACACTTCCCGTTCTGAAAACTGGCCATTCCCAAGGTTGGTGAACAGAAAAATGCCCTCCTCCCCTTGTGTAAATAGTGCCCAAATATCAGGCAGGCCATCGTGGTTATAATCATTTATATATACTTTTATCGGGCCGGGATACGGCCTTAATACATGCTTTGTAAATTGCCTGTTCCCCATGTTTTCCATCCAGCATAGTTCACCCTGTAAAAACCCAAATTCACATACTATATAATCTTCTCTTTTATCATTATTTAAATCAGAAGCAATTATTTCAACGGGCCTTTCAAGATTATTAAACAATGCCTGAGTATCTGGCTGCATTTTATTGTTCGGTAAAATGTTTACATAGCCTGCAGCGCCATACTTTCCATTATTAGGGTTTAAAATACCTATGTTGGTTGTGAGCCATTTCCTATTATTTATATCAATATGCACTACAGGTCCCTTGGTTTGCACTGAATCAAAGGGAACAAGGTTTTTATCAAACCTGTAAACCACTTGTTTTTTTGCGTCGCATATAATAATCGGAGTTGCGGGGTTGGAAGTATCTATTTTCACATAGGTTGTAGTTGGTACAGGGTATTGGAATTTTGGTATAACTGATGTGAACTGCGACATGTTTTTCTTAATAGCGTAAGGCCTTTTTTGAAGAGACGGCATGGTGTCTGGCGATATTGATGTATAGTAATCGATAATATGCTGCCAGTCTTCATCCCCAAGCATGGGTTTTTGAGGATAAAAATTTCTGTCGAGCCCCATGTCATATTTATACGAAGGATAGCTTTTTTGCCTGAAGTAAAAAATACCTAACCTTGGTCCCATGTTCGGCAATATATCCGTCTCCCACGTTCTTGTATCAGCCCATGATGGATCAGGCAGCATGTGGCATGACTGGCAATAATTAATTGCCAGGGCCTTTCCTGCTTTAATACTTGACGTTGATATATTTTGATGGGAAGCGTTTTTATTAACCCCGTTGCAAGAATAAAAAAAACAAAGGCAAAATAACATTGCCCAGCCAAGCAGGGCTATTTGTCTACTCAGTTTCACTAAAACGTTTTTACAAATATCAAAACGAATTGAAGATACAGGAAAAAAAAGAGGTAGAATAAATCTATTCTACCTCTTTTCAAAGCTTAAAAAATTATATTCTCCCTATTAATAGCCTTTGTTTTGAACCAGCCTTATTTTTCCATCAGAGTTCAATTTATCAAGTTCACCCTGTGGGATTGGGAAAAGTTCATTCTTATTAGGTGTCCAGTGTGCATTCTTCTTTAATGGCAGAATGGCCCTCCACCTGTCGTAATAAGCATTTAAAACAGTATTTGCATCACCCCACCTTACAAGGTCAAAGAAACGATGCCCTTCCATAGACAGCTCAAGCCTTCTTTCAAATTTAATTGCTTTCATGGCATAAGTTGCATCAGGGAAAGATGTGTAGTTAGCAATTTTATAAGTATCAGCAGGTGTAGTTTGTTTAATATAAGTCGCACTTGCTGCATCATAATCGCTGTTTGCATAAACCCATCCTGTTGGGTTAGCAGCCCTGGTACGAACCTGGTTTACATACTGCATAGCTGTAGGCAAATCACCAGCCTGAACAGCGCATTCAGCAGCCATTAACAGCACATCGGCAAAACGTATCAGGTCTACGTTGTTTGCAGTAAGCTCAGTTGGCGCCCAGTAGGCACTGCCCTGGTCAGTAAAGCCTCCTTTCTGAGAAGAAGCATATACATCTTTCTTAGGGCTCAGGTGGCCGTCAGCTCCCGGGTTTCTTACCCATGAATCACCAGGATGCGGGCCCCAATCCAAATATGGTATACCTTTTCTGCCTATAGCCCAGTCAACCCTTGGGTCAAGATTTCCAACATAAGGTGTAGTTGGGTCACTTACATTGTTACCATTAAACCATGTATCTAACAACGGCAGGCCGGTTGCATCTGTTTTGTAAGCATTTGCAAGATCTTGTGACGGGTTGTAGAAACCGCAGCAAGCACCAGGGCCGCCTGTGTAAGGGAAGTTTAATATATCTCCGTAGTTACCATTAGGATCGCCACCCCAATCAACCGAAGAACCATCCTGTACTGATGTTTGCGCAGCAAATACAGACTCTGGGTTATTCTTTTGCGCCGGGTTAAAGTTTGAAAAATAGTGCGGCATTAAAGCATAGCTTGCACCACCAGGTGTTTTGCCATTGGCAATAATATCCTTGAACAGGGTATATGCATCAGCATAATCTTTCTGGTAAAGATAATATTTTCCTAAAAATGCTTTAGCCGCAGATTTATTAACCCTGCCAGCATCTGGCATGGTTTCGGGCAGGTTATCAACCGCAAATTTAAGATCAGCTATTATTTTAGCTGTAACACCAGCATCGTCTGTATTTACCACATCAGTATGGGTAGGGTCTACAGATTCATCCGCAAAAACTATGTGGCCATATACCTTTTGCAGCTCCATGTGGTAAAACGCACGAAGAAAGCGGGCCTGCGCTGCAATAACTGTAGTGTCAGAGATACCGGTTGCAATACGCATAATTTTTAAAACGTCGTTACACCTTTGCGCTGCTGAATACATAGCAACCCATTTTGAAGGGAATGAGCCTGTAGATGGCGTAATTGTCCAGTCTTCCACAGCAGCAATATCAGCAAAGTCACTTGGGTCAGATCCTTTATAGGCATCATCAGAAGCAACACCGCCAAATACCCAGTTTGATGCAGCAGATAGTTCACCATCGCCAGCAACGCCTTCGCCGTCAAGCAGTGAATAAGCCCCGATCAGCAAACCCTGCACACCTTTGTCGGTGGCAAGTATCTGCGGGTTCAGCGTTCCCAATGGCGGCCTGTTCAAAAAACTTTTACCGCAGGCAAACGCCACAACAGCAAGAATAAGCGTTATTGGAATTAAAAATTTATAGTTTTTCTTTTTCATATAGTCTGATAAATTATTTGATTAAAAAGTAAGGTTTACACCAACAAGATAAGAAGGCGTGTGGGGGTAGTTACCCTGGTCAATACCAAACTGCCTTGTATTTTGAAGGTCACTACTTTGCAATTCAGGATCCAAACCATTGTATTTTGTAAGCGTGAACATGTTAGCAGACTGTACATAAACCCTGAAACGGTCAATACCAACCCTTGACAATACTTTTGAAGGTATTGTATAACCAACCTGTATTTGTTTGCAACGGAAGTAAGAGGCATCACTGAGGAAATAGCTGCTGGTTGACTGGTCTGTGCTAAACCCACCGGCTGTGCGCAACAATGGGATGGTAGTATTTGTATGTGTAGGAGTCCATGCATTAAGTGCAACATCCCTTCTTATACCTCCCTTAAAGAAGTCGGGGAAATCAGTATAATACAATGTCTGGTTATAAATTTGACCACCTTGCGAGCCAAAGAAGAACGCAGAGAAATCGAAGTTTTTGTAGCTGGCTGAAAGGTTGATACCATAAGTAAAGTCTGGGTTAGGATCACCTATCCAGGTCCTATCGTTAGCATCAATCTTGCCATCACCGTTTATGTCTGCATATTTAAACACACCAGGCTGGGCGTCTGTTTGTGTTGGAGATTTTGCAACATCATCAGCACTCTGGAAAAGACCTACAACCTTGTATCCAAAAAATGCACCGAAAGGATGTCCTACTTCAAAACGGTTAACAATAACGTTCCTTATTGTATAACCATCAAAATAATCACCACCAGGTATAGATATTATTTTGTTTTTGTAAGAAGTTATGTTTGCACTAATAGTAAATTTAAAATCCCTGCCAACTGAGCCATGATAAGCACCGTTAAATTCAAGACCGGTGTTTTGGTTATCAGCAGCATTGATGTTTGGTTGTTGCGCGTCACCCGAGAACAGAGGGTCGCCATTAAGATTGGTGTTTACGTATAACAATCCACTTATTTTCTTCTGGAACCACTCAAAACTAAAGTCAAATTTATTGTTGAACAAGGTAGCGTCTATACCAACGTTCTGGATGACATCACCTTCCCATGTAGTTTGTTGGTTACCAATATTGCTCCTGTAAAAACCAGCATAAGGCGAAGTGCTTGAACCAGATATATCATAGAAAGATTTACCAGCCCGGGTTGAATACAAGTTAAATGGATTAGTAGCGGGAACGTCACTATATGTACCTAATTTACCCCAGCTGTAACGTAGTTTCAAATCGTTGATCCATGAAACATTTTTCAGGAATTTTTCCTGTGATACCCTCCATGCTGCAGAAACACCGGGAAAATAACCCGTATTAAAGGCCGGATCAAATACTGAAGCCTGGTCCCTTCTTACGGTTGCATTTAACAGGTATTTACCCATATAGCCATACTCTAACTTAGCAAGTTGAGACCAAACTGTAATATTACCGGCACCACCTGAGTTAGCCTGTGTACCTGAACCTGCGTTCAATACCCAATAATTAGGGTCTTCAGAGAAATAATTGCTCCTGTTTGCTGAAAAAAACCTGTAACTACTGCTATAAGCCTCAGTGCCCACAAGTACTTTTACGCTGTGCTGTCCAAAAATATTGGAATAGGTCAGTGTATTTGTATACGTCCAGCTTGAGTTATAATCTGCGTTTTCACTAAACGAGTTTGACCCTGTATTGCCTTCAGCGTTCTCATAACCAACAAAGTTGAAGTTATAAGAATAGTCGTTGTTTATTACACCGCCAAAACTTGAATGTAAAGTGAAGTGTTTTAAGAAATCAATATCCGCATAAACGTTTCCGTTTATTGACCACGTGTTGTTCTTATTATCTTTTGTGCGGTAAAGGTCTGCATAAGGGTTATGGGCATTACCCAGATCCTGCGATTTTGTACCAGCAAAATTGCCCATTATATCGTAAACCGGGATGATCTCATCTTCGCGGAAAGCAACGCTGAAAGGGCTGCCTTCACCCTGGTTACCAAAAATGGGGTTTGTTTTATAGTATACATAAGCGTTTTCGCCCACACGTATATGGTCTTTAATATTAAACTGGGTATTAGCCCTTACTGAATAACGTTTCTGGAATGAGTAATCAGCAATACCTTCCTGGTCAAGATAACCTAAAGCAAAAAAGTAAGAACTTTTATCGCTGCCTGAGCTTATTGACAGGTTATGGTTTTGCTGAGGTGCATTCCTTGTAATGGTGTTGTACCAGTTTGTACCGGCTTTATTAGCCTTTGTGATCTGGTTGTTGTTAATATCATATTTGGCAGGGTCAGCATCCGGGTTTCCCTGGAAAGCACCATAAGGAGTTATATAGTCAGGCAAAACCGGAGTGGCGCCTATACCATATTGCTTGCTTCCCCAATTCGCGTCTCCTACATGCAAGCCTGAATTTATTTTCGACTGCCATAAAGCATTGGCTTCCTGAGTTGGGTTTGCCATGTCAAAGCCAGGGCCGCGTGTAACAACACCATAATAACCATCATAGTTTACAACAGCTTTACCTGATTTACCCCTTTTAGTGGTAATGATAATAACGCCGTTTGCACCAGCAACCCCATAAATTGAGGCCGATGCATCTTTTAACACCTGCACAGACTCGATGTCAGCAGAGTTGATATTATGCAAATCGCCGCGCACACCGTCAACAATTACAAGCGGGTTGTTGTTGTTGAAAGTGGTTATACCACGAATGCGTATTTCACTTGCAGCACCTGGCTGGCCTGAAGTGATTACAGTTAAGCCAGAAGCACGGCCTTGTAAAGCTTCTTCACCAGTACCTACTGGCGTTTGCTTCATATCGGCAACGTTAACTACTGAAACTGCACCGGTAATTTCCTTTTTCTTTTGTGCGGTGTAACCGGTTACCACAATTTCGTCAAGGCTTGATACTTTATCAGCCAATGACACATTTACGGGACCTGAACCGATTGTAACATCCTGGTCAGCAAAACCTACTGAACTAACAGTAAGCACATTTTTACCTGAAGGAACAGAAATAGTAAACGCACCGCTAATATCAGTAGCGGTGGCAACATTTGTTCCTTTTACGGTAACGGTGGCGAAAGAAACAGGCTGATTTGTTTTTGCACTGGTAACGGTACCCGATACCTTTCGTTGCGCAAACAAAGTGCCTGAGATTAACATACAGATAACTACTGTACACACACGTACAGACAAGCGATCGAGTTTTTGTCTCATAAGCGGGCGAGTTTGGTTGTTTGATAATTTGGGACGGGATAAAATTAACTATTTGTTATGGAAATCAGCAAAAAAAAAATTGTGTTTTTTTTGAAAATGTGTCAAACATACACTATGTAAATGTGTAATTTATACACATCAATATGACTCGTTTAGCCCAACGCAACCGATTGCAAGCTTTGTGCGCCCGATTCAATGAAATCCATGCTGAAAGCGGGTTTCCAAATAATAAGGGGATCTTTTTTAAACCAGGTTACCTGCCTTTTTGCGTAGTGGCGGGTATTTTTTTTCACATTGCTAATGGCTTTTTCAAGTGTGCATTTTCCGTCAAAAAAGTCAAAAAATTCTTTGTAACCAACGGTCTGCAAAGCGTTAAAACGCCTGTAAGGCAGTAAATTATGTGCTTCGTTACTTAGCCCGCTATGCACCATTTCGTCAACCCTTGTATCAATATTAGTATATAGTAAAGGGCGTGGTAGATCAATGCCAATTTTTAGTATATTGAAAGGCCTTTTGGCTGGCTGCTTTTTTTGGTAGTTTAGTATTGATTTACCAGTACCAAGTTTTACCTGCAGCGCCCGCAGAAGCCTGTGCGGGTTTTGCTTTTCGCCTGCCTGCCAAAAAGCCGAGTCAGTTTCCATTACCTGCTGCTGCAACCATTGCAGGCCATGATTATTGTAATTTTCAATAATGCTGTTACGCAGTGCTTCGTCTATAGCCGGTATTTCATCCAGGCCTTCACAAAAAGCTTTAATGTACAAACCGGTGCCCCCCACCATAACAGCAAACCTGCTGTTTTTAAATATTTCATCTGCCGCATGCAGGGCATATTCCTCAAAAGTTTGGGCAGTAACAGCATCAATAATGCTGTGCGAGTTTATAAAATAATGCTTAACCTGTTGTAATTGTTCATTGGTGGGTTTTGCTACGCCAATGTCAAGTTCACGGAAACATTGCCTTGAGTCGGCAGAAATAATACTTGTTCCAAGGTGTTTGGCCACCTGAAGCGATAAAGCAGTTTTACCACTGGCAGTTGGCCCCACTATTATAATAACGGTATTAACCACAATTGTAACCTTGTTTTTCTAATTGCCTTACCCCGGAAAAATGCTCTTTATTATTTATAAGGAAAAAAAATATTTTATGTTCCGGCAACACAACAACTGGCATTTTGTGTTGTGTCACTCACTGCGCCTTTCAGTTCTTTATTCATCCACTCAATGACCATTGACCAATGACCAATGAACTTCCTATTTCGGCAGCACATATAACGTTACATCTTCAAGAGTAATAGCTTTACCCGACAATATTACAAGTCTTTCAACTACATTTCTAAGCTCACGTATATTACCCGTCCAGTTGTGTTTTTGCAGGGCATCCATCGCTTTTTTATCTATTGCCTTTTTAGCCTGGCCGTAGTCTTCAGCAATATCATTTAAAAATTTATCAACCAGCAGCGGTATATCTTCCCGGCGCTCATTAAGCGATGGCACATGAATTAATATTACGCTTAAGCGGTGGTATAAATCGAGTCTGAAGGTTTTTTCCTCTACTTCTTTCAACAGGTCTTTGTTTGTTGCAGCAACAATTCTAACATCAACATTTATTTCTTTATCGCCCCCTACCCTTGTTATTTTACCTTCCTGCAGGGCCCGCAGCACTTTTGCTTGCGCACTCAGGCTCATATCCCCTATTTCATCAAGAAAAAGCGTACCGCCATTAGCCTGCTCAAACTTACCAATGCGCTGCTTTATAGCAGATGTAAACGAGCCTTTTTCATGGCCAAACAATTCACTTTCTATTAATTCGCCTGGTATGGCGGCGCAGTTAACTTCAACAAGCTGGCTTTCGTTACGGCTGCTTTTTTCGTGTATCCATCGCGCAACAAGCTCCTTGCCTGCACCATTTTCACCGGTTATTAAAACACGGGCATCTGTTGGGGCTACTTTTTCAATCGTATCTTTAATGCGTTTCATTGCATCACTTTCACCAGTCATTTCCTCAACGCGCCTCACTTTTCGTTTTAACGTACGTGTTTCTTTGTTAAGTATATTCTTGTCAAGGGCATTGCGTATGGTTATCAGAAGGCGGTTAAGATCCGGCGGTTTGGCAATATAGTCATAAGCACCCTTTTTAACGGCATCAACCGCGGTTTCAATAGTACCATGCCCGCTAATCATTATAATGGGTACATCCGGATTTTTTTCAGTGGCCTTCGATAAAAATTCAAGACCATCTAATTTTGGCATTTTTATATCGCACAGTATTACATCGTATAACTTTTCATTAAAACATTTCCAGCCCTCTTCCCCGTCTGCGGCTTCATCTATTTTAAACCCTTCGTAAGATAATATTTCCCCCAGCGTTTTACGTATGGCTTTTTCATCATCAATGATCAGGATGTTTGGCATAGTTTACTTTTAGTTTTGCGAATATAGTAAGGATAATTTTTAACGCACAGCGGCAGCAGTGTATATTAACAGTTTTGTTATTTAAAGCAAATCCTGCAACACTGCTGCACACCTCTTTGTAAAAGCACTAAACAAAATAATCCAGCTATTGTTGAAAGCCCGCAAGTTTATGTAATTGAGATGGGTTATAGATGTTGCCATCTTTTATAACGGTTTGTACATTTCTTATGCTGCGAATATTTTGCAAGGGGTTACCATCAACAATTATAATATCGGCCTTTTTGCCTTCGGTTATCGAGCCTGTCGTGTTATCTATTTTCATTGCTCTTGCGGGTGTAATTGTTGCTGTTTGTATAGCCTGCATGGACGTAAGGCCCGCTTCAACATACAATTCAAGTTCCCTGTCCACGCTAAAGCCGGGAAAACCCATATCAGTACCTGCAACAATAGTTACGCCATTATTATACAGTTGCTGCACTATTTGCTTATAGTTTTTCATTACAGCCTTTCCTGTTTTTACATCGTTATCTGTGGCAACACCGGTGTTAATAAACAACGGCTTCATAGGTTCAGGCAGTGTTGCAAATGCGGGCTCAATTATAGTAATGCTGTCTTTCAGTGATCGGTAAGCCAGCTCAAATACTCCAAGCGTTGGGTCAATTACAGTATGGTGTTCTTTCAAAAAATTTATTACGGTTGCATTGGCAGGGTCATCAAAATTAATAGATCCATCCTTATTCTTTTTCATTACAGAAGAAACATACTGCACATGGTTTATCATATCCATACCAGAATCTACGCCTTGCTGAATGGTCATCCCAAAGGGTATGTGACCGGTTACGGTGAGGCCATCGGCGTGCGCCTCGTCACAAATAGCTTTTACTATCGCTGGTTTAACCGAGCTGTAAATTTTTATCTGTACAAACCCGTTTTGTTTATAGCGCTGCACTTCAGCAACAGCTTCTTCTTTTGTGCTGGCCTGTATTATACCCAGGGCAAATGCCCCTTTGCCATCAATGATACCCGCTTTTAAAATATGCGGGCCTACCCCCCTTCCCTCATCAATAGCTGTTTGTATGGTGTTGATATATCCAAATTCATTTCCGCAATCTCTTACCGTTGTAACACCCGCTGCAAGGTACGCAGGGCCCCATTCAGCTTGTTCAAAATGCGAATGCATGTCCCACAGGCCGGGTAATATTGTTTTTCCTTTTGCATCAATAATAAAAGCACCTGCCGGAACTACTACCTCACCGGCAACACCCACCTTTTTTATAATGCCATTCTCAATAAGTACTGTTGCATTGGTAATGGCTTTATCATTTACAACATCTATCAGCGTGCCATTTTTTATGGCAATAATATTTTGTTTTATAAACGATGGTTTGGCCGCATTTGTAAATAAACGCATACCATAAATTGCAGCCTTGTTAATAAGGGCAGGCAATATGCTTTCGTAAGGCTCAAACATCATTTCCTGCTTATCACCTTCAGCATCATTTGTTATAAGGCAAAACAATTGCCCTTCTTTATTCATCCACGCAAGCTCATTGCCCCAAATAATTCCTTTAATAATATACCGATCCAGCTCGATTGAGGTGTTACCAAGCATAACCGTATCGCTGCCATCTTTTTTAATTTCAACGCTTCCACCCGGTAATGTATTTATCACTTGAGGTTTGTTATGCATTTGCCAGTAATGTATCAGCATCATCTGCTGTGTTGCCGGTGAATAACCTGCGACAGGAAAAGTATTTTCTTTCAGGTGCGTTGTGTAGGATGAATCATCAACTTTTATATAGCCTGTTTTATTGCTGATAGTAACCGAATCGTTAACAGTGGAAAATCTCGATGTACCGCCCTTAATGGCAAACATCAATGGCTCCATGGCTTGTGTTAATGCGCCTGAAGCTTTTAATGTTACCGGTGAACCCCTATCAATGTATTTAAAGCTTACGGTGTAATTTATACCGGCAGTTGTTTTGGAAATGCTGTATTTCTCAGCACCTATTTTCTGTTCAAATTTATGTATGAAGAAAGTGCCCGTATCTGGCGCTGATTGTGCAAAAATTGCATTACCAAAAAGTATAATGCAGCTTAAAAAGGCGATTAGTTTTCTCATGCTATAGGTTTAATTATTCTCTGCAGAATGGCGGCTGCAAACATAGTTAATGTAGAGTACTTAAAACGTAAACCTTTGACGCATAGCGAGCAGACCTTAATTGAATGACAACCTCCCCCCAATAAAAAAGTTTCGTGCGGGCGCGGGGTTAAAATACCTTTTTCCAACGGCATTAATATCGTTGCCTAAGCTATACACCTCATTCAGAACATTATCAACTCCAACATAAGTGTTGAGTTTGCAGGAATGCATGTTGAAGTTTTTGCCGAGCTTTATTTGCAGCAAGTGGTATGCTTTTGCAAATGCTGTATTGGCATCATCAACGGGCAGTGATGAAGTGTAATTTATAGAAGTACTTATATACCAAGTTTTTGCGCCGGTTATGTCAATACCTGTAACATTAATTGTTTGAGGCACCCCTGTTAGTTTGTGGCCTGAGTAATTGCTGGTACCTGAGATATAAGTATCAAAACGGTAAGGCTGATAACTTAAACTATTCCATACATCAAGCGCTGAAATAAAATGGGCTGTATTGTGTATGATATGCGCTTTAAACCAAAACTCAATACCCTTCTCAATAGCGCCACCGGAATTTACAAAGTATTGTGCGCCCGTGCTATCAGTACGCGAAACAATAGCTTGCTTCAATTTTAAATAGTACGCTGATGCATTAAATTCAACAGCATCTTTAATGATAGTGCCTTTTATACCTGCTTCATAATTCCATCCATATTCTGGTTGTAAAAAAGGATAATAATTTCCGTCAGATGGCCGCACTTCAGCAAGCGTTGGTGTTGAAAACCCTTCTGCCGCGGATGCGTAGACAGATACTGATTTGGTTACCTGGTAAAGCACGCTAAAACGTGGCGTTACCAATGGTCCCGCTGTACGCGTTTGCGGATATTTATTTACAACATCAGTCAGGCGGTTATACCAGTAGTGCGTTGTATTGTTGCTGGCGCCTGCCTGTAAAACCCAATGTTTGCCTGCATTGATATTAACCTGTGCAAATAAGAAATATTGCGTAAGGTGTGTCAGGTCTTTAAACTGAACAGTATCTTTAACACCTGCCCTGTTACCATAATCGTTTATTGTGGCAACATTATAGCCTACCTCACCGCCTGCTGAAGCATGCAGAATAAAGTCATTTTTTTTATACTCATAACCAAAGTTTGTGCGTGCATTATAATTCCATTCGCTGCGCTCCTCGTAGTTGGTGATGAAAGGATTGGTAAAGGCTGTATGATCAATAACAAATGATGTTGTATTGGTAAAACCACTACCAAACTTCGATGTAAGGCTTACACCACCAAATGGTGTTTTATTACGTACTGAAGAATGTTGCGTAACAGCGCCCGGTATACTGCCTGCGGTTGGCCTTGCAGCCTTGGGGTTGGTGGTTAATTGCGCCAGGTTTAAACCGCCGGGTGTTTGATAATATAAATCCGTATAGAATGCTACAAACCTCAGTGTCTCACTTGCCGACAGATCCACCTTTCCGTTCCATTTTAAAACATCTTTGCGTGTAGCGCTTTGTTGCCTGTACCCATCGCTTTGCATGTGTGATTGCTGCAGGCTTGAGGAGAAGCCTTTCTGCTGCGTTTGCCAGCCCGCCGCCTCACTAAACATACCGAATGACCCACCGTTTAATGACACATCAAACTTATTTTTATTTATACCAATATCATTTAATGAATTAAGCAGCACAACCCCACCCGTGTTGGCGCCGTACAGGCTGCCGGAAGGCCCTTTAATGATCTCTACAGACTGCAGTTGATTGGGATCAATAAGGTTAAAGTAGGTATTGCCGGTAGCATCTGTAAACGGCACACCATCCAGGTAAATTTTTATATCTCTTACACCAAAAGGCGAACGAAGTAAACTGCCCCTTACCGATAAACGGTAACTGCCGGGCGAACGCTCTTCCATTCTAACACCGGGGGCTGCATTTAATTCAGCGACCATAGTGTTAACATCAAACCTTTGCAGGTCTTTTTTATTTATAAACGAAATTGAAGAAGGGGCATCCTTCCATTTTGTTTTTGTTTCAAAAGCATTTACGGTAACATTCTGCAACGTGGTGCTGTCTGTTGCAGTGTTTGTACTGTCTGCAGTTTGTGCAACAGCCAGGGTTGTAAAAAACAACCCCGTAAGCAGTAATAAATATTTCATTTTAAAAATATTCACTGTTTGGTTTTAGCAAAATTCGTAAACGGGCGTTAATGCAGTTGTTAAATAAGAAAATAAAAAGAGGCAATAGTATAATTATTGCCTCCTTCAACAAACATATATAAACATATATTATTTCTTCAAATACATTACCTCTTTCACAATTTTTACCGTTCTTGGCACATCAGGTATTGCCAGTGCAGCAAGGTTTGGTGCGTAGTGCATTGGCGCATCTGCGCTGGTAATGCGGCGCACGGGTGCATCAAGATAGTCGAAACCTTCTTTTTGTATACGGTAAGCCAGTTCAGACGATACCGAGCACATAGGCCATTGTTCTTCAACAATAACAAGGCGGTTTGTTTTTTTAACGCTTTCCAATACTGTCATCCAATCCATAGGGCGTATCGTACGTAAGTCAATCACTTCAGCACTTACACCCTCTTTTTCAAGTTCAGCAGCAGCACCTAAAGCTACTTTCATCATTTTATTATAAGAAACTATTGTTACGTCACGGCCAGCCCTTTTAACATCAGCCTTGCCAAGCGGTATATAATATTCTTCTTCAGGCACTTCGCTTTTATCGCCGTAGGTGGTTTCACCTTCCATAAACATTACCGGGTCTTCCTCGTAGCGTATAGCCTGCTTAAGCAAGCCCTTGGCATCGTACCCATTTGACGGCGATACCACTTTTATACCCGGTATATTGGCCAAATAACTTTCAAAAGCAGTAGAGTGTTGTGCACCCAATTGCCCTGCGCTGCCATTTGGCCCGCGAAAAACAATAGGGCAACCCACCTGGCCGCCACTCATTGCCAGCATTTTACTGGCAGTGTTCAATATTTGGTCGAGTGCCAACACGGCAAAGTTCCATGTCATAAACTCCACAATCGGGCGCAGGCCGTTTTGGGCAGCACCAACGCCAACAGCGGCAAAACCAAGCTCAGAAATAGGCGTATCTATAACCCTTTTAGAGCCAAATTCGGCCAGCATACCCTGGCTAACCTTGTACGCACCATTATATTCGGCTACTTCTTCACCCATTAAAAATACCCTGTCGTCCCTCCTCATTTCCTCGCTCATGGCCTCACGCAGCGCTTCACGAAAAGCAATTTGTCGCATATTACTGTAGTGTTTAGCTTTTTAAAAAGCACCGCAAAAATATAGGATTATGGGAAGAAAAGGAGAAAATTGTTGACAGTGTGCGTGCACTGGCAAATGAGCGGGTAAACGGAATGTATAAAATTGCGGTTTACAATTGACGGAGAATAACATCATGTACGTTCGGTCTCTTTGGAGCAACAATTGCTGCCATGAAATATTGCTGCCGGTACCCAAACCCACTCCCATCCTGCCCTGTTTTCCATTCATAAAAGTTTTCATAAAATAAATGTGTATTTGACGCTTTACACTTACATTTAGTGCTCTTTTTAATATCCATTACAGTCAACAACCATCAAATGAGAAAGATTGCCCTGTTATTGCTGGTGCTTATTCCGGCAGTTATTTATTTTTCGTGCAGCTCAAAAAGAAGCGGCAAGCCCAAAGTGCTGGTATTCAGCAAAACAGGCGGCTTTCGCCACGCATCTATACCAAACGGTATTGCTGCCATTATAAAGCTTGGCCAGGAAAATGGCTTTGACGTTGATACCACCGAGAACGCAGACAAGTTTAATGACGATACGCTGAAACAGTATTCAGCCATTATTTTTATGAGCACCACCGGCCATATACTTGATTACAGGCAGCGCGTTGCATTAGAAAGGTTTATACAGGCAGGCGGTGGTTTTGTAGGTGTGCATGCCGCGGCAGATACCGAGTACGACTGGGGCTGGTATGGCCGTTTAGTAGGCGGTTATTTTGTTGACCACCCGGGTATACACGATACTTTTCCCAATGTGCAGCCCGGCTTGTATAATGTGGTTGACCAAACTTTTGGCGCCACAAAACATTTGCAGGCAACATGGAAACGTACGGATGAATTTTACAGCTTTAAAAAATTGCAGCCAGACCTGCACATTTTACTAAAGATTGACGAGAATAGCTACCATGGCGGCCACAGAATGGGCGAACACCCCATGAGCTGGTACCATGATTACGATGGCGGCCGTGCTTTTTATACAAATCTTGGGCACACACCTGAATCGTATATTGACGCTGACTACCTGAAACATTTGTTAGGTGGTATACAATACGCTATTGGCGATAACAACGAGCTTGATTATGCAAAAGCAAAATCGCCTATTCCACCGGATGAAGACCGCTTTGCAAAAGTGCAGCTTGTACAGGGGACGTTTTATGAGCCTACCGAAATGACCATTTTGCCTAACCTTGATATATTGATCGTACAGCGCCGTGGCGAGATATTAAAATATAACCACGAAACAAAACAGGTTAAACAGGTTGGTTACCTTAATGTATACTGGCACACACTGCATACACCCGGTGTAAACGCTGAGGAAGGCTTACTAGGATTGAGCAAAGACCCGCATTTTGATAAGAACCACTGGGTGTATATGTATTACAGCCCGTCAGACAGCTCGGTAAACAGGCTTTCAAGGTTTACGTTTGAAAATGATACTGTTGACCTGAAAACAGAAAAGGTAATACTTGAAGTACATGCACAAAGAGAGATATGCTGCCATACCGGTGGCTCAATAGCCTTTGGCCCTGACGGCTTATTGTATGTATCAGCCGGTGATAACTCAACACCGTTTGATGAACCGGGTGCAAAATATGTAAGCAACAGCTTTGCCCCGCAGAACGACTTACCCGGCAAGCAACAATATGATGCAAGAAGAAGCGCAGGCAACACCAATGATCTGCGCGGTAAAATAATGCGCATAAAGGTTAACGACGATGGTACTTACAGCATACCACCCGGTAACCTCTTTCCTCCCGGTACACCAAAAACAAGACCTGAAATATATGTAATGGGCGACCGTAACCCATACCGTATTTCAGTTGACCAAAAGAACAGCAATTTGTATTGGGGCGAAGTTGGCCCTGATGCCAATTTTGACAGTCTTGATACACGCGGTCCCCGTGGCTATGATGAAGTAAACCAGGCACGCAAAGCAGGCTATTTTGGCTGGCCTTTGTTTGTAGGCAATAACTACGCTTACCATCCTTATAATTACGCAACTGGTGAGCATGGCCCGGCTTACGACCCTGCGCACCCTGTAAATAATTCACGCAACAATACCGGCCTTGTAGATCTGCCACCAGCACAGCCTGCGTTTATATGGTATCCTTATGGTGCTTCGCCAGACTTTCCTGAAGTGGGTACAGGTGGCCGTAACGCTATGGCAGGGCCAGTGTATTATACTGATATGTTCCCGGCTGAAACACGCCTGCCAGACTACTACAATGGCAAGCTGATTATATATGACTGGATACGCGGCTGGATGAAAGCAGTTACCATGCTGCCTAACGGGGACTTTGATAAGATGGAGCCGTTTATGGAGCATACCCAACTGCATAATAATATTGATATGGAAGTTGGCCCCGATGGTAAAATATACCTGCTTGAATATGGCAGTGGATGGTTTGCCAAAAACCCAGACGCGGGCCTTAGTGTTATTGAATACACGGGCGGCAACAGGGCGGCGAGAATTGCGGGTATAAGTGTTGACAAAACAACAGGCTTGCTGCCATTTGCCGTTAAAGCTACTGTTGATGCTAAAGACCCTGAGGGCGACAAGCTTACCTATACATGGGATTTAGGTGATGGTACTACAAAAGAAACAACAGAACCTTCAATTGACTACATCTACAGCAAAGCGGGTGATTATAAAATATCGGTAAGCATAAAAGACGATAAAGGTGCAACATCAAAAAGCGACGCGGTTGAAGTATATGCGGGTAATGAAACACCGGTTGTAACCATAAGCCTGCAAGGCAGTAATAAAACATTCTACCTGCCGGGGCAGCCTGTAAAATATAGCGTGACTATTGCAGATAAGGGCGATACATCAAAAATTGACCCTGCCAACCTGTATGTTTCAGTTGATTATATACAGGGGTACGATAAAGCATCTATCAGTGCAAACGGCGGTGCAAATATTGCGGGTAAGGTATTAACCCAAACATTAGACTGTAAGAGTTGCCACAAAGAAGCCGAAAAATCAATAGGGCCTGCATTTACGCTGGTATCAGCCAAATATGCTAAAGACCCCAACGCCATGACTTATTTAAGCCAGAAGATAATGAAAGGCGGCAGCGGCGTATGGGGCGATGTGGCTATGGCTGCGCACCCCAATATTTCTCAAAGCGATCTAAACCAGATATTGCAGTATATAATGGGGCTTAGCAATAAAGGGCAGCAAAAACCATCACTGCCTGCAAGTGGCACTATTGTACCGCCACCGGGTACCAAGCCAAATGCAGCGCTGGTATTAAGCGCCAGTTATACTGATAAAGGCGGCAACAATATTAAAGCGCTCACCGGCAGAAGTTCAGCATCGCTTGGCAGCAGTGCTGTATCGTTTACCGGCAAAGAAAAAATGAAGGGCTTTACTGTTGCCAATTTTAATGGCACCAACTATATGCTTACACCAAAAACCGAGGGATGGTTTGCATTAGATAGTATTGACCTTACAGGCGTTGGCAGCGTAAACGTTATGGCAGGCTGGCAGGCACCGCCAAAATATGGTTTTGACTATGAAATAAGGCTTGATGGCGAGACTGGTAAAGTGCTTGGCAAGGCAAGTCTTACAGCGGCATCAGGTAATAAGCAGGGCTTTGCGATGGTTCACATGGCGCTTGACGCTGTTGCCGATGGCCAATTGCATACCCTGTATTTTGTATGCAAACCACGCGATGCAGCTGAAACAGCCACAACAGGTGTTGCAGGGCTGCAGTTTGGTGGCAAATAATGCGATTGCAGATTGACGATTGCAGATTGCAGATTTTAATTAAAGCTAATTTTTATATAACCCGGTTGGTAGTAATATCAGCCGGGTTTTTTGTTGCCTTGATACGGGGAAAGTACCTTATCAAAATGTAGCGCTATTCTTTTAATTCAATCAAGTTAATATAACTGCAGTACTAATTATGTCATGCCCGCTTTTATCTTCAAACAATTTTGCGCGCAAGTATATATTAAAGCGGGTTGTTTAGTATACCGGTAAAAATAATGGCACCTGTTTGCTTTTCGGTTATTATATACATAAACGGGTGGTTAAAAGTTATCGTTTGCGGCGGCGCTGCCACAGTAGTGCCTATACCAATACCGGTTGCTGCCGCAGCCTCAGTGCCTTCTTCATCAACTTTAATATAGGTTTTGTGCACCGCCTTTGTAATATACACATTGGCAGTACTATACATTTTTGAAAAATCTGCAGCACCTGTAAAAGCTATATGCATACCTAATGCAGATAATTCGGGCTGCATGTCGTCAATGCTATAGGAATATTCCCATTTAGGCATGGATAACGAAATATTATACAGCCCCATGCCGGCGATAATGGCCTTGAGCCCTGTTTCATCTATGTTACCTGCAAAGCTGTTAACAGGCTGCTGGTTGTTTTTACTTTGCAGCAAGTACATACTATAGCTGTTGCCGCCGCCATAAGGCATTTCTACCACATTGTAGTTATCATCAAAATAAATATTTGTGGTAAGTTGCTGGTTCATAAACGGCACTTTAATTTTAGCGCCACCTGCTAAATAAAAATCATCGTCGCGTGTATCCTGCGCTTTAAACGCATGTTGCCAGCCGCCCTTAAAATAAATGGCATTTACTAAAAACATCAACATGCCATCGGGTATATCGTTTATTATTTTTGGTATCTTATTTTTTGTATTGTCGCTAACCCAGTTATTAATAACATCAGCAGTTGACATTGGCTGAACATAAGCGTTAAAATAGCTTGCATTAACGCTAAGAAAAGATTGCAGCGGCTGCACAGTATTTTGCTTATACCATATTGAGTTTGCAATTAACATGGTTACCTTACTATCTTCTGCCGGCAGTTGCTCAATAAGCGCCTTACAGGCTGCATTAACATCATTTATACTAAGGCCGCTAAGCTGCAATGCGTTTGCCATGCTGTCTTTTGTGGCATTATCAGCACCATTGTACACCATGCTTAATGCAAGGTATATGCTTAAGGGCGACACAAGTTTGTTGCTTGGGCCGCTGTTGTTTTGCAAAGCTGATTGTAAAAACTTTAACGCAAACCTGTTATTGGCCTCAACAACATTTTGCCCATTTGCAGGCAGTGTAATGGTATGTGTTACATCCGGCATATCGCCGCTTTTTTTGCAGGAGATAGAACAGCATACCAATGCGCTTATAACTAAATAAAATAATATTCTCATGTTTTAATGACTGTTTATATTTAACTGACTCCGCAGTTAACCAAAGCGTTGCGGGTATTATAATGTTTATATATAAATATTGAAAGGAACAGCAAATTATTTGTCTAACCATCTGTTGCACATTCTTTTACAACATTAAAATTTTAAAAAAATAATCAGCATATTTCCTTGTTGGCAACATTCTTGCTAAGATGCGTTGAACTTGATTTTTTAATTTAAAAGCTAATTTATGAAAAGGATTATTCTTTCTTGCGCTGTAGCATTCAGCGCAGTGGCATTGTGCCTCAACAATTTTGCGGGTGCTGCACCAAAACCCGTTAACATGGCAAAGTATGCAGCAAACGACACTATCCCTAAAAAGGATACTGTAAAAAAAGACACAACACATACTATGCACCTGAGATAAGGTACATAGTGTAACAAAGGATATTACATTTTCATGTTTTTACCTTGCTGCAAAGGCCTTTATTTATACGACTTAAAGAACTCCCGTTAAATAAAGGCTTTTGCTTTTTTATGCATGTTCTTCAGTTAATAACGGAAAAAACTGGCCCTGCATTTTTTGGCCTTTATGTACAGGCGGTACGCCATTAAGCAGTACATCTTCACTATCGCTTTTAACGCCGTCTTCAAAAACATTTATTACAAATGCCCTGCGTGGCCTTGAACTTTTATTTTCGCCCGAACCATGTAATGTAAGTGAGTGGTGAAATATAGCTTCGCCTGCTTTTGTTTCAACAGGTATGGGTTTAAATTCCTGCTGCTGTTGCGGGGTTAGATAATTCATTATACCCATCATGTCACCCGCAAGTTCGGGTTTATCAAGCAGGCCCCAGCGCTGGCTGCCAGGTACATATTGCAGGCAACCATTTTCCTGTGTGCTGTCATCAAGACTGCACCAGCAGGTTAAATGTGCTACTGGTTTAGTGCGCGTCCAGTAACTGTAATCCTGGTGCCATGCAACAACACCGCCCTTTTTTGCGGGCTTATAAAATAATTGGTCGTGCCAAAAACGTACAGGCACATCACCTAATAACTGGCTTGCTGCCATTATAAAACGCGGGTTCCATAAAACGTCGTGAAAGCCCGGCGATATACGCCATGCACCAAGCGCATGAAAAAGAATTGTATCGGCATCGGTGCTTTCGTTGCTGTGAAACTCATAAAATAATTCGTGGCCGGGGCTGCCTGGTTCAACAAGTATGGCAAGGTCTTCTTTTAGTTTTTCAATTTGTTCTTCATCAAGCATTTTAATACCTGCCAGGTAACCGTTTGTTTTAAAAAAATCAATCTGCTCTGGGGTTAATTTGTATTGGTCCCATTCAGCCTTGCTGGTGGGCCATTTAAAAAGATCACTCACTAAATGGTGTACTGTGCTTAAATCTTTTACCTGCATGACAAACAATTTTGTATAAAAGTAGCTAATTTGAAAATTTGATGATTTGAAAATTTTAAAATGGTGTTACATCCAAAATATTATTCCAACACATAGAGCACAATAGACACATAGAAGCTGTCGAAAAAGGGGGCATAAAAAGCTTCGCTTTTTGCACTTAGTGCGAAGTGCTGCGCTTTGTGCCCTTTGCGATTCTTCAACTTTATGCCCTTCGCGGTTAATCCTTGGTTCTTGTTATTCAGAAGGTCAACAACTCATTTTCAAATTTTCTCCGAAAGGAGTTCCAAGAACAAATTCACAAATTTTCAAATTACCGTTTGTACACTTTTCCTTCTTTCATAACAAAGCCAACGTGCTGCAGCAGGGTAATATCATCAAGCGGGTTACCCTTTACAGCAATAATATCGGCCAAAAAGCCCTTTTGTATCTGCCCAAGCTGGTTTTGCTTACCAAGCAGTTCAGCAGGGTTTACAGTGGCAGTTTTAATGGCATCCATCGGTGTAAGGCCTGCCTTTTTTACGTAATATTCAAGTTCCTTAACTTCATTATTGGCCCATGGGTAACTGCCAATATCTGTGCCCAGCACTATCTTCAATTTTTGCTTATAAGCCCTGTTTAAATATTTGTATGCGGTGTCTAACGGGTAATTAAAATATTCGTATACGCTTATCGTAGGGCTCCAATATACATGGTTGGCCAATGCAAGCTGAATAAGAGAATCGTCAAATTCATCACCATGCTCAATTGATCTTGCGCCTGCCTGTATAGCCATACGTATGCCCTCTTTGCTGGTAGCGTGCGCCTCAACATTTATTTTGTGTTTTTTTGCCTCATCAATAATTGCTTTTATTTCGTCGTAGTTAAAGGTTGGGTAAAACCAATCAGCATATAATTTTATCCAGTTAACGCCGTGCGATATTTGGCCCCTTATTGTTTTAATACATTCGTCCTGGCCGGAGGCATACTGTGTTCCTGTAGGTAATTGTATTTCCCAGTTCTGCAGGCCGGGGTAAGGCACATAGTTACCCGTTGCTGCGATGCCCGGTCCTGATACAAACAGGCGCGGGCCATCGATATAACCTGAATCGATTGCTTTTCTTAAGTCAACATCGGCAAAGCCAGCACCTTCACTGCAAACATCACGCAACGTTGTAAAACCATTTTGCAACGCAATGCTGAGATGCTTTACAGCCCTTAATGCACGTAATGAGGGTGAGTTTTCATACAGGTCTTTATTATAATCCAGTCCGTCCGCCAGCAGGTGTGTATGTACATCCATCAAACCCGGTAAAATAGTGTACCCTTTTAAATTAATAACAGTTGCAGAGTCGGGTATTTTGTTGGAAAAATTTATGTCAACAATTTTATTTTTATACACAATAACAACCGGGTTATCCAAAGCTTTATCAGTTTTGCCATCAATAAGCCTGTCTGCAATTATCGCGTATGTTTGGGCATACGGCCCATAAAAAAGTATTGCAGCAATAAAGGTTAAAAATACTCTCATAATTATACTGGTTATGGTTGATGATAAAGCAATAATGCAGGCTTGGTTTGCATAAGTCAAATATAATGCAATCGCCAGCAACGATGTTAATGTGCTTAGCTGTTGTATCTCTAAAAAATACTGCTTTTACGGAATAATTTAGCCGGCCGGCAGAAAAAAGAGGTTTATATAAAAAATAACCGCGAAATGTTGTTACTTTAAGTTCGGGACAATAAACATTAAACCAGTAATAATTTTAATTGCCAAAACATTAGCTATGAAGAACTTTCTGCTGCCTGTTATGCTTGCAGGGCTTATGCTAAAATTACATGCACAAACAACCATTGAAAGAGACCCTGAAATTGAGCAGATGGTAAAGGAAGTATCTGCTGACTCACTTAAATCATACATCACCAGCCTTGTGGCATTGGGCACACGCAGTACCTTAAGCACCAATAACGATGCTATGCGTGGCATTGGCGCGGCCAGGAGCTGGGTGTTAAGCAAGTTTAACCAGTTTGCGCAGCAGAGCGGCGGCAGGCTTACTGCCTATATTGATACTTTTACCTACCAGCCCGATGGCAAGCGCATAAACCGGCCCATATTAATGGGTAATGTTATTGCAACCCTAAAGGGGACCGATCCTAATGATAACCGTGTTTTTCTTATCAGCGGCCACCTCGATAATATGCGCAGCAATGTAATGGACAGCACGGGTGATGCACCGGGCGCTAACGACGACGGCAGCGGCACATCTGCAGTAATAGAGTGTGCAAGGGTGATGAGCAAACACAGTTTTCCTGCTACAGTTATTTTTATTTCAGTAAGCGGCGAGGAACAGGGTTTGCTTGGCGCGTACCATAATGCGGAGAAAAGTAAAAAGGAAAACCTGAATATTGAAGCTGTGCTAAATAATGATATTATGGGCAGCAATAACAGCAGCGAGACAAATATTATCAATAACACCCAGGTAAGGGTTTTTAGCGAAGGGCTGCCTTTTTATGAGCTGGATAAAAATGCAAAAAGCATACGGCAGTTTGGAGTTGAAAATGACGGAAAAGCAAGGCAACTGGCGCGTTATGTAAAAGAAATTGGAGAACGGTATGTTGACAATTTACAGGTGATGATGATATACCGCAACGACCGCTTTTTGCGTGGCGGCGACCATACACCTTATGTTGAAAATGGCTACGCTGCGGTGCGTATTACCGAGATGAATGAAAACTATTATCACCAGCACCAGGATGTGCGCATGCAGGACAGCATTCAATACGGCGACCTGCTGCGGTTTATGGATTTTGAGTACTTAAGAAAGAATGCGGGCATGAATCTTGCTAACCTCGCCAATCTTGCCAAAGCTCCGACCATGCCGCAAAATGTAAAGGTTGATGTAAGAAATTTAACTAATAATACCCACCTTTCGTGGACTGCACCGCTGAGCGGCAGGGTGAAAGGCTACTATATACTGGTGCGCGAAACCACAAGTGCCTTTTGGCAAAAGAAAATATTTACGCAGCAAACTGATGTAACCTTGCCCTACTCAAAAGATAACTATTTTTTTGCAGTACAATCCGTTAATGAAACTGGTAATGAAAGCCTGCCTGTTGTACCTTTGGCCGGCAGGTAATGGTAACTTAAACTAAAACTAACAATGCAAATTTGTAAAACTGCCACCGTAATAAAAACCGGGGCAATCATTTTTTTAATAGCGTTTGCCGCTTCTTGTAAAAAAGACAGCTCATCGCCGGTTGTATTAGATGCTTCAAAACAACAGACGGTTACCAATGTATTATACGGGAGTGATACCGCCGAAAAAATGGATGTGTATTTACCTGCGGGCAGAAGCACTTCTTCAACCAAAATATTAGTACTGGTACATGGCGGCTCATGGGATGCAGGGGATAAAGGCGATTTTAACAGCGCCGTTGATACGTTAAGAATCTTACTGCCAGACTACGCATTCTTCAATATTAACTACCGCCTTGCAGTAAATGGCAAAAACATTTATCCTGCTGCCATAAACGATGTTGGTCTTGCCCTGCAGTTTATAAATAAAAACGCTGCCACCTATAACGTTGATACGCAAAAGCTGGTACTTGGCGGTGCGAGTGCCGGCGCACACCTTGCTATGCTACAGGCTTATAGTACCACAAACAGTAACCTTAAAGCAGTAGTTGATTTATTCGGACCAACTGACCTTACATGGCTGTATAATAACCATCCCTTCCCGCAGCTTGCAAGGCCGGTGCTGGAGAACTTCCTGGGTGTGTCGCTATCGCAAAATGCCGCTTTGTATGCAAGCGCCAGCCCAATAAATTATGTATCGGCAGCAGCAGCACCAACAATAATATTTCACGGTAACTTAGATGACGTTTTGCCCCTGGAAGAAAGCCAGCAATTGCAATACAAGCTAAGTGCGCTTAATGTACCCAATTCATTTACCGTGTACAATGGCGAGGGGCATGGATGGGTTGGCAGCAACCTTACCGATACATACCTTAAAATAGTCGCCTTTTTAAAACTGCACGTGGAGTAATGGAGATACAATGGAAATGTATAGCATTTGACGAGCTAAATGTGCATGAGCTTTACGCCATAATGCAATTGCGCAACGAGGTTTTTGTGGTTGAACAGAATTGTGTTTTCCAGGATGCCGACAATAAAGATCAGTATTGCTACCATTTAATGGCATGGCATGATAACAATCTTGCAGCCTACGCAAGGCTGGTTCCCCCGGGTGTTACTTACACCGAAATGTCTATCGGCAGGGTAATAACGGCTTCTGCTTACAGGGGTGCGGGTATAGGCAGGCAACTGCTGCAACAAGCCATATTAAAATGCACCTTAATTTTCGGTAAAAAACCCATTAAAATAGGGGCACAGCTATACCTGAAAAAAATGTATGAATCGTTTGATTTTCAGCAAATTGGTGAGGTTTACACAGAAGATGGGATTGATCATATACACATGTACAGAATTTAATATGTTCTGCGAAAAATAATAATTACATTTGTGGTATAATCCGTACAAATACTTTTTTCTGCTATGAAAAAATTTTTACACCGCCGTATCCCGCTAGCACTAACTGTGGTTTGTGCGCTGCTTATTTTCCCCCTTACAAGTATCAAAGCGCAATACCAGGACCAGCTTGAAGATATTACAGGTCATTGGGAAGCCAGCGTTGTTGGTGGTATGACAAACTTTTTTGGGGACCTTGGTGGTAACCGTGGTGTGGGCAAGCCATTTATAAAAGATTTTAACGGCCCGGCTTCACGTCCATTAGCAGGTCTTTCTTTAAACTATTTTAAATACAGTTGGCTTTCCATAAAGGCCATTGTTAACTACACCACTCTAACAGGTGCCGATAGTCTCATTAAAAACACAGGCGATGCTGAGCGCTGGAGGTATTACCGTAACCTGAGTTTTAGGTCAAGGGCTATAGAAGGCAGCATAAATGCCGAAATATACCCTGTAATGCTATTTGATAAAGATATCGAAATACACACTTTTAGCCCCTATATAGGCGCAGGTATTGGTTTATTTCATTTCAACCCTAAAACTTATTACCAGGGGCAATGGGTTGCCCTAAAACCGTTACATACTGAAGGTGAAGGTTTTGCCGAATATCCCGACCGCAAACCGTACCATTTATTACAATTTTATATCCCTGTTACAATCGGTTTAAAAATATACATCAATAACACTTTTGCTGTGTCTGCTGGTTTTATCTTCCGTAAAACATTTACAGATTATATTGACGATATTCATACAACTTATATTGATCCAGCATTATTTGACAAATACCTTTCACCATCACAGGCTGTGCTTGCAAAGGCATTATATTCAAGGTCAATAACCCCATGGAAAGTAAAGCCAAATATATTTAAGGCAAACCCTAATGACAATGATTCTTACGTTACTTTGTTCTTTACTTTAAGTGTAAGGTTTGGTGGCGGCCCAAGGTTCTTCTACGGTGGTTAATACAGTTGACTATTGACAGATGAAAGTATACAGATAAAAAATAGCCCCTGGGAAACATTCCGGGGGCTATTTTATGTTGTGCAGTTTCAGGCATTTTGTCAAGGGCAAGCACTCAACTGTTAATTCGCTTCCATTTCCATCTTTAAATACCTTGCTGTATGGCTTACTTTATTAAGCAGCATTTGCTCTGGCGTGCCTTCAAATAATATTTTACCCCCACCATCACCACCCTCAGGGCCAAGGTCAATTATATGATCTGCTACCTTAATTACATCAAGATTATGTTCTATTACTAAAACGGTGTTGCCCCTGTCAACCAGCTTTGTAAGTACATCAAGCAGGTGCTGAATGTCCTGGAAATGCAAGCCTGTAGTAGGTTCATCAAGAATGTAAAAGGTTTTGCCGGTATCCCTTTTTGCCAGCTCGGTAGCCAGTTTTACACGCTGTGCTTCCCCACCGCTTAATGTTACAGCGCTTTGCCCGAGTGTTATGTAGCCAAGCCCAACATCCTGCAATACTTTTATTTTGCGGTACAGGTAATGCACAGCATTAAAAAAATCACAGGCTTCGTCAACCGTCATATCAAGCACATCGCTGATGCTTTTGCCTTTGTACCTTATCTCCAGCGTTTCACGATTATATCTTTTCCCATTGCATTTTTCACAATGAACGTACACATCGGGTAAAAAATTCATTTCAATAACACGCATACCACCACCTTCACATACATCGCACCTTCCGCCCTTTACGTTAAATGAAAACCGCCCCGCATTATAACCGCGTATTTTGGCCTCGGGTACAGATGCAAACAAAGTTCTTATCTCGGTAAAAAAGCCGCAATATGTAGCGGGGTTGCTGCGCGGGGTACGCCCTATGGGGCTTTGGTCAATCTCAATAACCTTGTCAATATGCTCAAGACCAGTAACGCTTTTATGCGGCATAGGTGTAACACGGCTGTTGTAAGCGTGTTTGCTTAATACGGGGTACAATGTTTCATTAATAAGGGTTGATTTACCGCTGCCGCTAACGCCCGTGACGACTATCAATTTGCCAAGGGGCAGTTTTACCGATACATCTTTAAGGTTATTACCTTTTGCACCTTTTAGTTCTAAAAATTTACCATTACCCGCTCTTCGTTCTTTTGGCACTTCAATCTTCTTCTCACCATTAAGGTATTGTGCAGTATCAGAGTGGGAGGCCAATATTTGCTGCGGTGTACCTGCCGCGACTATTTCACCGCCATGCTTGCCTGCTTTTGGGCCAATATCAACAAGATAGTCGCTGGCAAGCATAATATCCTTATCGTGTTCCACAACCAATACACTGTTGCCAATATCACGCAGGTTTTGCAGCGCACCAATAAGGCGGTGGTTATCCCTCTGGTGCAGGCCGATAGAAGGTTCGTCCAAAATATACGTGATGCCCTGTAACTGGCTGCCAATCTGCGTGGCAAGCCTTATACGCTGGCTTTCGCCGCCGCTAAGCGTGCGCGAAGGCCGGTTTAGTGACAAATAGGTTAACCCAACATCCAGCAAAAACTGCAACCGCTCACGTATTTCTTTTACAATGTCTTTTGCAATTATATTTTGTTTGTTGCTAAGGCGCTGCTCAATATCAATAAACCAAAACATCAGCTTATCAAGGTTCATATTGCTTAGTTCAGCAATATTGCGCTCGTCAATCTTAAACCAAAGGCTTTCTTTTTTTAGCCTTGCACCGTTGCACGCAGGGCAGGTTTTCAACTCCATGAACTTCTCGACCCATTCGCGCATAACGTCTGTGCTGCCCGTACCCGAAAACCATCTTTTAAGCATGGGTACTATGCCTTCAAACTCACCTTCATAAGGCTGGCTTTCGGGCAAACTGTCAAACTCAAGAACATCTTCACCGGCTCCGCTCTCGTTGCCATACAGCAAAATGTTAAGGGCTTTTTCCGGCAGATCTTTTATTGGCTTATCAACGCTTATTTTGTGTTTCTTTGCCAATTGTGCCACCTGCCGGTATATCCAGGCCTCACGTTCTTCTCCAAGCGGCGCGATACCACCTTCCTTAATATTTTTGGTATTATCGGGGATGATCAAATCCATGTTTACTGAATACACCGAACCAAGACCTTTACACGCAGGGCACGCACCATAAGGCGAATTGAATGAGAATGCATTTGGCGAAGGCTCTTCGTAACTTATGCCAGTTTCTTCGCACATAAGCTGGCGGGAGTAAGAAGCTGCGGCCCCGGCCCCCTCTAAATCTCCCCCCTTAGGGGAGACTTGCGATGTGACTTTTGACTTGCTGCCTTTATCAGTGCTACTTTCTTGCGCAACCGACACAAACATCAAGTCCTTGCCAATTTTCAAGCTTTGCTGTACGCTTTGGCTTATACGTACTTTAAATTCATTGGTTACCTGAAGGCGGTCAACAACAACTTCAATATCGTGTATCTTATAACGGTCAACCTGCATGCGTGGTGCAATATCCATGATCTCCCCATCCACGCGAACTTTTACAAAGCCGCGTTTGCGTATATCTTCAAATAACTCACGGTAATGTCCCTTGCGCCCGCGTACTAACGGCGCCAGTAAAATTATTTTTTTGCCCGCAAACCTTTTAAAAATATTATCTACAATTTCTTCCTCGCTAAACTTCACCATTTTTTTACCGGTGTTATAGCTGTAGGCTTCGCCAATACGTGCAAACAACAAACGGAAAAAATCATATACTTCTGTAACGGTGCCTACCGTACTGCGCGGATTTTTGTTGGTGGTTTTTTGTTCAATGGATATAACCGGTGACAGCCCGCTGATCTTATCAACATCCGGCCGTTCCATATCGCCTATAAACTGGCGTGCGTAGGCGCTAAAGCTCTCCATATAACGGCGCTGGCCTTCGTTATAAATAGTATCAAACGCCAGTGACGATTTGCCGCTTCCGCTAACACCGGTAAACACTACCAGCTTATTTTTAGGGATGGAAATATCAATGTTCTTAAGGTTGTGCTCGCGTGCGCCGATGATTTCAATGACATCGCCGGGCCAGCCAGCTACGGCCCCCTCGAAATCTCCCCTAAGGGGGGAGATTTCGATAAGTTTTTTCTCAATTGCACCAGACTTAATAGTGCTACCAGGAAAATCAACTTCCACTGGTGTTTCAACAGTTTTCAGTGCAGCTCCTTTTTTTCCCGAAGCCTTTACCGGTTTTTCAGCGATGCCTTCCTGCTTGCTCTTTTTTGCCATAATATCAATCCTGTAAAAATAGGCAGTTTTTGTGCAAAAGACTAAATATTTTAGTTATTTTTTGGAGAAGGTTTTAGAGAGACCTGGTTACTGATATAAAGGCGAATAAAATATTTTTTGGCAGTTTCGCCACCCTGCATATATCTTTGCGCCAGTTCTTTTAAAACTTATCAAGAAAGGCAGAGGGAAATGGCCCGATGAAGCCTTGGCAACCCTTACAGCGTACTCCGCTGTAATGAAGGTGCCACATCCTTCCACACCATAAACGTGGAAAGATAAGTCAGAGTATAACCCCTACCCCTAAAGGGGGAGGTTCTGCACACCGCATTTTTTTTCATTCCTTTCTTGATTTGTTGTTTTCTAAGAACATTGTTTATTCAAATTTTTATCTCCTCACCACGAGGAAACAACACTGTTTAACAACAAAAAACCCAGGAGGGAACCATGAGCAACGCAACACAATTAATTCACAGCATCCCGGTTGATGCACAAACAGGCGCTATAGCAGTGCCCATTTATCAAACAAGTACATTTGTACAGGAAGCACCCGGCGTAAATAAAGGCTACGATTATGCCCGTACAGGCAACCCAACAAGGGCAACACTGGAAGATATTATTGCCAAACTTGAAAAAGGCAGCACGGGCATTGCATTTGCCAGTGGCCTTGCCGCCATTGATGCTGTTTTAAAGCTGCTAAAAAGCGGTGATGAAATTGTAGCTGTTGACGATATTTATGGTGGCGCATTCAGGCTTTTTACGCATGTGTACGAAAAATTTGGCATTACCGTTAAGTATGTTGACGCTACAAACGCTGTAAATGTATTTAACGCGTTAACGCCTGCTACAAGGCTTATATGGATTGAAACACCCACCAACCCTACTCTAAAAATTAGCGATATAGCAGCTATTGCAAAAATTGCAAGGGCACAAAAATGC
This sequence comes from Bacteroidota bacterium, assembly GCA_013285915.1. Taxonomy (GTDB): domain Bacteria; phylum Bacteroidota; class Bacteroidia; order Chitinophagales; family Chitinophagaceae; genus JABDFW01. The sequence goes on from JABDGS010000020.1 coordinate 45,732, forward strand.
TGGCTTTGCGTGGATAACACTTTTGCTTCACCCGCCTTACAACAACCTCTTACGCTGGGAGCTGATATTGTTGTGCACAGCGCGACAAAATATCTTGGCGGCCATAGTGATTTGATTGCCGGCCTGGTTGTTACAAGAGAAAAGGAACTGGGCGATAAGATAAAATTTATTCAAAACGCAGGCGGTGCTATACTGGCCCCGTTTGATAGCTGGCTCGTAATCCGGGGCATTGAGACCCTTCACCTGCGTATAAAACAGCACTGTATTAATGCCCAGGCCGTTGCTAAATATTTAGAAACTCATCCGCTTGTTGATAAGGTATATTATCCCGGTCTTAAAAGCCACCCTAATCATACTATTGCCAAACAGCAGGCAAAGGGTTTTGGTGGTGTGGTGTCGTTTACTTTAAAGAATGACACGGAAGATGCAGCAGTGAAATTTGTAACAAGCACTAAACTGTTTAAGCTGGCTGAAAGCCTGGGGGGTGTAAAAAGCCTGCTGTGCCATCCTGCTAACATGACGCATAAATCAATACCGGCCGAAAAACGCCGTGCTGCAGGTGTTGCTGACAGTTTGATAAGGTT
>JABDGS010000021.1 GCA_013285915.1 Bacteroidota bacterium
TGAATACAGCGATCTAAAAGTGCCTGTTGGTTTATATAATTCCACCATTATAAGCTGCGATCTTGGTGACAATGTAGTTATTGATAATGTTAATTACCTGTCGCATTACATTATTGGCAACGAAGTAATAATTGTAAACGTGAACGAACTTGTTACCAGCAACCATGCAAAGTTTGGCAACGGTATTGTAAAAGATGGTGAGGATGAAAGCATACGTATTTGGCTGGAGATATGTAATGAGAATGGTGGCCGCAGCGTAATACCATTTAGCGGCATGCTGCCCGGCGATGCCTGGCTGTGGAGCAAATACAGGAATGATGACGAGCTGCTGCAAAAATTCAAGGAATTTACTGAGAAGAAATTTAATACGCAACGGGGCTACTATGGCAAAGTTGGCGACAGAACGGTGATAAAAAATTGCGCCATTATTAAAGATGTATGGGTAGGCAGTGATGCATACATAAAAGGTGCCAACAAGTTAAAAAATCTTACCATACAAAGCGGCCCTGAAGGAATCACCCAAATCGGCGAAGGCTGCGAGCTGGTTAATGGTATTATTAATCACGGGTGCAGGATATTTTATGGTGTTAAAGCAGTGCGGTTTATTATGGCATCGCACTCGCAATTAAAATATGGTGCAAGGCTTATTAATTCCTACCTTGGTAACAATGCCACCATATCCTGTTGCGAAGTGCTTAATTCACTTATTTTCCCGGCACATGAGCAGCACCATAACAACTCATTTTTATGTGCTGCTTTAATAATGGGGCAAAGTAATATACCCGCAGGCGCAACCATTGGCAGCAACCATAATTCACGTGGCGCTGATGGTGAAATTATTGCAGGGCGTGGCTTTTGGCCGGGGCTATGCGTTAGTTTAAAGCACAACACCAAACTTGCAAGCTTTACTATTCTTGCCAAAGGCTCGTATGCCTACGAAATGAATATCCCCATACCATTCTCGCTTGTAAGCAACAACGAATCTAAAGATCAATTAACAGTTATGCCAGGTTATTGGTTTATGTACAACATGTATGCGCTGGCACGTAATGCGTGGAAGTATGTTGACCGCGATAAAAGGGATGAGCGCATACAGTTGCTGGAATATGATTTTTTAGCGCCTGACTGCGTTAACGAATTATTTGAAAGTTTACAGCTTATGCAACTGTATACAGGCAAGGCGTACTACCGCAGCCTGGGCAAAAATGAGATACTAACCAATAATGAGTATATAAAAGTTGGAAAAAAATTATTGGAAGAACAAGATGCCGTTGTAACTGAACTTGAAATTATAGCTGATGATTTTGAGAATGCAAGAAGAAAAACCGTGATCACTAAAGTGCAAAAAGCGTACGGGTTGTTTAAAACAATGATACACTATTACGGCAGTAACAATTTAATTAAATTTATTGAGGGGAACAGCATAAAAAAATTAACTGCGCTTATTGATGCGCTGCCGGCAAGGCCCAATAGAAACGCGTGGTTAAATGTCGGCGGCCAATTAATACCAATGAAAGATGTGGACGGTTTTAGAAAGAAAGCGAGGGAAAACAAAATACACTCGTGGGATGAAGTACATGCCTGGTATGAAGAACAGGGCGCAAAATATCATGATCAAAAAACCCTACACGCATTAGCTTCGTTGCAGGAGGTTACGGGAATAACATTAAAAAAAATAACACCGGCACAATTAAAGCAAATGCTGCAAACCATAATAGCCACTAAGGAATGGATAACTGAGGCCATTTACACTTCAAGGGCGAAAGATTACAGCAACCCCTACAGGAAAATGGTGTATGATAGTGAAGCTGAAATGGAAAAAGTGGTTGGCAGTTTGGAAAACAATAGCTTTATTAAACAACAACGTGCAGAACTCATCACATTTTCCAAAAAAGTTAACCAATTAATTGCTACTTTTCGTGCCTAAACACATTGAAGTATGCAAAGGGGTATTTTATTTTTAATCGGCTGTTTGTTTTTTGTACAAATCTTCGCCCAAACCAACGGTTTTACTATTGAAAAAAACAATGTGGCAACACCTGTAAAAAATCAGTACAGGTCAGGCACTTGCTGGTGTTATTCAAGCACTGCGATGACTGAAAGTGAGATGCTGCAAAAAGGCAAGCCTGAACTAGATCTTTCAGAGACATTTACTGTTTGGAACCTTTATATTGACAAAGCCATAAAATATGTACGCCGACGCGGTACTACCCGCTTTGCTGAAGGTGGCCTTGGACAGGACATGCTTAATGCTGTTGCCAACTTTGGCGCCATGCCGCAATCAGTATACCCGGGTATTGGCAAGGATACTGTTATGAACCATAATTACAAAATGGAAGGCGAGTTAAAGGCCTACTTGGACGGTGTGCTGAAAAAAAATGAAGATACTATACCCAATGGCTGGATGGACGGGTTTATGCAGGTTTTAAATGGTTACCTTGGCCAGCCGCCTGCTGAATTTGACTACAACGGCAAACATTATACACCAAAAACCTTTGCGGCCGAATTTGTAACTCAAAAACCTTCTGATTTTATAGGGCTTACCTCTTTTACGCACCATCCTTATTACACGCAGTTTGTAATGGAGGTTCCTGATAATTATAACAGCAATGCTTATTACAACCTACCGCTTGATGAATTTATACAAACCGTAAAAGACTGTTTAAACAAAGGCTACACACTTACCTGGGATGCCGACGTTAGCAACGGCGGTTTTCAACAGCAAAAGGGTATCGCCATGTGGACAAGCGGCAAAGAAGATGCAAAAGCATTGCCGGCCTTTACCGAGCACCCCTATAACGCTGCTGTAAGGCAGGACCTGTTTGACAAGCAGTATACACAAGACGACCATTTAATGCAAATAACAGGCATAGTAAAAGACTCAACAGGTAAAGAGTATTTTATTGTAAAAAATTCATGGGGTATACGCGGGCCGTTTGCAGGTTATATATATGTTAGCATGCCTTACTTCGCCATCAATACAATATCGGTGCTTGTAAATAAAAAAGCGGTTCCATCTAAAGTGATGAAAGAGCTGGAATAGGTTTACTAATTGTTTTATGAAGGGATATGGCCTATAATACTCCAGTCATCATGCCCATGTCCTTTCTCAATCCAGCTGTCCATCAGGTGTGCAATGGCTGGTATAACGTTAAGCGTTATGCCACCTTCCTTTGCCGCATCCATAAAAAGGCCTGTATCTTTTCTCGCCATGTTTAATTCCCATGACGGTGTGCTGTAATCGCCCGATGCCACGCGTTTTAACCTTGCTGGTAATGTGCTGCCGGGATTCCATTCACCAAAAAGTTGTAATATGTCATCAACTTTTATATTCAAGGCTTTTGCCAGGGCAAGAGTATCACTCATACCCGCAGTAAAAGTCACCAGGAAAAGATTGCCCAGTAGTTTCATTGCCGCAGCCTTGCCTGCCTCCTCACCAAAATTAACCAGCTTGCCGGTCATATGTGTTAGTTCCGGCAAGAGCCTTTGTGCAATTGCCTGATCGCCTGATATAAGCATATAGCCTGTGCCTTCAAGCGCATTAGACGGCCCCATAAAAACGGGTGCATGCTGGTAAAAAAATCCCTTGTCTTTCCACTCAGTAGTTCTTTTAACAGCACCTTTTACTGAGGTGGTAGTATGGTCAACTATAATAACGCCAGGCTTAAAACCAGTGCTTGCGTGTGCCAGCACTTCATCAACCGCTGCGTCATCCTTTACAGTAACATGAATAATGTCTGCTCCGCTAACCGCATCAGCAGCATTCTCAAAAGCCATGGCACCGTATTGCTCAAGTTCTTTCGCCCTGGCAGCCGTGCGGTTCCACACCTGCACTTCAATACCTTTTAAAAGTAAGGCCCTTGTAAAATTGGAGCCCAGCAAACCCGTGCCTAAAAATGCTCTCATGGTTAATATTTATGATGTAATAATTTCGTTTGGCAAGATAGTATAAATAGCCCCGTTTGGTTACCTGCTGCCCCACTCCCATAACCCATATTGCACTTTTGGGTCAATCTTATGGCCAGATTGTTTTAGTATCAGCATCACCTGCCCGCGGTGGTGGCTTTCGTGCGAAATAAAATAACCCAAAAAGGCGGCGGCATGAGGCTTAAAGCCTTTTATTTTGCCTGTTTCAAAACCTTTTTGCAACAACAATTCCATGGCTTCACCGCTTTTTGTAAGTGCATCAACCAGTAGTTTTTTTGTAATAGCTGCCTTATCAATTTTTGGCAGGCTTTCCAATATTTCCGGTGCTGCTACTTTAAACCACATCAGCCTTACATTATGCATATGCGCAAACTGCTCACCGGCGTTCCGGCCTTTTGATGCTGAAACATCTGCAAGGTGTGCTTCATCAATTCCCTCCAATAAATAAAGGTTTATACGGTTGTGTATTTGCCATGTTTCAATAAACTGCTGCATAAAATTTTAGTTTTGGAATTTGGAGCAGAAGATACAAAAAGCTATAAACCCATAAGCCGGATCCTGTTTTTTCTGCCGGTGGCCGAAAAGGCTATCATTTATCTGCGATGTGCATTACTGCACACCTGTTGCTGCCTACCCTTTCCGCAAGCATTTGCATACTGGTAAGCGGGCAGCTTACCTCCCGCCAGGCGGGATGCGAAATATACGTGGCATTACAGCACCCAAGGTTTACCCGCCTTATACATTACTGCATAAAGCTGTGAGCTCTTACCTCACATTTTCACCCTCATCACGCCGGTGGCGTGACAGTAATTTTCTGTGGCACTATCTCTTATTCCGCCGTGGCGGAACAGCCGGCTGTTCACCGGTGGGCTGCCCTTCACTGTCCGGACTTTCCTCATGGCGCCGCGAAAGCGCCACGCGATAGCCGGGTTTATAGCAACTGCAAAAATATATTATTTTACTATCTAACCCCGTTGGATATCTGCTGTATATTTATATATAAAACCATTTGAAATGGAATTACTTTCACCTACTCCGTTATTTTGGTTTGAGCTGCTCGCTGCCGGCACCCTGTTTTTTTATTTAGTGGTGTGGGTTATCAAAAAGGCTGCTCAAAATAAAACGCTGCGTTATTGCCTTGCGGCTTTCATGTCAATAATATTTATGGTCGCGGTTTTGTTTTTATCCCTACTTTTTGCAGTACATCACGATTGATTTGCTTACTGCAAAAAAATCTCAGTAGCCCCATAACCATAACGCGGATCGTATTGATTTATAAAATAACGCACTTCTTTTTTTGTTTTTAAAATGTCATGTATTTCATCCCTCAATTTTCCCGACCCTACACCATGTATAACAACCAATGAAGGCAAATGATGCGCAATAGCCAACCCAAACCACTTTTCAAACTCACGTAACTGCATGGTTAATATTTCAAAGTTGCTCATGTGCTTCCAGTTATCCGAAAGTTTTTCCATGTGCAGGTCAACCACGCTTCGCGCGGGTTCAAGGTTTTGCCGTATTTTATTTGCTTCGTAAATGCTATATTCCTTTTTAGCAAGGCCGGTCAGTTCATGCTTGTCCTCAATAATTTTATCCGGGTATTCATCAAAAAGTTTGTACGATATTGTTGGTTCATTTTTTTCTTTCATTTCTTCAATACGCTGAAAAATTTGTTTTGGCTTTAACTTCAGCGTTGTTTCAAAATATTCCGCCTTATTTTTTGCAGGCGTCATTAAAGAAAATTCCATAAAAAAAGATGGACTGTCGTTAAGGCTGGCAAAACTTATATCGTGCAGGTAAAAATCATGAAACGCAACTACATCATTTTTTAACTCAAAATTTAACTCACCCAAAAAACTCTGTTCATACGTGAAATGAAAACCCTGGGCCGATTTATTCACAATATATATTTTAAGCAAATCAACTACCTCGTCGTTAAATTCATCGAGTGTAAATTTTGGTATCAAGGATAACCACACGCCTTCACTGGTTTTTATCTTATTTGGTTGCGGCTTTTCCTTTGGCACCTGGTCAACATATTTCTTTACCGGCTTTTTTTCTTCCTCTATTTTCTTTTTAGAAAACCGCATAAAATAGGGAAAATCAATTTGGTCCATATACGCGGGAAATTTCACGCCGCGCACTTCAATCATCACCATTTTGTCATTTATGATCTCAATTACTTTGCCTTCTTCGTTGCTATGCAGCACAACAATATCATCTCCAACCTGGTATTTCATATAAAAAATTATTAACAAAGGTACAAAGACTATGTGGCGTAGGGAAAATTGTGCACCAGGGTTAAAAAGAAAATGAGTATAAAAATTGTCTTAAAATACAATTGAAACCGATTTAAATGTGTAAACAACACACGGGAAAGACTGCAAAGATGCCGTCGATACATTATAAATTTTTTATACCTATTGCGTAAAAAATACGTAATTGATAATTATCATTTTTTTGTACCACTTTTTTTCCTAATATTGCCTTTTTAAGGGTTTAGGGTTGAAAACGCCCCTTGTGTCTACAAGGGGTTTCCTTTTTATATAAGCTGTATCCCATAAACTTCATTGCAAGGCATTGCATACATAAATGCTTATTCCATTTTCACTTTATAGATAAGGTCTTTTTCTGCCAGGCATATTTTATTTTAAATTATCCGCCGCTCTTAGCAAAATCCTATCCGTAAAAAACATTTGTTACGCTGCAAATATTCTGTTAGCCACCACCAATCCATAAAGGGTTTATTAAATTAATTATTAATAAGTATATTGCTTTAACCAATACAGCGTTACGCTTTAATAAAACTAATTGCTAATGGAATCTTTTATAAAAAAACTCATAGTAGACACTATCCGCAAAAGTAAGATGCGTAAATCGCCCTCACAGGCGCATTACTCCCGCTTTGAAATGGCCAAAGGCTTTATTGAATTAAAAATTACTGCGGTCAACCTGCTGCGTGATATTATGTTTATGGCAATGGGCATTTTGTCTGCCGCTTTTGGACTGGAGGGGTTTTTACTACCCAATCATTTTATTGATGGTGGTGCAACCGGCATCTCACTTTTAATAAGTGAAAAAATAGCAATACCGCTATGGCTTTTACTGGTAATTATAAATATACCTTTTGTAACACTTGGGTTTAAGGTGGTAGGTAAACAGTTTGCCATTAAAACAGCCATAGCTATTGGTTGCCTTGCGCTGTGCGTAGCCACGTTACATTTTCCTGAGGTAACACATGATAAACTTTTAGTTGCAGTTTTTGGGGGGTTTTTTTTAGGTGCGGGTATCGGTATGTCAGTAAGGGGCGGTGCCGTTATTGACGGTACCGAGGTGCTGGGAATTTATCTTAGCCGCAAACTTGGTACTACCATTGGTGATATAATTATACTGGTGAATGTTTTTGTTTTTTCTGCAGCAGCATACTTTCTCTCTATCGAAACTGCCCTATACTCAATGATAACTTATTTGGCTGCCAGTAAAACGCTTGACTTTGTTGTAGAGGGCATTGAGGAATATACCGGTGTTACCATTATATCATCGCACGACGAAGAAATTGGTGAAATGATCATTAATGAAATGGGCCGCGGTGTAACCGTTTACAGGGGCAAACGTGGTTTTGGCACCCACGGCAAAACGGCCGACGCAGATATTGTTTATACCGTAATTACAAGGCTTGAGCTAAACAAGCTGCATACTGAAATTGAAAAAATTGACCCCCATGCGTTTGTTATCATGAGCAGCGTTAAAGACACACGTGGCGGCATGATAAAAAAACGACCACTTAAGCATTAGCAGGTAACAATGTTTGTGGTTTTATATTTAATGCTTTGTGTTACCAGCTTCAGTAATTATGTCGGCTGCTGTTGCGTCGCACGCTGCTGCGGCATAACAATCCTGGCCAGAATTTATCGTATCACATAAATGCTCTCACCTCTGCAACCCGTATTACTGGGTTGTTGGCTTTTGGGCTTTGTGCAGGCGTACCGAGGCATTTTTTTGGTAGTCGCTGGTTAGTGAAACTTCGTAACGGTGTCCACTATCTGTAATGATCATAATGGCGGAGTTAGGTGGTATAAGCCCTAAGTTTTCAGCAAACATTACAAGCTCGTTTTTAGTGTCATCTGCATCTATATGCACATAAAACCTTATAGGCTCTTTTGTTTCAAGCAGCTTTTTATACTCTACAAGCTTATTGTTAAAAAATACTGTTACAGTATCGTAATCAAGCACCGCATTATCGTACAAATCAACCCGCACCGAATCATCTGTAACATCCAGCACACGCTCCAGTTTGTTTATGCGCATTGAAAGCTTTTTCTGTGCTTCTTCAGCTACTGTGTTTACGCTTGCTGCCTGTTGCGGTGTTGGCACTGCAGGTACAGAAACTATAGCTTTTGCAGTATCGGTGGCCTTTGGCAGGCTTACTGTTTTGTCTTGTGTGCTGTCTGCAGCAGGGTTTTTCACGGTTTCAACTTCTATACTGTCTTCTGGGGTTGGATGGCTAAGGCGCTCTTTCAAAGTTGGATCGCTGTCAAGCAGTTTTGCAAAATTTACTTTTAAAGGTGCACAGGTGTATTTATGCAGATCGTCGCTTATAAAGTTACCGGCAAGGCTTGTGCCCGTGCGCGCAACTTTAAGGGTAAATTCGCCGTGCATGGGGCAGTCAACACCAACAAGTGTATTAACGGTTCTGTTATACATAACAGGCAGCAGGCTTAAGTACAGGTACCTGCTGTCAATAGTAAATGTGCCTTTTATTTTATTGCTGAAATAGCCGTTACGAAAATAATAGTTAAATTCACCGGTAACAGTATTACCCTGCTGGTTTATCAGCAACTCGCAAAGGTAATTGTTAGTTACCTGGTCAACATCAACAAAGCCTACGCCATACCATTTACCGGAAACTTTTTGTGCCGTTGAATTATATGGCACAGCTGAATTTAATAATAGAAAGAAAACAAAATATTTCCCTATATTCATTCTGTTATAACAGTTGTACGGATGTATAAGCAATAATTGTGCAAATCATTTCAAATATCGTTTAATTTCTCTTTGGGTATCTCTTTCCTTAATAGTTTCTCTCTTATCGTACAATTTTTTACCCCGGCCAAGACCAATTTCAATCTTTACCAGGTTTCTTTCGTTAAAAAACACCTTTAAAGGCACTATAGTGTACCCCTTGTCCTTTAGTTTAGTTTCAAGTTTTTTTAACTCTCTTTTACCAAGCAGTAATTTTCTGTCGTGTACCGCAATGTGGTTATTGCTTGTTCCTAAAGCATATTCTGCAATATACAATCCCCGCACCCAAAGTTCTCCACGGTCAAAAAGGCAAAAAGCATCATTAAAACTCAATTTACCTTCCCGTATTGACTTTACTTCAGTGCCCATAAGCACTACACCGGCTATGTATTTATCCTCAAAATAGTAGTTAAAATATGCCTGCCTGTTGTTCATTTCGTTTGCCATCTCACTAAAAATAACTGCAAAAGTAACTGAAATTGCAGTTACCTGTAATGCAACCATACCGGCAGCCAGTTATTTTGGTGACACTTATGAATATTTTTTTGTATTACTGTCTGCCGTAATGTGTTAAAACCGATGAGATTTACTTGTAACTGAAAATATTCTGCTAATTTTTAAACAATAACAGCAGTTGAGTTAGTTTTTCTTTCAGTATTTTCCTGTCAACAATAAAATCAAGAAAACCGTGCTCTAATAAAAATTCGCTGCGCTGAAAACCTTCAGGCAGATCTTTTTTAATGGTTTCCTTAATAACACGCGGGCCGGCAAAGCCAATAAGGGCACCGGGTTCGGCTATGTTTAAATCGCCTAACATACCAAAGCTTGCTGAAATGCCGCCAAATGTAGGATCGGTTAACAAGGATATATAAGGCAGTTTTGCATCGCTTAACTGAGAAAGTTTGCCACTTGTTTTGGCAAGCTGCATAAGGCTAAAAGCGCTTTCCATCATACGTGCGCCACCGCTTTTTGATATAACCAGGAAAGGCAGCCTGTGTGCAAGGCAATAGTCAACCGCACGGCTGAATTTTTCGCCCATAACGCTGCCCAGCGAGCCGCCTATAAACTCAAAATCCATACAGGCAACTACAATATCGTTACCGCTTATTTTACCTGTCGCCACACGCATACTGTCCTTAAGGTCTGTTTTTGCATGTATTTCATCCAACCTTTTTTGGTAAGGCTTCAAATCGGTAAAATGCAAAAAGTCTTTACTGATGATATTATCAAAAAGCTCGTCGTAGGTCCTGTTGTCAAAAACAATATCGTAATATTCCTCGCTGCCAATACGGTGATGGTAGTTGCATTTAGGGCAAACAAAAAGGTTTTCCTTCAGTTCAGTTGTTGTACATATATAGTTGCACTCAGGGCATTTGCTCCACAAGCCTTCTGGTGTTTCCTTTTTATCGGCTGTAGAAGTGGTAATACCCTTTCTAAAACGCTTATACCATTTGCTCCGTTGCTCCGCAGCCGCAGTTTCCTCGCTCTCCTCACCTGATAAATTTGTATCAATATCCGCGTCTCTTTTCATATTTGCTCATTGGGTTATTGAAGATGGCAAAAATAAGGGAGTTTGGGCAATTACAGCTTTACGTGGGTAAGAGGCCGGATTTTTACTGCCGGTAATATTTTAACCTAACCTGGTAAATTGTATCCCGGTAGTGGCGGGTATATGTTCCGTAAATATTGGCATACACTCCAGAGCCGCCCACAATGGGGAAGTTATGATCGGGCGGAATGGTATCACCCAGCGGCAGTTTAAACATACCTATGGCAGTTATATCACCACCGGGCAAATGAAAAACAGTGGTAGTTACGCAGTTATACAGTTTTGCTGAAGTATCAAGGTACATGCTGCTCAAAACATCCTGCATGCATGTTTTGTTGCGGGTAGCAGAATCATAGCAAGTAGCCGAGGCTTGTTCGATAATACCTGCGCTTAGTGGTTGCCCATTTATTGTTACCGGCTGGTTGTTGCTTGTTGAGTCTAACTGCTTGCTTATGTTTTGGTTGCTATAAGTTAGCGTTAATATTCGCGCGTTACCGGTGCATGCTGTTACCAAAACCGCAACACAAAAACCGGCTGCTGTGTGTAATAATTTCATGGCTATTGAATGTTTTGCAATTTAAATATTTACAAGCCACCTTTTTTGAAGACGTACTAAAAACAACCGGTTATTTGTTCGCGGTTTAATTTTATCAATTAAATTCTACCTTTTCTTAGAATTTATTCACTCTCTGAGTTAAATTATAATACAAAATTAATTAATATACCTGTCCTTTTCTACTCACACATTTTCAAATTTGCCTAATAATTGTATCTTCGCCACCCAAACAAAAAATCAAACATGGCAAAATACAAAGCCGGTGTTCTGTTCGGCGATGAACTGGAAGCTTTATACGACGATGCAAAACAAAATAAATTTGCAATACCTGCAGTTAACGTGGTTGGTACAAACTCAGTAAATGCTGTGCTTGAAACTGCAGCAAAAGTTAACTCCCCGGTTATCATCCAGTTCAGCAATGGCGGTGCCCAGTTTTTTGCCGGCAAGGGAATGCCCAACGATAAGCTGCAGGCCAACATTATTGGTGGCGTTAGCGGCGCATTGCATGTGCACACCGTAGCGGAATATTATGGCGTTCCCGTTGTGTTACATACAGACCATGCGGCGAAGAAATGGTTGCCCTGGATAAGTGGTTTATTAGACCATGGTGAAGCTTTTAAAGCAAAAACTGGCAAGCCTTTATACAGCAGCCACATGCTTGATTTGAGTGAGGAGCCTATACATGAGAACATTGAAATTTCAACCGGATACTTTAAACGGATGAACGCTTTAGGCATGAGCATTGAAATTGAGCTTGGTGTTACCGGTGGTGAAGAAGACGGCGTTGACAACAGCGGCGTTGAAAACTCAAAACTTTATACACAGCCCGAAGATGTAGCTTATGCTTTTGATACATTAAGCCAGGTTGGCAAACGTTTTACTGTTGCTGCATCATTTGGCAATGTACATGGTGTATACAGCCCCGGCAATGTGGAACTGCGCCCCGAGATTTTAAAGAACAGCCAGGAATATATTGCAAAAAAACTTGGCCTGCCTGAAGGCAGCAAGCCTGTATATTTTGTGTTTCATGGTGGCAGTGGTTCGCCCAAACACCAGATAGCAGAAACACTTGACTATGGTGCAATAAAAATGAATATTGATACCGATATGCAATGGGCATTTTGGGAAGGCGTGTTGAAATACTATCATAAAAATGAAGCATACCTGCAGGCCCAGCTTGGCAACCCTGACGGTGCAGAAAAACCCAATAAAAAATATTATGACCCACGCGTATGGCTGCGTAAAGGTGAGGATGTTTTTGTAAAACGCCTTGAAGAAGCTTTTACCGATTTGAATTGTATAGGGCGAAACGCATAACCACGATATTGACCACAATTTAACCTGATTTTACTATTAACTGATATTGTTATGGCGCCATTAAAAAGGGCGCCATAGCATTTTTTGTGCGAAAAAAGTGCGTAAGCAAACAATATAAAATTTTGTAACTTGCATATATGACGGCTACAGCTAAAACATTTATTACACCACCACCGAGAACAGCAAAGGATATTTTTGAAATGCTGCCGGAAGGCACTTTAGCTGAAGTTATTGATAATACCGTATATATGTCACCACCACCGGAAACCGCCCACCAAAGAGTTTCAATAAGATTATCGTCCCTAATGTGGCTTTTTATTGAAGAGGAAAAAAAGGCAGGTATTTGCCTGGAAGCGCCCACCGGTGTTTACTTAGACGAAAATAACATTGTAGAACCTGATATACTTTTTGTAGCCAACGAACGGCTAAATATTGTAACAACAAAAGGCGTTGAAGGTGCGCCAGACCTTGTGATTGAAATACTTTCAACCAACCGCAAACATGACCTTGAAAAGAAAAAAGACCTTTACGAAAAATTTGGAGTGAAAGAATATTTTATAGTTGACCCTGAAACTAAGGATACATTTAGTTACTACCACGATGGCGAGAAATATACTCAGCAGGAAAATAAGAAAGGAAAAATAAGACCGAAACTGCTGAAGAAAACATTTAGCTTTTAAATTGCGTGCTCCATATTGTTAAAGCATAAAAAAGCCAATGACTCGCGGTTGCTGGAAAAATACTTTACTGCTATCGTTCACTGCCTCTTATCACGCTCCTTTTGTATTCTATCATAAAAAAATAATCTGTTGCAAAATGTTTTTTAGTTTGGCAGTCACCAAACACAACAACATGAAAAGAATCCTGGTTGCTGCAGCAATATTATCCGTTACTTGTTTACATGCCCAGCTGACTGTAACTCCAAACGGGGGCAATAAAAAAGCCACTGTCGGCGAACGTATTGGCTTAACTGATGTTACTATTCATTATGACAGGCCGGGCGTTAAAGGCCGCGAAGGGAAAATTTGGGGCGATCTTATACAGGCCGGTTATAACGATCTTGGTTTTGGCAATACAACCAAGGCACCTTGGCGTGCAGGATCTAATGAAAACACCACAATAGAATTCTCTACACCCGTAATGATTGAAGGCCAGCCTTTACCCGCCGGTAAGTATGCCTTTTTTATAGCGTATGATGCCAATGAGTGCACGCTTATTTTTTCAAAAAACAGCAGTTCATGGGGAAGTTTCTTTTACAACCCGGCTGAAGATGCACTGCGCGTAAAGGTAAAACCCGTATCAACAGACAAAAGTGTTGAGTGGCTGAAGTACGAGTTTACCAATGAAAAAACCGCGAGTGCAACCGTTAACCTGCAATGGGAAAAACTGGCAATACCCTTTACCATAAGTGTTGATCTACCGGCTACACAGGTTGCGAGCTTTAGAAGCGAATTGCAAACAGACAAGGGCTTTTTGTGGGAAAGCTGGGCACAGGCAGCACAATGGTGCGCAGAGAACAATACAAACCTCGAACAGGCCCTTGTATGGACAGATACTGCAGTGAGTACAAATTTTGGCGGTGACAGAAGCTTCCAGGCATGGAGCGCAAAAGCCCAGGTGCTTGATAAACTTGGTCGCGCTGATGATGCAGCATCTGTAATGAAAAAAGCATTGCCTTTTGGTAATGAGTTTGAAGTGCACCAATACGGGCGGCAACTAATGGCACAAAAAAAATACCAGCAGGCGGTGGAAGTTTTTAAATATAACTACCAGGCACACCCCAACAGCTTTACAACCCTGGCAGGGCTTACACGGGGCTATTCAGCAGCGGGTAATTACAGCGAAGCGTTAAAGTATGCGCAGCTTGCGTTGCCTTTAGCACCTAATGGCCCTAATAAAGCCATGATTGAAAACGCCATTGAAAAACTAAAGCAGGGTAAAGATTTTAATTAAATACACCGGACGAGAAAGATAAAATAAAAAGGATGGCAAAACACGCCATCCTTTTTTATTTTAGGAATTAACACAAGGTAAGCAGGGACCCTTGGTTGATTTTGCATTTGGGCCATTCTGCCCAATTTATTTTATATTGCCATACAAATACTAATAATGGAAGAAACACTGGAGGAGAAACTTGAGGTTGACATCAGAAGGGAATTTCAACTTGAAAGGATGATATTGTTCAGCGATGCGGTTTTCGCCATTGTTATTACGCTAATGGCCATTGATATAAAAGTGCCGGAGGCGGAAAAAAAATATACGTCTGATGAATTGTTGCATCACGTTAAATTGCTAATACCAACTATACTTGCTTACGCCGTAAGTTTTGTTGTTATCGGCATTACATGGTACAGGCACCTGCAAATATTTGGCAGGTTAAAAGATTATGATAAAGGGCTGGTAATATGCAACCTTGTGTTACTGTTCTCAATAGGGCTCTTTCCTTTTGGTGCATCTATGGTTTCTCACCCAAATAATATCCTGCTTCCTTACATTATTTATTTTATCGTAACTATTTTAACAATGGGCTCGCAGAATTTTTTACACTATTATATTTTTTATATACGGCCAACCCTGCTGCACTCGCCGCCAACAGGTAATGAGCTGATAAAAGTAAAAAAGGGGATGTTATTGGTGGCGGCTTTTTGCATAAGCATGGTTGTAGTAACAATATTGTATTACAGAATTGAAAACCCGGAAGCCAAGCCATTTGCCATGATGGCTTTATTTTTGGTACCTATTTGTAAAAAAATTTTAGACCGAAAAATGAAGGTAAAAGAATACTAATTTTTATAAATATAACAGTATGAGAAATGTATTTGTTTTTTGTATGGTATTAGCCGTTACCGTTACACAGCACACAAAAGGTTTCGCTCAAAACCCAATTAACTGGACGGCCGACCAATTAATGCAGCCTTCAACATTGGTAAAAAACATAAAGCAGCATAAAGACGTACCGGTTATATTGTGTATTGGGCCGGGCGCTGTTATTCCCGGTTCAGTTAATATTGGGCCGGTACACGATGCAGCAGGTATCGAAGCTTTTAAAAAAGTTATTGACAGCCTGCCAAAAAATACTGCTATTGTTATCTATTGCGGCTGCTGCCCGTTTGAACATTGCCCCAATGTGCGGCCGGCTATAACAGCCTTAAAAGAAGCGGGTTTTACTAACTACAAATTGCTTAACCTGGAGCATAATGTAAAAGCAGACTGGATAGATAAGGGTTACCCTAAATTATAATTCCGTGAGCAGTATTATTTAAAAACATGCGCCCAGCCCTTTGGGTGGTGCCTGGTTTTGATTAAACGCTTTACCACCATTTTTAATGCCGAACAGCATATATAAATCAAGCCCCTTATATGCAAGGCTGTCGTTAAGCAACAGTTGGTAATTAGTGAAGGTATTCAGTTGAGATGGTAGTGTGACATTTGCATTACCCTCATTATTAAAAGGCGGCTTTACATTTAAACCAACAATTTTGCTGTTAAGTTTCTCCTGGTTGTAAGTATTTGCCCAGGCATTAAAGTTAAGTATGCCATCTGCGTTAAACGTAGTCTGCAGGCTGTACCAATCGTTGCCCATAAAAACATCTTTACCGGGCTTACCTTTTAGCAGCTCATTATTTGCCGTAAATATGTTGTTGTAAAATTTAAAGCCAGTGTGCTCACTTTCCTTATCATAACTTATTGCAGCCACCTGCGAATTATATATAACATTGTTATAAAACAGGCAGTTTTTAAATTGATTGGTATCGCGTGAGCTATTCCAGATAAATATCCCCGCTTTAGCCGGTGACACAGCGCCATCTTCTTCACTTATATTAAACCGAACAACGTTGTCATGCCAATTGCCCGCGCCCGCATATTGAAAAATGCCAAAGCCACTGCCCTGGTTTTGATATGACAGGCAGTATTGAATAACAGTATTGGTAACCCCACCGTCAAGGTCAAAGCCACCACCATCACCACCACCGGCGGATGTTTTATTTGCGTATGATATGCAGCGTTGGATAATAACACTATCAGCCTCATAACACCATATACCAACCGGGCCGTTGCCTGTACGAGGCATATCCCAGCCATTGTTAGTAGCAGTTGAATTTTCAATAATAATATTTTTACAGTAACCTGCAATAATACCGTTGCCGCTATGGTTTGTGAGGTTTGCCGGGTCGCCGGGATTGTTTTCAGCACTGCAGTTGTTTATGTGGATGTTATAGCAATTATACTTGCCATAATCACCGGAAACAGAGATGCCCGCAAAACCATTATCGTGTGCCTTTACGTTATTTATTTCTACGATGCCAGATGCATAAACAAACAGCCCGGCTTTTTGAAAGCCGCTTACATCAATGCTGTCAATGGTTATGTTATTGCAGGTGTTTATTACTATACCATCTTTTATATTGCCTGTTTTACGGCCTGCACCCACAACATGTATGTTAACTATTTTTATGTAGCTGCATTTATACAGCGTAATGGCATTGCTGTCTCCGCTATTAATTATGGCGCTGCCATTATTATAAGATGTAATAACAATCGGGCGTGTTTCTGCGGCGTTTATGCTGTCAATAAATACACTACCGTTAAATGTTTGGTCTCCATTAAAATAAACTGTATCGCCGGCAGCAAGGCGCAGGGTGTTTAATTTATTTATAGTTTTAAAAGGCAACGCTTGTGTGCCTGCACCGGAATCGTTGCCGGAGTTACTGAAATAGTACGTTTTGCCGGTTAATGCAATAGTGGTGTTCTTTTGCCCGCACCCATATATAAAAACAACCAGCAGCAGGTACAGCACAATAAACACATTCTTAAACTGCATCATGGCTGGCTATTTACTTTTAAGACCATTATTTAATAACGACGGGGCAAAGTTTAGAAATGACTTAATACCCGCATCATATTTTTTTGCATCAACCTTGTAATAAAATGCACCTTTTTTTGAGGAAAGTTTGTCTTTCTCCTTCAGCTTTACCAGCAGCTTTGTTGAGCGTACCTTGCGTGTAAAATTGCCTTTATCAAACTTTGTATCGTACATGCACTCATAAAGGTTTTGCAATTGCGGCAGCGTAAATTTTGCGGGCAAAAGCTCAAAAACCAGGGGATGTAATGCTGCTTTGTAACGCAGTTTTTCTTTTGCCAGTTCAACCATTTCATTGTGATCGAATATAAGGTGTGGCACTTCATTTATGTTAAACCATGCGGGGTGATAATCGTCACTCATCTGCTGTGTATATTTTTGAATATCGATCAACGTAAAAAAAGCAACGGAAGCTGTGCGCTCGTGTGTATCCCGTTTAGGGGCAGTAAAAGTGTGCAACTGCTCCATGTATAAACCATCGAGGCCGGTAAGTTCAGTGAGTACCCGTTTAGCCGCGTCCTCGGCACTTTCATTTTCGTGCACAAAGCCACCCACAAGGCTCCACTGCCCTTTAAATGGCTCAAAAGAGCGCTGAATAACCAATAATTTCAAATCCTGCCCATCGTAACCGACAACTATACAATCAACCGCCAAAAGCATTCTTGTTTGCTGTGAGTACCTCCGCATGTACCAATGTTATTTTTGTGAATATAATAAGTTTCATTCAAAAACGAAAAACACTGTACTAACCGCAAGCGTAGTTTTGACAATTAAAAGTATACCTGCCGGGCGTTGTTTGTTATTATATTATAGCAGTTTCGCATATCTTTGGTTACACACAACCTTCATACTATTATTGCCCCATAGTTAAGTAAATGCTGAACTGAGCGTAGCAAGTAAAGATGCCATAAGATGCCACTGCCAGTAACACAATTTATTTAACCATATTAGTTTTTAAATTTTTCGATACTTAAAACACATTGCCATGGAAAAAAATTTGCAAAGAAGAAGCTTTATTAAATATGCATCGCTGGCCGCTGCCGGCAGTGCGTTAACGTTTCCCTTATTTGGCCGAAGTGTTGCACCGGGTGAGAAAGTAGTGGTAGCTGTAATGGGCACCAATGGCCGCGGGCTGGAACACATTAGGGCGCTTACAAAAATTGCCAACCTGGAGATTGCTTATATATGCGATGTGGAAGATAACGCCCTTGCAAAAGGCGTGGACCTAGTGACGAAACTTACCGGTAAAAAGCCTGCAGCGGTTAAAGATTT
Source organism: Bacteroidota bacterium (assembly GCA_013285915.1). Taxonomy (GTDB): domain Bacteria; phylum Bacteroidota; class Bacteroidia; order Chitinophagales; family Chitinophagaceae; genus JABDFW01. The sequence continues at coordinate 18,508 of JABDGS010000021.1, forward strand.
TAGAAAGATACTTGACAACAAAGATATTGATGCCATTACCATTGCAACACCCGACCATTGGCATACACCTGCAGCTATTATGGCCTGTGCCGCGGGCAAGCATGTTTATGTTGAAAAGCCCTGCGGCCATAACCCCGGCGAGGGTGAAATGCTTATACGCGCAGCGCGAAAATACAACCGGCATGTGCAAATGGGCAACCAGCGCCGCAGCATGCCGAACCTTATGGGTATAATGAAAGAGGTACACGACGGCCTTATTGGCAATGCCTATTTTGCGCGTGGCTGGTATGCCAATAACCGCAAGCCCATTGGCACGGGCAAAGTAATACCCGTACCTGCCAACCTTGACTGGGATTTGTGGCAAGGCCCTGCACCGCGTGAAAATTATCGTGATAACCTTGTGCACTACAACTGGCATTGGTTTTGGAATTGGGGCACCGGCGAAGCCTGTAACAATGGTACACACGAAATTGATTGCATGCGCTGGGCGCTTGGTGTTGACTTTGCCAGCAAGGTAGCAAGCGGCGGTGGCAGATTTACTGCACATGACGACTGGCAAACACCCGATACACAGGTTGTAACATACGAATTTGACGGCAACAAAAGTATTAGCTGGGAAGGCAGAAGCTGCAACAATTACCCCGGCGAAGGCAGCGGGCGCGGTTTTATTATTTATGGCGATAAAGGCACATTTGTAAACAACGGGGGTGATGACTTTAAGATTTTTGATTTAGGCAATAAGCTTATAAAGGAAAGCCCGAAGGGCGAACAGGCGAATACCATCAACCCACTTGGCCCCGGCGAAACACTTGACAGCTACCACTTTCACAATTTTGTTGATGCGGTCCGGAATAATACCCCTTTAAACAGTGAGATTGCCGAAGGGCATAAAAGCGTGCTGCTTTGCCACCTTGGCAATATTAGCCAGCGGGTAGGGCGTACTATTTATTGTGACAGTAAGAACGGGGGTAAAATAATGCACGATAAAGACGCTGAAAAGTTGTGGGAAAGGGAGTATGAAAAGGGATGGGAACCGAAGGTGTGAGCGCGGGAATCGTTCGGGGCCTGAATCGTCAAGCGTGAAACGTCAGACAGCAAACGTGAAAGGCGGCAAAATCGTGAAACGGAAGAAGTGAGACGTGAGACGAAAGGGTAAATGGGCGATCATGAAACATCAAACGTGAAATGTGGAATCACCTTATGATATGGTGGTTTGGGAGTTGAAACATTGAAAAACAGGGGGCTGATATTACGTACAACTACGCGTTATTTTAATTGGCTTTTTACGGATTTCGCTATACCTTTATAGCAATCCATACTGCTATGCATGAAATAAAACTAACCGTTGATGTTACCCTGCCGGGTATGGCGGGTGGCACCACTACCGACCTTGCTACCATCCAGGAAAATATACTGGCCATTCAGAATGTTTCGAACAAAAAGATTTATACCGCTGGTGACATAAGAAATTCACGGGTTTTAGTTGTTACCAATGTTCACCAGTTTATTTGCATCATCAATATTAAAATGCGCGAACTAAGCGGCTATATGTCGTTTATAAATTCGCGCAGCAGCGAATTTGATGCGCTTGATATTTTTCATATTCTATGCCCGGTAAAAGATGATTACGATACCGAGATGCAGGAAAGGTTTGTTGACCTGTACAGGCATATTAAAGACAATCAGGAGAGTTATACGCCACAGCCCGTTTATTTTTTGGGCAAACGCAAAAAAATAGATGCCGAACTGATGTATTAGGGCTGTACAGATGATTTAAAAACTATAGCAGCCATTAATCAAAAAATAACTGGCTTTTCCCAAACCAAAAAGCCCAATAAAGGCTTAAGCGTATTCTTCCTATATTGGGCCTGTGCAATACCCTACTCACTTCGTTACATAAAAAACTCTTCTGAAATTATTTTGCCGTCTTTTACTTTGTACACGCAAAGTTCAGTCATTGTTGAGCGGCCGCGGCCTTTCATTGTGGCATCCATCGCTAACTTTGTTACAAAGCTATTGCCTGCAACCGTTGCATCTGATACTTCCACCGAGTGGATGGCCTCAACCATTTGGCCAAACTGCTCTGCTTTTTTAAACATGTTATCAAGCCCTTTGGTTTCTTTTTCAAAACCACCCATGGCTTCGGGCTCAATACTAACGGCATCGTCAGCAAATAATTCATGGTAAGCCTTTTCAAAATCGCCGGAACGGCAAATTTCTACGAGGCGATCTGCAATTTCCTGTGTAGTCATAAGTTTAATTTTTTGGAGATATAAAGCTATTATTGTTTAACAACAGCAGTATTAAGTAATTGTTTAGCTAAGGTTATTTTTTAACTCATGGTGTTAGTGTGCTGCCTTTAGAAAATTGGCCAGCTCATCTATTTTATCAGTGTTAATAAAATCAACACCAAGCCGCATAAATGCAAGCCAGGCGGAAGCATTATCAGGGGCGTCCCAAAAACGGACTTTTTTGCCAGCCTTGTGCGCCTTCATTATAGCATTTATAAGTTTATAGCTGGTAACTGAAACCTGGCCGTCATTGCCGAATGTGTGGTAATTTTTAAAATCATCACTCATCATTACTATTTTTTGCAAGGCGGCGCTGCTGTAATCTTTTGACAATATGCCGTCGAACCAAATAAAGGATGGGTAATTATTAAATGTTGAGTCCGGTGGGCGGTTACCACTTATAACCCATTGTATGGTTTTATTGCTGATAAGCGGCGGGAACCTTTTTAGCACTGCAATAAGTGAATCAAGTGTAATAACGGCGGCAGATTTTACATCAATAAGCATTTGGAGGATTCTATGCTTATCGTTATAAGGCCGCCCCTTATTTTTTTCAACAAATGCAAGCAAGGGTTTTATATAATAATCTTCAAGGCTCCTGTTTTTCTGCAGTTCACCAATGTCGTGCGCGACAATAAGTTTACCTTTTACTAAAAAAATATCCGCTTCAATGCTGCCGAAGCCGGCATTATAGGCTTTGTAAAAAGGTGTATCCTGTTCATAATCGTTATGGGAATGTGCATTGGCAACAGTGTAGTGCTTTGGCTGGGCGGCTACATCGTTGTTCATGAAAAACAATATGCCCACAGCAATAAAATAGATAAAGCTTGTCAATATTTTCATGAAAAAAGATTGTGAATTTAAGCAATCAAGGGGCGCTTTGAAATTTTTGTATCCATTCACTTATCTCCGAATTATTTAATGTCTTTTTTATAGTTATTTCAGCTTTTAGCGCCTGGAATGTTCTTCCTATTGCTAAAATTCTCGCATAAGCCGGGCTAGATAAAATGATTACCTTGTAGCCGACAAAATCTGCGATATCTGATGGTTTACCTTCTCCCCAAATCCAGTACTTAATATAATCGCGAGTATTTACATTTATATTGATATCGTTTATGCTATGTTTTAAAATTCCATAGTTATTTAAATTCCACAGCCCCGTTGTCGATTTATTATTCGTTTGTTCACCTTTCCCGCTCATTACAACAAGTGACATGCCTCTTAAGCGTCGTTTTGGTTTTAATTCACGCAGCCCCATTAATAATAATTGCAATTGAACGTTATCAACTATTCCACTCATCTCTCCTACAATACCTGTATTATTGACTGTATTGATTACCAATACAGGCTGGTTAAAAAGTACAGAAAATAATTCCGCAAACCAATAGCACGCCTCGCTAAGTTCCGTATACTCAAATATGCCCAGCAGTTGCTTTTTAGCGATTGGGATTTCTTCTGGCATTGATGAAAAAATAGCTATGCCGCACCTGTAAAATTTTTCAAGGGCATTAACGGCTTCAATTTCTTCCGGATAAAACTCTTGCCTTTCCAGACCTAAAATTTCTTTTAGTTCGTACTCATCAGCATCTTCATTTTCGGCCTTTATTATTTCAATTCTTTCCTTCAAAAATCTTAACGAAGGCTCAGCTTTTGTAAACAACTCTTTATAGAATTTCAGAAAAAAAGCAGCAAGAGTTTTAGAAGAATAGCCTTGCTCCAACAAGTTGCCGCAAATAAGAGAAGCGAGGCTTGCCCGGTCAATATCTTTTAAATAAAACAGGGGAAACAACAAATTAAGCGCCGTTTCAACTTCTTCTTTCTTTGCTTTGTTTACCCGAGCCTTAAATAATTGAATTATCTCGTCTATTTTTTCTTCCGATGAGTTTTCATCCTGAAATATTTGTACAAGTTGGTTAGAAACCGAGATAATGTTCATAACTAATGAAAGCAATAACCGCTTTTTGATATTATTTTATAAATACAATCAATTTTTAGCGTTGGCAGTTATTAAAATTGTTTGCAAGCAATCTTATTCCTGTTCAAACAAATTTTGCTGCGGACTTCCCTCCTTCTTCTCCCATTCCATTTCTATTGATTTGCTAAAGTCCATCAGCTTCGCACCTACTGCCTTCCACCCCATTATTTCTACCATTTTTGCTATTTTAAACTTTGCGCTCCTCACCTGCTGCCCCCGGCCTGTTTGCACTTTTAGTATTGGCTCTGCATCTGTTGTAACTGTTTCAAGCTTGTTGCCTTCGCCTTCTTTAATAAACATAAATTTATTATTAAGGCTTGTGGTTTCAATTTTAAAACGTTTAACATTGTACTGGCTTTTATCTGCATCAAGGTAAACGGCAGATAATATTTTCTCAGGGTCAAATTTTTCTATCAAAACTATCTTGTCCGCATCAAAGCGCTGGGTAAGTTCGGTATCGGTTATTTCATAATTGCCGTCGTTATACACCACCAGCAATTTCTCATCTTCAAAACTACCAAGGTACTGGCCTTTCTCTTCGGCGTTAAGCCTGCCGAATTTATCATCAAACCAAAGTTTTCTTCCGGCCAGCGTTGATTTACCTTTTTCTTTAAGCCGTACTGAGCGTATAGAGTGTTTGGTAACCTGGTTACCCATACTGCTGCGGCCCTTAATATCAAGCTCTTCAAAAAAGTAGTCAAACTCTTTTATACGGGCTGCGCTATTAGGGCTTAAAAGTATTTTTACTACTTCAGCCTCCCCGTTGGGGTTGGCGGTTAAATAATGCACCTTGCTTTTATCGCTGCCCTTGGTAAGGTCGTATTCCTTATCGCGTGTAATACCCGTAACATTAAAACGCTTGGCATAGCTTGTGCCGGTTTCGCCATCTACGTATATCATGTTATACGTCATGCGCTCATCATTCTTCTGAAATACTGCCGCATACAATATATCTTTACCGATAAAGGTTTTATCAGCAACGCGCACTACCTTCATTATACCACGTTTGGTAAAAGCTATTATATCATCAAGGTCGCTGCACTCGGTTAAAAATTCATCTTTCTTCAACCCTGTGCCAATAAAGCCCTCTGCATAGTTCACGTACAATTTTGTATTGGCTATTACCACCTGTTTTGCCTGTATGGTATCAAACAGTTTTATTTCTGTTTTGCGTTCGCGGCCCTTACCAAATTTTTTCAGCAGGTTTTCAAAGTAAGCAACGGCAAAATCAGTAAGATGCTCAAGGTCGTGGTTAACCTGCTTTATATTGTTCTCAATATCTTTTATCTGTGCATTCAGTTCATCAATATCAAGCCTGTAAATCCTGCGCACCGGTTTTTCAGTGAGCTTTAAAATATCTTCACGCGTAATATCCCGCTTCAACCTTTTTTTAAAAGGGTTGAATGCTTTATCAATTGCCTCAATCACCTTCTCCCATGTTTCATGCCTTTGTTCTAATTCTTTGTAAATTTTCTCTTCAAAAAATATTTTCTCCAGTGAAGTGTAATGCCATTTGTCTTCCAGTTCACCAAGCTTTATCTCCAGTTCACGTTTTAATAAGTCTTTTGTATTGTCAACACTGGCCTTCAGCAAATCGTGTATGCTTACAAACCTGGGCTTTTGATCAGTAATAACGCAGGCATTTGGCGATATGCTTACTTCACAATCAGTAAAGGCATATAGCGCATCAATGGTAATATCCGGCGATATTCCTGGCGCCAAATCAATCACTACCTCCACATTCTTACTGGTGTATTCAGATACCTTCTTAATTTTTATTTTGCCCTGGTCGTTGGCTTTTACAATACTGTCGCACAACTGTGCCACGGTTACACCAAAGGGCACATCACGAATAACAAGGCTTTTTTTATCCAGTTCTTCAATATAACAGCGCACCCTTACTTTGCCGCCGCGTTTACCTTCGTTATAATTACTTACATCAACCATACCACCGGTTTGAAAATCGGGGTACAGCTCAAATTTTTTACCACGCAGGTATTTTATAGATGCATCGCATAATTCAATAAAATTATGCGGGAGAAGTTTGGTTGATAGGCCCACTGCAATGCCTTCCCCACCTTGCGCCAACAGCAGCGGAAACTTCATTGGCAGCGTAACAGGTTCCTGTTTACGGCCATCATAACTTAACTGCCATTCAGTGGTTTTAGCATTAAAAGCTATTTCCAACGCCAGTTTCGACAGTCTTGCCTCAATATAACGCGGGGCAGCCGCATCGTCGCCGGTACGCACATCACCCCAGTTGCCCTGCGTCTCGATCAGCAGGTCTTTCTGCCCCATGTTTACCAACGCATCGCCAATACTGGCATCACCATGCGGGTGGTACTGCATGCTTTGGCCTATAATGTTTGCCACCTTATTAAAGCGGCCATCATCCATTTCCTTCATTGCGTGCAAAATGCGGCGCTGCACTGGCTTTAAACCGTCCTCAACTGCCGGCACCGCACGCTCAAGTATTACATAGGATGCATAATCTAAAAACCAGTTACGGTACTGGCCCTGCACGCCTGAGTCATTCGTAAAGTCTAAGTCTTTGCTTTCTTTTGCCATTTGCTTATTATAACCAAAATATAAAACCGAATCAAATAATAGTAACATTGCCGGGATTAAGCCGCATATCATTCAGTTAAGAAATTAATAAGCCAGGTCACAGAGTTCCACTGAGTTTTTCACGGAGTTTCACAGAGTTTTCTTTGCGAACTTTGCGTTTTTCAGCTTTGTGCTCTTTGCGGTTAAAATATTCCCTTTTAACTAAATGACATAGGTCCTGGACCTTGGGCAAAAGCCCTTTAAAAAACATACATCACATTGCTTCTCCCTACCCTTCATACATCTCCAAAGGCTGCCCGTTAGGATCGTAAAAAAATACAAATTTTTTTCCTGTTAACTCATCCACACGCACTTCCTGCACATCAACATTCTTATTTTTCAAATATAAAGCCCAGCCTTCAACATCGTCAACTGCAAATGCCAGATGCCTTAAACCTTTTGCCTCAGGAAACGATGCGCGCTGCCTGTATTCGGGAAATGAAAATAATTCAATTTGATATAACCCGTTTATAGCAAGGTCGAGCTTATACGATTTCCTGGCCTCGCGATATGTTTCAGCAATTATGGTAAAGCCAAGTATCTCAGTATAAAAATGCTTGCTTAATTCGTAATTATCAGTCAGTATGGCTACGTGATGTATTTTTTTAATCTTCATTTTTTTCCTATTTCACCCAGGTGTGTGTATTTAAACCCAGCAAATGTTTTTAGTCCATAGCCACTCATCCTGTCCATACTTGAATGGCCAAATAATATCAGCCCGGTAAACTGTAACACCTCGTTTTGCCAAACCAATCCAGCAACGTATATCGCAATGGCAATAGCTTTATGATGAACTACATTGTATATAATAGCGCCCCATTTGTTACCTGCAACGTAACCAAGCATGCTAAGGTCAGGAGTAAGAATTAACGCCGGGTACCACCACCATGCAAAGCTTAACCTGCTGAACAGGTAGATGGTTAATAAAAACATTGCCAGCTCTTCAAGCTGAATTACTTTTTTCATAATGCATCAGTAGTTTCGGCAGCCTGCACAGGTGCACCTGCATGGCGGATAATAATTTCCTTCCAACCCTTACTCCAATCGCCCTGCACTTCAAGCTTTCCTTCTTTTGCCATTTCACGAATGCGCCATGCCACAAATGCATCACCAGCCCTGGACTTCATTTTGCCAAACAGCGTAGCAAACACTTTGCTTAGCTTTTGCGGTTCAGCATTGGTTGCCTGCAAAATATCTTTGTCGTAATTGTCTGCACCTTTACCAATAATTTTTTTGCCGCCCTCCAGTAAACGTACATACGTATTATCTGCACAAATTTTCTTCCATTCATCGGGGTCAATTTCAAACTCACTTAATGTAATAGGCCGGTTTAGCCGTTTTGCTTTTACTATTTCTTTAGGCAGAATCTCAAATATATTGGTGGGGTAAAATATGCCGCCTTTTTCATTGATAAAAGGAAGGTTATTAAGGTATAATACAAATACCCGGCCCTGGTAAGCTTTTAGCTGGCTCATCAGCCAATAATAGCCGCATACATCATGCTGGTTTTGCGCCATCCATATCCACACAACTTCTGCGGGGTTTTCGTCAAGGGACTTCAATAAATTATGCACCGTTAGCTTGTCATCAACAATGCTAGCTTCCTCTGTATAAGGTGAAAATTCCATCACTTCTTTCCACCAATCCCTGCGCGCCTGGTAACCCTCCGGCTCATAAATATTGGCAATGGGACCAACAGCCAGTTCATCTTTTATTTGAATAACTTCACCCTGCAGTGAATTATCTAATTCCATTGCCTTTTGCAAAGTTTCTATATCATTATATTGAAAAACTATATGTATCATCAGGTGTATTAAATTTATACTTGCAGTTGGTTATTCCTCTATCAACAAATTTATTCCTTCGCCCTGGCAGGCTTCTGCAAAATCACTATCATGACTAACAAGATTAGGAATGTTATGCAGCTTACATGTGGCCAAAATAATTGCGTCATTGGAAAGCAGGTTATATTTCGCCATCAGTTCAGGAACTATTGAGAATAATTTTTTATCATTCGCTAAAAAATGGCACATGTTTATAAGCCGGTACTGTTTTGAATTTTCAAAGGCTTCATTAATTTTTCCTGATTCTTTTATCGCCTGCGGTGACTTTGTTGCATTATATGCCAGGAAGTGATATAAAAATTCACTCAGCACTACTTCATTAACATAACATTTAAAAATATCATTGGCAAGCAGTTCTGTAAATAATTTTCTTTTATTACCCTTATTGAATTCTATTAGTATAGAAGAATCAATAAAAAAATCATTGATTGTAAACATCATATTTACCTACTTTAACATAAGGGAATTTATCTTCGCCATAAAATTGTTGCAAAATTTCTATTCGTTTATTGGCAGATAAATTAGCCCAATCTTCGTTATCCTCATTGTCTTTTGAAACGACAATCCGAACATCCTGGTTGTTATATAAGCCCGGCACTTCTACAACAACCTTTCCGTCAATTACTTTTTGGGTTATTTCCAAAATTTCCATAATATATCTTTTTCCAAATTTACAAATAATTAGGCAACCCCCTCTTCCACCAAGTCCAACTCCACTTTCAGGTTTGCTATTATAAATTCCTGCCTTTCCATCGTGTTCTTGCCCATAAAATATTCCAGCAGGTTTTGTATGTGGTCGCCTTGTTCCAGTATTACCGGCTGTAGCCGAATATCGTTACCTATAAACCTGCCAAACTCTTCCGGTGAAATTTCACCCAACCCTTTAAACCTCGTTATCTCGGGTTTGTTACCAAGTTTTTTTATAGCAGCCTGTTTCTCCTTTTCATCGTAACAATAAATGGTTTCCTGTTTATTGCGTACGCGGAATAGCGGCGTTTCCAGAATAAACACGTGGTTTTGCTTTACCAGGTCAGGAAAAAACTGCAGGAAAAATGTCATCATCAGCAGGCGTATGTGCATACCGTCCACATCAGCGTCCGTCGCAATTACGATGTTGTTATAACGCAAGCCTTCCAGCCCTTCTTCAATATTCAACGCATGCTGCAGCAGGTTAAATTCTTCATTCTCATACACTACTTTTTTGGTAAGCCCGAAACAGTTTAACGGTTTACCCCGCAAGCTAAAAACGGCCTGTGATTCCACATTCCTGCTTTTAGTAATGCTGCCGCTTGCGCTGTCTCCCTCCGTAATAAAAATGGTAGTTGACTTTTGCTTTTCAAGCACGGCATCTTTATCCTTACCAGTAGCCTCATCAGTATAATGGTAACGGCAGTCGCGTAGTTTTTTGTTATGCAGGTTGGCTTTTTTTGCACGCTCATTCGCAAGTTTTTTTATACCCGCCAGTTCCTTGCGCTCGCGCTCGCTTTGCTCAATCCTTTTCTTTATTGCATCAGCCGTTTGTGGGTTACGGTGCAGGTAGTTATCCAGCTCCTTCGCTAAAAAATCGCCAATAAAATTTTTAAGGCTTGCACCGCCTTCACTCACATATTGCGAACCAAGCTTTGTTTTGGTTTGGCTTTCAAACACCGGTTCCTGCACACGCACCGCAACAGCCGCAACAATGCTCTGGCGAATATCCGCTGCTTCATAATCTTTCTTAAAAAAGTCGCGGATCGTTTTTACAAATGCTTCCCTGAATGCCTGCTGATGGGTGCCACCCTGGGTAGTGTATTGCCCGTTTACGAAACTGAAGATATCCTCACCGTAATCGTTATTGTGAGTGATGGCCACCTCAATATCATCACCTTTCAGATGAATGATGTTGTAGCGCACTTCATCCTCGTTGGTTTTGCGGCCAAGCAGGTCAAGCAGGCCGTTGCGGCTTACATACTTTTTATTGTTAAGGTAAATTACCAGCCCGGCATTAAGATAGCAGTAATTCCACAACAGGTTATCCAGGTATTCGTGAATAAAGTGGAAATTGCGGAAAACGGTATCATCGGGGATAAACGTAACCAGCGTACCATTTTGCTGTTCACTTTTTGCCTCTTTATGGTCTTTTACCAATATTCCTTTTTCAAATTCGGCAACCTTGGTTTTTCCTTCCCTAAAGCTCTCCACCTTAAAATAGTTACTCAACGCGTTCACGGCTTTGGTACCTACGCCGTTAAGCCCCACACTTTTTTGAAAGGCCTTACTGTCGTATTTGGCACCGGTGTTAATTTTGCTCACTACATCAACCACCTTGCCCAAAGGAATACCGCGGCCAAAGTCCCTAACGGTTACGGTCCTATCTGTAATGTTAATATCTACCTGCTTGCCATAGCCCATCATGTGCTCGTCAATACAGTTATCCAGCACTTCCTTTATCAAAACGTATATTCCATCGTCGGGAGCAGACCCATCCCCAAGCTTACCAATATACATGCCGGGGCGCAGGCGAATATGCTCCCGCCAGTCGAGACTTTTAATACTATCCTCGTTATAATCAAACAGGTTTTTATCTTTTACATCAGCCATAAGCAATTTTTAACCTTTACGCACAAAAATTAATTAAACTACGTTATAGTAACAGCGTCATATAAAAACGTAGTGGTAAAACAGTGCAAATTTAACTCATCGGGGCGGGCTTTTAAAGGGCTTTTACACATTACAGGGGTATGTGGATAAAACCGGGATGATTTGTTTTTTTGCACATACAATTTAACATTAACAAAACTTATTTATAAAAAGGGCGTTTTAGCTTTAGGGTATGGCCGTTTTACAGAAACAACACTATACAACAACCAGTAATATACTTACTAAATTAGCGTGTATTCTAATAATAATCCCGCTGGCGCCATTTATTTGCAGGTTTATGCCGCCAATAATGATAGGCAGCTGGAATATTGACTTAATCATCGCGCTGGGATTGTCATATTTGATTATCTGGCTGATGTACCATATTCTCCGCCAATTAATTATACCCCTGCTTGGTTTGTGCCTTATTATTTTAATATACAACCAGTTTAGTAACCATTATACTTTTAAAAACCTAATAACAGACTATGCTTCCACTGTTAACACAAATTGGATGTTACGGGAACACAAACAAACCGACCAGCTAAGCATTAACCCCCATATTTTTGAAAACATCTACGACCGCACGTCACGGGAAGTAAAAGAAAAAATGCAGTACCAGGATTCAGTAGTGCGCAATTTTTCGGTGCAGCATTCCCTGCAGTATTTTGACGAGTACAACCTAAAATATGGCAACCTTGTTAGGTACCTTTCATTGTTTAAATACATTAATGCCAATTTTAAGTACGTGCCGGACTCCCAAAGGGACGAATATTACGCCACCCCGCGTGAAACCATTTTGAATGGTATGGGTGGCGATTGCGACGACCACAGCATATTAATGGCGAGTTGTATGATGAGTATCGGCGCACGGTGCCGTGTTGTTATCGTACCCGGCCACATGTACCCTGAAATGTATGTTGGACATAAAAAAGATTTTGAAGTTATGCAGCAGGCCATTATACAACTGTACAACGATGAACATATACACGGTTTATATTACCATGAAAATAATGGCGAATATTGGATAAACCTTGATTATAGCGCCCGACACCCCGGAGGCCCGTACATGGATACCAAAGTATTGCTGGTGATTGAACCTTAAGCATGGGTATTGCGGATTGTGATTAGCGGAACATTCTTTTACCAATCAACTAATCAACTGCTTCTTACCAATCAACTCTCCTCTTACCAATCAACCAATCAACTTCTTCCATACTTTCGCTTCTTGAAACTTGAAACAAACCTGGCCATTCTTGCGCAAGAAGAGCTTGAAAAAGAAGAAGAAAATTTCTGCTTTAAAGATGCATTGAGCAATAGCAACAGCATTGAAATTGACAATATTGTTCATGCACTTAATGCAGAGATAACCCCTGCCATAGATTGCACCGCCTGCGGCAATTGCTGCAGATCGTTAATGATAAATGTTACTCAACCGGAGGTTGAAAATCTTTCAGCCTATCTAAGTATTACGGAAGATGAACTAAAAGAAACCTATATTGAAACAAGCCTGCAAGGCAGCATGATCGTTAACACTATACCATGCCATTTTTTAAAGGGTACCATGTGCAGCATTTACGAACACCGTTTTGCCGAGTGCAGGGAATTTCCGGGACTGCACAAAACCGGTTTTACTGAAAGGCTGTTTGCAACATTTATGCATTACGGCCGTTGCCCTATTGTTTACAACGTAATTGAGCAGCTGAAAATAAAAACCGGTTTTATTAAAATCGCTCAAACATAATATTATACCGTTTTCATATATTTACCCGCACAAATTGGCTGCGGTATGAACTCTTTTAAAACAACGATTGTAATTACTCTGTTACTTATTATTACCGGTATTAAAGCACAACAACCCATTATTACAATATTAGACAGCGGCCATAAAGTTAGCCTTCGTGGTTTAAGTGTTGTTAGCGACAACGTGGTTTGGGCAAGTGGCAGCAATGGCACCGTAGTCCGCAGTTTGGATGGCGGCAAAAGCTTTGAATGGCTTACTGTACCAGGCTTTGAAAAACGCGATTTCAGGGATATTGAAGCATTTGACGAAAACACGGCGTTAATAATGGGCGTTGCTGAACCAGCTGTTATACTGCAAACAAAGGATGGCGGTAAAAGCTGGCTGCCTGTTTTTATCGATACCGCCAGGGGCATGTTTTTAGACGCGATGAATTTTAACGGGCGCGAGGGCGTGGTAATTGGTGACCCAATAAACGATTATGCTTTTATTGCTTACACAAAAGACGGCGGTTATACCTGGCATAAAACCGATCCTAAATCCGATGGCGTAAAAGTGCAGAAAGGCGAGGCTTTTTTCGCATCAAGCGGCACTAATCTTAAACTGGTTACAGGCGCATCAATAAGTACCAACCAGGTGCTGATGGTTAGTGGTGGCAGCAGGGCGCGGCTTATTAACGATAACGGTATGTACGAAATACCCATGCTGCAGGGCAGCGCATCCCAGGGTGCAAATTCCATCGATGTTTGGCGCAGCCATGCTGTAATTGTCGGCGGCGATTTTGCGCATGATACCATAGCCCACGACAACTGTGTGCTTTTTAATGTTACCGATGGAGACATTTATTTTACGCATCCCAAAACGCCACCCCATGGCTACCGCAGCTGCGTTATATATACTTCCAAAGAAAACCTTGTTACCTGCGGCACAAGCGGTGTTGATATAAGCAAAGACGGCGGCAATAACTGGCAGCTAATATCAAACCAAAGCTTTCATGTTTGCCAAAAGGCAAAAAGCGGTTCAGCTGTTTACCTCGCCGGCGCTAACGGAAGAATTGCAAAGCTTACTCTGTAATGCTATTGCAGATTCCCGATTGTCCCAAAGGGATCACTTCGTGGCAGACTGCAGATTTATTCCAAAGTTTGTACTGTATAAACAATCTGTTTCTTGTTGTAACTTACCGGTCCTTCATTTTGCAATCTGCAATCTGCAATCTGCAATCTGCAATCTGCAATCTGCAATCTGCAATCTGCAATCTGCAATCTGCCACGAAGTGATCCCTTTGGGACAATCCGCAATCTGCAATCTCACTTTTCACTCCCCTACCAAAAACACGGCATTACTGAACATCAGCTTGCCGTTTTGCCAAAACAACCTGAACAACACATCATCAGCAAAAAATACTACATCGCCGCGGCCGTATTGCGTTGCGCCGATAATTAATCCATTCTTTAATGATGGTTTTAATTTACTGCCCACAAAACCGCTGGTATAAGCGCTTTGTTTTATAACACCCACGTTCCAGCCGTCTTTTAAAAATTGGTATATTTTGCTGTCCTGTTTTAAGGTGTAATAAGTTTCCGGGTAACCAAAGGCCAATGGGTGCGTATTGTCTAATTCAACCTTGTAAATAGCGCCGGGTATGCTGCCGGTAATATCATTCTTGTTCCTGTCGCCGAATTTTTTAAGTATAGTATAATCGCTGTCGTTTTTGTTTTTATTTTCGTCTGGTGCGCTGTCTTCTTTCAGCTTCAACCCAAAGTCGCCCTGCGCTATTGCCGATACTCCGCTTTCCATAGCAACAATTTTCCCGCCGCTTTTTACAAAATCCTGTAGCTTTTCAATACCGCCCTTACTGTCCAATACCTGGTAGCTGCCATCTGGAACTATCAGCACATCATAATTTGATAGATTGGTAAACGTAAGGTTCTCAGCATTCAACAATGTTATGGGGTAATGCAGCGTTTGGTCAAACAGGCTCCATACTTCACCGGCTGATGATGATGATACCTGCCTCCCGCTTAGCAACGCCACTTTAGGTGCATGTATAAACCGCACGTCAGACGAGCCGAAGTCCGCACCTTTCTCCATAAAACCGCTTGCTACGGCATCTGCCTGCACGTTAAATTGTTTGCAACCGGCGTTTACAATATCGCTCCAGTCAGCATCATTGTTGCCTTTTAAAATTATAAGTGTACCCCGGTCATAACTCTTTCCATTAAAGCTGAACGGCTTTAGCGAATACCGCACCTTTATACCTTTTTGCAGCAGGTAACACAAAAGCTTTGTATCGTTAAGGCTTGTATAAGGCACTAGCAAACCGTAAGCTGATTGCACTGTTGTAACAGCAGGCGCAGCATTGTAAGCGCCAACATCAAGCCTGTCTTTTACTTCGTAAGCGGTTACACCGTATACATACGGTACGCTCCAGGCAGTAATATCGTAGGTTGCAGAATCGCTCAAATAACCCTTTGGCTCAAGCAATACTTTTACCAGTTTACCTTTTGGCTGGTTGGTGGTAACAGCTAATTGATAACCTTCATCATTATAAGCCTCTTCTTTTCCGTTGGCATAATTTATACCCCTGAATGTTTTAGTGGTAGTACTTCCGTAGTCAATACCATTCTGCTGCATCAGTTCAGCCACAGCCTGCAGCCGGTTGGGGTCTTTTGCGGTAAGCACATAAGTTTTATAATCAAAACCAACGCCGCTGCGCGTATCATCAAAAAATTTCTTGAATTCTGTTATAAGTTTACCCGCATTTTGCGATGATATTTCTATCGTCGACATTCCGGTGGTATAATGGTGCAGCGCCCTTTCAACTAATGTAAGCGTGTCATCATCCCTTGTTTTTATACCCAAGCCCGCGCCAATGCCGCCCTGCTCAAACGTCATACCTATGCTGCCGTTGTAAACCGGGTAAGTATCGCCATAGCTGGGGTAGAACAGGTCAAATTCTTCCTTGGTAAAATACAGCCAGCCGTTATTGTCAAAGTATTTGGCGTTATTCTTCCCTATCTGCACCTGGAAATCGCGCTGCCACTTTGTAATTACTTCATGATAAGGTTCTGCAGCCGGGGCAAAATAATATGGTGCGTTATAACCCTGCTCATGAAAATCAACATGCACCTGCGGCAGCCATTGATTATATAGTTTTAAACGCTGCTGGCTTTCTTTTTGCGTTTGCCACGCCCAGTCGCGGTTAAGGTCAAAATTGTAATGGTTTGTCCTGCCCTGCGGCCATGGCTCGTTATGCTCACGCGCCTGGTTATCCGCATTAAATGCCCCGCCCACTATTGAATTATACCAGTTAACATACCTGTCCCTTCCATCGGGGTTAATACAGGGGTCAATAACAACCACTGTGTTTTTTAAATATTCTTTGGTTGCGGTATTGGCGGGGTCAACAAGGGCAAACAGTGTAAGCATGGCTGCTTCAGACGAGGCTGGCTCGTTACCATGTACGTTATAGCTTAGCCACACTATGGCAGGCGCGCCATCAGTAACTGGCGCCATTTTATCGCGTGCCATGCCCGCAAGCCTCAGGTTGTTAAGCCTTATTGCATCAAGCTTTTGCAGGTTTTCGGGCAGCGCAATAAAAGCAACTTCAAGGTCGCGCCCCTCGTATGTTTCGCCATACTTTTCAATCTTTACCATATTGGGCGCAGCATCTGCCACGGACTTAAAATAGTTGAGTATTTTATAATGCGGCGTAAAACGTGTACCTACCTTATAGCCTAAAAACTGCTGTGGCGAAGGGACATTTTGGGCGTACCCCGAAAACATCCCTGCCGTTGCTAAAACGACTGCAATAATTTTTCTCATAATATTTTTTAACAGGTGGTGAAAATATTGAAAGAAACCCTTGCCGCCAAAAAATGAGGGACAGGTGCATCGGTTGTGTTGCAACAGCCCGCCCGCCAAACAATTCCACGCACCAAACTGCAGACAAAACGTGCACAAAAGCCGCACAATCGTAGCCATTTTGTACACAAAAAAAGCCGAGCATAAACGGGTAACTATTTGATTATGTGAACATTGCATTTTAATAGCCTTCATATTACAATTTATTATATACCAGCCCTGCCGCCCGCTGTTCTTTGGCACTACCCACCTGTTTACGACTTTATATTCTTTTACCGTTACCATAACTGATTTTATTATGCCCATGAAAGAATGAGCCTTTTGCCCGGCTTTTGAATCGGACGCTTTAAACTTTTTTCCCTTCGCTCAAATAACCGGAAACTGGAACCGGAAACTGGAAAGTAGCTCCCCCTTTACTAAATATAAAAAGTGGTGTTTTGTCCGCTATTTTGAGAAGATTTATTTTGGCTTTCTACTAAGATTAACACAACGGTTCGTAGAGTATAAGTAAAATAAAAGCCGCTGCCGCTGTCCGTTGCCTGTGGCTACGGACTTGATATAAAACCCCGCCTCTGGCGGGTATTCACTGTGCTATAGCCGATATAACCATAAAAACCCTAAATTGTAATCAAAAGTTCAGTTTTATGAAAGATACGGGCTACAAAATAAGGGATCAGCACGATGTATATTTTATAACTTTTGCAGTTGTGCAATGGGTTGATGTTTTTAGCAGGTATTGTTATGTGGAAACGGTTTTAAACAGTCTGACTTTTTGCATTAAAGAAAAAGGGCTAAACCTGCATGCATGGTGTATAATGACCAACCATCTGCATTTAATTGTAAGTGCAAAAAATGGTAACCTCTCTGATATATTAAGAGATTTTAAAAGTTTTACATCTAAAAAAATATTACAGCAAATAGATGACAATAAGGAAGAGAGCAGGAAATCCTGGCTGCTGTGGCTATTTAAACAAGCCGGTAATGAGAATAGCAGAAACGAGAACTACCAGTTTTGGCAACAGGAGAACCAGCCCATACAATTAGAAACCGTCAATTTTACCCTCACCAAACTTAACTACCTGCACAATAACCCTGTTAAAGCCGGTCTTGTGGAAAAACCGGAAGACTACCTGCTTAGCAGTGCAAGAGATTATAATGGCGGCAAAGGCTTGCTGCCCATTGAGCATTTGACTGCTGGCTATACCGTAAGATGATGAAAACAGCGTATAGCAGCAAAAAGCTTTGTTACTCAAATGCGGCTTTATCACTTTGTTTCATCTATTGCTTTTAAATGCCGCCAGAGGCGGGGTTTTATATTCGTCCGTAGGCAAAGCCATACGGACAGCAGTAACAGCTTTTATTTTGGCTATACGCTACAAAAAACAAGGGCCGCCATAACCTTGCCATAAAAACTCGCCCAAAATTTATCTTACCATACTAACCGCAAAGCACACAAAGACGAAGAAAACGCAAAGTGCACAAAGCAAAGCACTTCGTACTATGTGCAAAAAGCGAAGCTTTTCTATGCCTGCCCGGATGAACCCTGTTCGGACGGGTCCCCTTTTCCTAAGTGTTTTTTATGTGCCTATATGCCCTATGTGGTGAATAAAAACCTCCGTGTAAATCTATGTGTAAAAAGCGAAGCTTTTCTATGTATACTTATTTCTATGTGTTCCTATGTTTTCTGTTGTGCCTATTTGTTGAAAAAAAGCTCTGTGTCCTGAAACACTTTCTATCCCTCCGCCAGCGCCTTTATCTGCACCAGAATGGGGTTCCAGCCCTCGCCGTTATTATACGTTTCGGTATATCTTTTTTCACCATCGGCAACAGTTGCAAAATCGCCCTGGCTTACAGTTAATATTGTTTGGCCGTTATCTTCCGCCAGCGCGTAGGTAACTGTTAAATAATTTTCAGGCACATCAGGCATGTTGGGGTTGTTGGGGTCAATAACAGTGTATACCAGCAGCTTACCCGGCTCAATACGCACCACTTCACCTTTTACAAAAACCATTTCATTGCCCTCATATACGCCTTTCCATAATAGTGGGCTGCCCACTTGCCAGTCGCTGGTGGCCTCGCAACCAAACATATACTTTTTTGTTTCTGCTGGGTTAACAAGCAGGTTCCAAACAGTTGCTGAAGGGGCATTTATGGTTATCGTATTTTCTACAACAAGTGGTGTTGACATGGCGTTTATTTTATAACTGCAATATTAACCTGTTTACAAAAGGTATTATTGCATTTTACGGATTATTTCTAACCGAATGCGGAGTAACGCCAAATTGCTTTTTAAAAGCATTATTAAAATGCTGCGGTGTTGCATAGCCAAGTTCTGCGGCAATTTCAGCAGCCGTTTTTTGGGTATCGCGCAGGTATTGCTGTGCAAGCTGCAGGCGCTGCTGGGCAAGATAACCAAACACAGTTGTATTAAATGTTTCTTTAAAACCGCGTTTAAGTTTATACTCGTTTAGCCCCACTGTTCTTGCAATTTCACTAAGGTTTGGCGGGCAATGCAAGCGCTCGTTCACAAGGTCGCGCACAGCAATAATTTTTTCTTTATCTGTTATATTTTTAATAAATGGTTGTGTATTTTCTTCTGCCGCTTTATACGATTCTGCACATAAAACCAGCAGCTCAATACTTTTTGACAGCAGGAAAAGCTTTTTAAGCTCGCCCATGTACTTACAATGTATTATTTGCTGTATAACCTGTTGAATTGCCGGTGTTATAGCACCCCAGTTATTGCTGAGCATTACATTTTTACCGGCCAGGATATCTTCTGTAAATTTTTGCAGCATGCCGCCTGCATTTTGCGTGAATTGTATAAACAGGTCAGCAGGAAACTGTATGCCAAAGGTTTCTAGCTCCAGTGTTTTATTTTCTACCACAATATCAAACCCGTTTGAGTACATAATGTTGTGGTGGCCACCGGCGAGTTGATATGTAGCATTAAGCTGTTTATATAAAAATTTATAGTCGCCCCGCAAACCAAAATGCAGGCGCACAACATTATTGGTGCTGCTGCCCGCAAAACTGCTGTAGCCGTTGCATATTGATACAGCATGCCCCAGCACTATACTGCCGCACTGCCATATAGTTGATGTGCGGGTACCATTTTCAAATTGTTGCTGTTGTGTTTGCTCCATACATTATTAAACGCGGCAGCTAAGTCGTATTTCGGTGCGTTGCCCCGGCATGCTTTTTATAACTATTTGCCCTTTTAAATCGTTTGCACGCTGCCGCATATTGTTCATGCCGTTGCGGTGCCTGCCAATGCTGCTTACATCAAATCCGCGCCCATTGTCCTCTACTATAACCCTCAGCTTATTATTGCGCTGTATAACATAAATGCTGCAAACGCTGCTGCCCGAGTGTTTTACAACATTGTTTACCGCCTCCTTAAATACAAGGTAAATATTGGTTTTTTTATTTGGCGAAATAAGCATGTTCTTATCGCTTAAACTGCTTTTAAAAATAAACTGTATGCCCCTGTCTTGCAAAAGTGGCTCGGCAAATAATTGCATGCGGTTTACAAGCTGCCCCATAACATCATTACGCGGGTTAATGTTCCAAACCAGGTCGTCAAGATTATTAATTATATCAACTGTGCCGCTTTGTATAATGCCTATATATTCATTATCACCCTGCTCTCTTTTAGCAAGCTGGCTGTAAACATTAATACTGCTTACGGTTGAACCAATATCATCGTGCAGGTCGGCAGATATTTTTCTTCTTATTTTTTCAATTTTCATCAGTTGCCTTAACCGGTACCTGTAAAAACCAAAAAACAACAGGCTTATAATTATAAGAACAGTAGTGTAAAACCACCAGGTATTAAACCAGGGCCGTGTAATGGTAAATGAGTATTGCAGCGGGGCTGTGCTTATAACTTCGTTGTTTTGCACGGCAACTACCTGAAATGTATAATCGCCGGGTTTAAGTGCATTAAATTGAATATCCCGCTGGCCGCTTTGTGTAAAATACCATTCGCCACCAGCCGGTGCAGCACCAGCAAGCCTGTATTTAAAATGCAGCAGGCCGGCATCCTCATACACAGGTATGGCAAGCCTGAACAGTATGTTATTTTTATTACTTGCAAGGCTAATACCGTTTTTGTACACCGTATCTGTATTGTTTACCAGCGTGTAAAGTAATAAAGGGTCGGCCTTTTTTACTTCAAGGCTTTTGCTGACAGGAAGCATAAACATGCCGCTGGTTGTGGCAAGATAAATATTGCTGCTGTCTTCTTCAGCATCGTTAATGGCAGAAAATTCAACCGGGAAGGGGTACAGGTTATTTATTACAGTATCTGCGGTGGCATCAAGCACTTCAATATTGTGTGCCTTAAAAAGCCATATATGGTTATTGCAGCGCTTTATTTTAACAATAGCATCTAACGGGTATTGGTCATTTGCTTTTACCTGTGTTACCTGTGTGCCGTTTATGGCAAATAAGCCTTTGTTAAATGTAGCAGCATAAATTTTGTTGCCAAAATGCGCCATTGACGATACATACAGCCGTTGGCTGCTGTATGTAATATAATCTGTAGCGGGTCCTTTAATGCGTTGCAGCCCATCGCTGAACGATACCAGCAGGCTTTGTGTTACCGTGTCAAACATCACTGATCTTACCCTGTAAATACGCGATCTGTACAAATAGCCGCCTGTTGAATTACCATTTGCTGCAAGCAATGAATCTGGTATCGCCAAAGACGCGCTGGCCGTTGGCTTTATCTGCAGTTCATCCGTATTTTTAACTAATAACCCTGCCGACAGCCCAAGATATCCTGTATTGTTTACTATGGCCGCAGATTTTACGCTTTCTCGGAAAAGAAGTGTAAGCTGCCCTGTGGCAATATTTAGGAGGTCAAGTCTTTTTGACGATTCAACAAAATAATTGCTGTCGTTGGCACGCTCAACATTTTCAATAGTGCCGTATGCAGGCGGCATTTTGGCAAGTTGCTTATCAAATATTGTATCTTGCGGCTGCATTAGCGAAATGTCGCCCTGCTCGCTTGCAACAAGCAGCCCCATGCGTGTTTGGGTTACCAGCTTTATATAATCATTTGGTTTAATGCGGGCGCTGCCTGCCGGTTCAATTTTTCTCCATCCTTTGGGTTTAAATGATACCAGCAGGCCTTTTGACAAACTTGCAAACCATTCATTGCCTTCTTTATCTTCTGCCATCGATGTAATATTATACCCCGGTATGGAGTCAAAGCCATCCAGTGTATAGCTCACGTTTTTTGTATTAACCCAAACTTTCTGCTTAAATACAGTAACGGTGTTAAAAAAGCCTTTAACAGGCAGTGAGAAAGTAATAGCAGGCTTGTTAGTGCTAAAATTTAAACCATAAAGTATGCGGTTGCGCGGGTCGGCAACAAACATGCTGTTACCGAGCGATGCCTTTTCCAGTGTAACGCGTACGTCAAACCTGCCGCTATCATCAAGTTTTACAATAGAAACCGGCGCACCTTTTTTATAAATAAAAAAGCTGTCTTTTGCCAGGCCCACTGCCATATTATGCATAATGCATATTCTTGACAGGTTAACACCACGCACACCAATCTCTTCATAGTGGCATTTCATGGTTGCCGTGTTACAAATAAAAAAGCCCCTGGATGTGGCAACTATCAGTTCATCGCCAAGCAGCACCATGGTAGAATAATTAAATGAATTTCTAAAGTCGTATGCCTCCAGGTAATACATTTTATCATTCTGTATATAAAATATCTGGCTGTTAAAGTTGTGGCACCAAACCCGGCCGTAGTTATCTTCTATAAGGTTGGTCATACTTATAGAAGTTTCTTCCGGGTTGCTGAAATTTGTAAAGCTAACACCATCAAAACGGCTTACACCAAGGTTATGTGCAACCCAAATAAATCCCTTTTTATCTACCAGCAGGTCATATATTTCGTTTGAGGGGCAATTGGGTATTTGCTGCAGCGTACGCTGCCCGCTGCCCGTACAGTATAACATAACAGCCAGAAAAAATAACAGTATTTTGCGGGCAAACAACATGCTTATCTTATAAAATTTAAATTTTGTAAATATAGTTATATATAATTTTTATAACTGTATACGGTATACAATCTAAGGGCTGGCGCCAGGTTTTAATAAAAAAGGCGCATTTTACAATGCGCCCAAAACCAAAACCAAATTTTAATTATCACTTATAACAGTGAATATTCTTTAGCATGTTCAATCATTTCAACAACTTCTTCAGGCATTTGGCGTACGCCAAAACGCTCGCCACCCACCATTAATATCATGGTTTGAACAATGTCGTTGTAATTAAGGCGCCTTATTGACGAGATGTTGTTGGCATTAATTATTATGCTTCCGTCTTCAGTCTCTTCAATGGTATCAAGTTTAATAAATTGTGCTTTCATAATTATTGTTTTAATTAATAATACCTAAGTAGGTTATAAAACCATGCCAGAAAATAAAGAAGTTATTAAAACAATGTGAAAGAAAGAATCAGTGTTTGTGGGATTGGGAAGGATTGTGAGGATATAAAATAAAAACCTGCTACTACCGCACCATTAAATAACCCCCTGGGTTCGCTCCCGAAATTTGGGACACGAACCCGGGCGAAAACATTTTTCTATGACTGCTTTTAAAAGCACCGCTGATTTGAACTCTCAGCGGTAAGTTTTGAATAAAACAAAAGTTGTACACCGACTAAAAATTATAAGCGTGATTGAATATGAAGTATCACTCAGCACGATAAAAAGTAAACCATTGCGCCGTTACACCTGGGGAGGCGCTGGCACGGCCGAACGCGGAGATTCGGGTCGGTCTGGAATTTCTTTTGCTTCTTTTCTTTTTTCAAGAAAAGAAGAAGACAAACTATAAACCTGTTAAATTACCCCGACCATTTCGACACTAAATCTTATTAAATAAAAACCGGCTAAGCAAAATTGCTCAGCCGGTACACATTATATTGCTTCAATGTTATATTCTAACCAGCCAGTTGTACACATCGTCCGCTTTACCTTCCCTTATTGCTGAAAGCCTTGCTTTAACCGCTGGCGCAATTTTCCACGCGGTGGTGTCAAATTGCATCACATGGTCTTTATAGCGCAGTTCTTTTATGGGTGCTATAACCGCTGCCGTGCCGGTGCCAAATACTTCTTTAAGCGTGCCGTTTTTGTAGGCATCCATAACTTCATCAATGTTTATCTTTCTTTCTTCCACTTCCATACCCATCTCGCGCAATATAGTCATTACACTGTCGCGGGTTACACCATTTAATATAGTGCCTTCGTCAAGCGACGGGGTAATGGCTGTATTACCAATAATAAACATCACGTTCATCATACCTACTTCCTGCAGCCATTTGTGTTCAAAAGCGTCTGTCCACAGCACCTGATCGTAGCCTTTTTCCCTGGCATCAGTTGCTGCCCTTAAACTACCGCCGTAGTTACCGGCATTCTTGCTAAAGCCTACGCCACCCGGCGCTGCGCGTGTGTATTTTTCTTCCACCAAAATTTTCATTGGGGCAGCAAAATAAGGCCCTGTAGGGCTCAGTATTATTAAGAATTTATAAGTCTCACTTGGCCTGACACCCAAAAACTGGTCGGTTGAAAACATTACGGGGCGTATATAAAGCGCGTAATCTTTGCGCTGGGGTATCCAGTTTTTATCAAGCGCAATCAGGCGGCGCATACCTTCAATAAATATTTCTTCAGGCACGGTGGGCATGTTCATACGCTCAGCGCTAAGGTTAAACCTGCGCAGGTTATCGTATGGGCGAAAAATAAATGCGTTACTATTTTCGTCTTTATAAGCTTTAATACCTTCAAAAATGGCCTGGCCATAATGCAGCGCCGCCATCGATGGTTCCATTAGCAATGGCTGGTAGGGTTTAATTTCCACATTCTTCCATTCGCCATTCTCATAATCTGCTTCCAGCATGTGGTCGGTAAAATAGCGCCCAAAAGGAAGCTCATCAAAATTCATTTCATTTAACTTACTTCGTTCCACTTTTGTTACAAGTATGTCTAAAGCTTCTGTCATAACATTTACTTTTGTTGCAAAGAAAAGAAAAAAACTAACAACTGTTAATACTTTTATATGAATGTTAATTTGCCCGGTTTTGTTATAGCTGACCTGTATAAAAACAAGCTTGTAATTACAGATGTTGCTGAACCACAGCCTGAAAAACCGGCACCGCAATTTACTGAAAATACAGTTTTACCCAGGCAGGAAAAAGCAGGGCCCGCGCAAAAAAAATGGTATTTGGGTGATAATAAAAAAGGTATTGTGATTGCGGTTGCTGATGAGGAAGCTGTTTTTATTAGTGACGAGGGGCTTGAAACCATAAAAAATATGTTAAAGGGCCTGCAAATGAACCTCGGCGACATAGCCGTTGTAAACCTGCACAATGAGCCTGTGACATTTAATGATTTAAAGCAACAATTAAACGCCCGGCATGTTATTATGTTTGGTGTAACAACAACGCAGCTTGGGTTGCCATTTGCAATACCGTTTTACCAGGTGCAAAATTATGCAGGCTGTACCCTGCTTTCTGCGCCTGCGGCAACATTAGCCGGCCCGGCCGCTACAACAGACGCAATAAAAGCCGAAAAAAGAAAATTGTGGGATAGTTTGAAGAGAATAAATTTTTAACTCAGCTGTAAGCCTTAAGCTATATGCAAAATAGCCAGCCGCTTAAAGCTTACAGCGTATGGCTTACAGCCCCCTCACAAATTAAATAACATGCCAGCACATACAATAATATTCGCCAGTAATAACCAGCATAAAGCTGATGAAATAAAAAAGATAATAGGCGACAGCTTTCACATATTGACGTTGAGAGATGCTAATATTAATATTGACATACCCGAGCCGTATGATACCCTTGAGGCAAATGCCTCGCAGAAAGCTTATACCATTCATAAGCTGTCTGATAAAAATTGTTTTAGCGAAGATACCGGTCTTGAAGTTGAAGAGTTGAATGGCGAACCTGGCGTACACAGTGCCCGCTACGCAGGCGAGGGCAGAGATTTTAAAGCCAATATTGATAAACTGTTGCAGAATATGCAGGGCAAGCAAAACAGGAAAGCGCGCTTTAGAACAGTGATAGCGCTTATATGGCACACACATGAATACTGTTTTGAGGGGATATGCGAAGGAACAATAATTGACACGCCGCGTGGCGGCCAGGGTTTTGGCTACGACCCCGTTTTTGTGCCCAATGGCAGCGACAAAACCTTTGCTGAAATGAGTATGGATGAAAAAAACAAATACAGCCACCGGCGTAAAGCTGTTGATAAATTAGTTGAATTTTTAAAGGGTGTAGACGAGCCTAAAGTAACCGTACCGGCAGATTAAACATTTTACTAAATGGAACGAATAAAACTGACCTTGCCCGCCACTTTTACATTCTCAATAATACTTACCATCCGCGTTAGCGACATCAATTATGCCGGCCATGTTGGTAACGATGCCTTTCTTGCGCTGGTGCATGAAGCAAGGCAGCAGTTTTTACTTCACCACGGTTATACTGAAAGTAACCTGGAAGGTGTTGGCTTAATTATGACCGATGTTGCCATTGAATTTAAGAAGGAACTGAACTACGGTGATAACGTTAAAATATCCGTCGCCACAACCGGCTTTGATAAGTATGGTTTTGATTTTTTTTACAAGCTGGAAATTATAAAACCAGGTGAAACTGTTGTGGCCGGTAAAGCAAAAACAGGCATGCTGTGCTATGACTATACGAATAAAAAGTTGGTGCAGGTGCCTGATAAGGTAATTAAACAGTTGTTAGTATAATTTAAAATTACCTTGCTGGTTTAAAGGCTATAAGTTTGTAATTTTGATAGCCCCCTTACTAAAAGGCTCATACTTAATTACTCAAAACCATGTCCATAATGAAAGCACCACTGTTATTTACCATATTAAGCGTTGTCCTGTTTGTACCACATATTAATACCCGCGCCCAAGCCATCAACGCGCAGGATTCGCTGGCGTTGGTTGACCTGTATAATAACGCCGGTGGTCCACACTGGCACAACAACACTAATTGGCTTACAACTAGCCCTGTTAGCGAGTGGTTTGGCATCAGGGTATCGGCAGGCAGGGTTAAATCAATAAGGCTTACAAACAATGGCCTCAAAGGAAGTTTGGCGCCTTCCATCGGCAACCTAAACGCTGATGATACCATTGCGCTGAATTTGAATAATCTTGGCGATAGCATACCATCTACCATAACCAGCCTTAACCCTATTATGGCCCTGGATATTTCAAACAATAATTTCACGTTTGCCGGCATGGAAGTTATACCCTCCACTTTTTTGTTTGCCAAATATGCTCCCCAAAACAATATAACATTTACCATCAGTGGCAACTTGTTTTCTGCCAGCGTTGGGGGAACTTTAAACAATGAATCTTTTACCTGGTACAAAAATTCAGCGGTTTACGCTACGCATACGGCAGATTCAACCCTAACTGTGCCCGCTGCTGAAGTTGAAAATGAATATGCATTAACTATTACCAACAGCAGCGTGCCTGGGTTAACGTTAT
>JABDGS010000022.1:0-622 GCA_013285915.1 Bacteroidota bacterium
ATCAAAAGCTTATGCACAAAGTGGCCTCGGTATTAAAGCCGGGTGGCAAGCTGTTCGTGCACATCTTCACCCATAAAGAATATGCTTACAAATTTGAAGTAAAGGATGATACCGACTGGATGAGCAAATATTTTTTTACAGGTGGTATTATGCCCAGCGATGATCTGCTGTTGTATTTTAATGATGATTTAAGTATTGAGAAACACTGGCATGTAAGCGGTATGCACTACAGCAAAACAAGTGAGGCGTGGTTACAAAATATGGATAAACACAAAGCGCAAATAATGCCCCTATTTGAAAAAACTTATGGTGAGGGCAACGCAGTAAAATGGTGGGTATACTGGCGTGTATTTTATATGGCCTGCGCTGAACTGTGGAAATATAATAACGGCGACGAATGGATTGTTAGCCATTACCTGTTTAATAAAAAATAGCTGAATGATACGTTTAACAACAGCAGTTATTTTATTGCTGGCATCGTTACTGGTTTTATTTAAAGCCCCCATGCATTTTTTATGGCTTTTGGCGGTGGGTATCACAAGGTAACTGCTTAAACCTTTTAGCCCAAAATGCACTTACAAAAACAAAGGCTGCAAGCCCTATAAAAATCAGCAGGTAACTT
>JABDGS010000022.1:632-44725 GCA_013285915.1 Bacteroidota bacterium
TGGCGGTGGGTATCACAAGTTACCTGCTGATTTTTATAGGGCTTGCAGCCTTTGTTTTTGTAAGTGCATTTTGGGCTAAAAGGTTTAAGGCAGTTACCATGGTTATAAGCCTTGCTGCCGTTACTATTTATTGCCTGCCAGTTGTAGCAGCAATCAATCAAAACAGTTATTTGCCCGCTCAGTTAAGCAGCGCCTTTAACTATGGGCAAGACCCAGGTGACTCAAACAAGCCTTTTAGTTTTATAAAAATGTTTACAGGCATTTCCGTTACTGATATTGCACCAACTGTAATTACTTATAAAACAGTTGATGGCAAAGGTTTAACGCTTGACCTTTATCCATCTTCATCCAAACAAAAAAGCCCGCTTATACTTATTGTGCATGGCGGCTCTTGGGAAAGTGGCGATAGCAAACAGTTTATTGATTTCAATAATTATTTTGCTAACAGGGGCTACAACGTAGCAGCCATTAATTACAGGCTGGCGCCAGCCTATAGATCGCCCGCGCCAATGGATGATACAAAAGATGCCATTGCATATCTTACACGCAATAGCGATAAATACAATATAGATACAAGCAATATTATTTTAATCGGCCGTTCAGCCGGTGCGCAAATTGCCCTCGTTGCTGCATATGTTGCTCACAACCGAAATATAAAAGGTGTGATTGATTTTTATGGCCCTGCTGATATGGTGTGGGGCGGGCAGGTTAAAGTAAATAAGCTTATGCTTAATACAAACCAGATATATAAGGATTATTTTGGCGGTGTGTACAGCGAGGTGCCGCAGGTGTTTAAAGAAAATTCTGCGGTTGATTGTGTTGATTCGTTAACCATGCCAACGCTTATTATACATGGCAGTATTGATGCAATGGTATCGCACATACACAGCGAGCATT
This sequence comes from Bacteroidota bacterium, assembly GCA_013285915.1. GTDB lineage: Bacteria > Bacteroidota > Bacteroidia > Chitinophagales > Chitinophagaceae > JABDFW01. The sequence continues at coordinate 1,530 of JABDGS010000022.1, forward strand.
TGAATGATACATTAAGCAGGCATAATGTTCCGCACTACTTTTTTAGTTTGCCATTTGCAACCCATGGCTGCGATTATATAATAAGCAGCCCCGGTGGCCAGGTTACAACTTATGCGGTAGAACAATTTATACACGCAGTCATAAAGAAATAATGGGTAATCAAGATGTAGACATTTCGCAAAATTCTTCGCTCCCCACTTTAGAGCCTGTCCCGAATACCAGTCGGGAGGATGGGGGCGGCTCTTCTCTCGCTATCATAGGCACCGGTATAGCAGGCATGGGCTGCGCGCATTTGCTGCAGCATAAATACAACCTAACAATTTTTGAGCAGAATAATTATATAGGAGGACACACCAATACTGTTACGGTTGATGAAGATGGCACGCCTGTTTATATGGACACAGGTTTTATGGTGTTTAACTATGTTACCTATCCTAACCTGTGTAAGTTATTTGAAGAAATAAAAGCCCCGGTTAAGAAAACCGATATGTCTTTCAGCGTACAGTATGTGCCCACAGGGCTTGAATATTGTGGCTCGGGATTAGGTGGGTTGTTTGCACAAAAGAAAAATATATTCAACCCACGCTTTATAAAAATGCTTATGCAAATAAGCAGGTTTAATAAAGAGAGCGTGAAGATATTGGATGATACAGCCTATGATAATTATAGTATAAAGGAATTTATAGATGAGTTTGGTTTTGGGGAGGATATGCTTTGGAAATACCTGGTACCAATGAGCGCCGCTGTTTGGAGTACACCAATGGATAAAATGCTCGATTTTCCCGCTAAAACGCTGATACGCTTTTTTAAAAATCATGGCTTTTTGGGATTGAACACACAGCACCAATGGTATACGCTCGAGGGTGGCAGCGAGAGCTACAAAAAAATTTTGATTGAGCCTTTTAAAGATAAGATACAGGTAAACAATGGTGCGGTTAAAGTAACAAGAGAAGATAATATGGCGGTTGTATATACTGCCAACGGCAGCAGGCAGGTGTTTGATAAAGTGATATTTGCATGCCATGGGGACCAGGCGTTAAAGCTGCTTGATAACCCAACAGCAATGGAGCAGCGGTTGTTATCGCCTTTTAAATACCAGGAGAACATTGCTACGGTACACACAGATGAAACTGTTATGCCCCGCAATAAAAAAGTATGGAGCAGCTGGAATTACAGGATTGAAGAACATAATGGTAAATTGTTGCCCACCACAATTTACTGGATGAACAGCTTGCAGGGGGTATCAAAAAAGAGGGATTATTTTGTTTCTATCAACGCCATACCCGGTAGCGTTAATAATACAAAAATCATAAAGGAGATAATATACGAGCACCCTTTGTTTGACGTGCCTGCCATAAATGCCCAGAAAGAGTTAAACAAGCTAAATGAGGGCGGCCCCTTATACTATTGCGGCAGTTATTTTAAATATGGCTTTCATGAAGATGCGTATGCCAGTGCAGTGGAGCTTTGTGTAGGGCTATAAGTTTATGCTGTCCTATCTACGAAATACGAATTATGTACGAATATACGAATGGGTGACATCGCATGTTTTCCTTATGCATCGCGATATTGATTTCAACGAATACGAATCACGCCAACGGCGTGACGAATATACGAATGGTCGGCGGCGCGAGATTTCTTAAGGCTATGTATAGTTGGGGATGACGCCAATTTCAGGCTATATTCAAAAGCCTTTTGTAGTTTACGCCATTAGGGGTGAAATTTATAAGTAATGCTAATTGAAGCTTGCTTGTTTTCAGGTATTCAACAACCTGGTCAATATTCGCCTTTGAATAAAATTGACTCTTTTTTAGCTCTACAATTATTTTTTCTTCAACCAAAAAATCAAAATACATCCTGCCAACCACTTCATCTTGAAATTTTAAAGGCGAGTACACTTGCTCTTTAAATAAGATTTTTTCCTTTTTAAAAGCAATAGCCAGCGCTTTTTGATATAGTTTCTCCTGGTGTCCAAAGCCTAATTCATTATATACTTCGTATGCGCAGCCAATTATTTTGTAGCTCAATTCAGGGTGTACGAGATCGTCTCGCCTTAACTTTTCATTCATAATGCATGCATAGTCAAACAATAATACGAAATTTTAAAGCTATCGCATATTAGTATCATTAAAATAAAGTAGCATTACCGTCATTTCACAACGGAGTTACTCAAAAATATTTGCGCTGCTGACATTCGTATATTCGTACAAATTCTCTTTTCGTAGATAACCGAAGCGGGCTAAAATATTTACACTGCCAACATTCGTATATTCGTACCTAATTCGTATTTCGTAGAAATCAATACGAAGCACAAGTAAACTTGAAGTTAATACATGAACTCCTGCCTCTACCGTTGCCTTGTAATGCATAACCGTTTGGAGCCAAAACCGCACAAGTTTAACTACAACGTATTTATGTTTTATATTGATTTGGATGAGGTGGAGTTGCTGCGTAAAAAGTTTTTATTAATAAGCCATAACAAATTTAACTTTTTCAACTTTAAAGATAACGAGCATTTACAGCTGCCTGCCGGCGATCCTGACACATCAAAAAACATCAAGCAACATATTGTTGATTATTTAAAACAGAATGGAGTTGAATTTAACGGCGGCAAAATAATGCTGCTTACCAACCTTAATGTACTGGGGTATAATTTTAACCCGGTGTCGTTCTATTTTGTTTATAATGCTGATAATACAATCCAATGTTGTATAACAGAAGTGAGCAACACCTTCAGGGAAATGAAGCCCTATTTCTTGGGTAAGGAACTGTTACAGGATGGCAGGTTTCATTTAAATACAACAAAGTATTTTTATGTGTCGCCGTTTATTGACCATGATACCAATTTTGACTTTAACATAGCCATACCTGCTGAAAAGTTAAACATACGTATTGATGATTTTAAAAACAACAAACGCTTTTTCATCAGCACGCTTACGGGCAAGCGAAAAGCCCTTACAAATGCCACGTTGTTTTGGTACAGCCTGCGTTTTCCGCTGATAACAGTAAGGATCATGGCCCTTATTCACTGGAACGCCTTATTGCTATGGCTAAAAAAAATACCATACCACGCCAAGACAGCAAACCTCCAGTTGCAAAAAGACGTATATAGAAAGTATGAAAAATAATGTGGTTTCTGTATATTCGTATTTACCGGGATTGCTGTAAGCCATAAAATTGTTCAACTTTAATTTTTATTTCTCTTCCAAACATGTCATCTACCAGTACCGCGATAGCTATAAATTACAAGAAAAGCTTTTATGAAAAAGTTATAATCGGCCTGCTTAGTAAAATGCAACTGGGTAAGCTGTACCTTACCATGCCCACGGGTGAAACAATACAGATCGGCTCAGGCGAAGGTGACATAACAGCAAATATTGAAATAAAAAATACGGCCTTTTTTCAAAAATGCGTACTTTTTGGCGATGTAGGTTTTGGTGAAGCTTATGTTGATGGCGATTGGGATACGGACAATATTACCAATGTAATAAAATGGTTTTTGCTTAATGTTGATAACGCTCCCTCGGTATCGGGCAGTAACACAAAAACATTTATACTAAACACGCTTAAATTCTTCAACAGGCTGTCGCATATAAAACGGGCAAACAGCCTTAATGGTTCAAAGAAAAACATATCCAAACATTACGATCTGAATAATGATTTCTTCGCCTTGTTTCTCGACCCTACAATGACCTATTCTGCGGCATATTTCAGGGAAGAAGGTATGAGCCTGGTGGACGCTCAAATAGCCAAATACGACCGTTTGTGTAAACAACTGCATTTGCAACCGGCAGACCATGTACTTGAAATAGGCAGCGGCTGGGGTGGTAACGCCATTTACATGGCTAAAAATTATGGCTGTAACGTTACCACTGTTACCATTTCTGAAGAACAGTATAAAATGGCAAAAGAACGCATTGAGCGTGAAGGCTTATCAAATAAAATAACAGTCCAGCTAAAAGACTACAGGCATCTAACTGGTAAGTTTGATAAAATTGTTTCTATCGAGATGCTGGAAGCCGTAGGTGCAAATTTTTTAGATGTGTACTTTAGAAAATGTAACGAGCTATTGAAGAAGAATGGCATATTGGCTTTCCAGGTCATTACCTGCCCCGATTCACGGTTTGACAGCTTGCGCCGTGGTGTTGACTGGATTCAAAAGCATGTCTTTCCCGGCTCATTACTTCCATCAGTTGCAGCATTAAATAAAGCTGTAAATAATACCAGTAACCTTACCCTTGTTGATTTAAAAGATATTGGTCTTGATTATGCAACAACGCTTGTTAAGTGGGGCGAGCAGTTTAATAAAAATATTGCTGCCGTAAAAAAACTTGGGTTTGATGACCAATTTATACGCAAGTGGAGCTATTACCTTAACTACTGCGAAGCTGCTTTTACCATGCGGAATATAAATGTAATGCAGATGGTGTACAGCCGCCCCAACAACCTCTCCCGCTAAAAAATTACTGCTTGCAAATTAAGCGTATATGCCAGAATAATTTGTTTAGTCAACAGAAGCAGCTTTCGTTTCTTTAAACCCCGTAAATATTATTGCTGCTACTAAACAAAGCACAAATCCCACAACACCATTTAAGCGTATACCCTGGTCATGGTTAACATCCTTGCCATACACAAGCATCATACTAAATAATGCAATACCCACAGTTTGGGCAATCTTCACAAAAAAATATCGTACAGCAAAATATAGCGCCTCTTTGTTGGCGTTGGTTTCTTTCCTGTCACGCTCAATAATTTCAGCCAGTATAGCTACGGGCAAAATATTAAGCGATGCGAAGGGAATGGCTGCAACGCACACAAGTGCAAATATTTGCACATTAGCATCTATATCCGGCTTGCCTAAAAAATATACGCCCCCAAACACGCAGGCCAATAATAATAAAGAGATGATAATAATAATTTTTTTACCTGTTTTTCGCACTACCTTATTAACTACAGGATAAAAAATAAATGAAACAATTACCATAACCCCCATTATTTTATTGCCCATAGTTTTGGGTAACCTAAGCAGTATGGTTATAAAATAAATAAGGCCGGCGGATATAATGGTTATTGCAATAAAATAAGTAAAATCAGCTACAATAAAAAACCTGAAATTTTTATTGCCAAGTGTTTGCGCCAATGCCTGCCATAGCTTTGTTTTGCTTGGGGTGTTTTTAGAATATTTTTTTTCATCAATGCCAAATGCAGTAATCGCCATAGCAACGGCAGCTAACAAGGCCAGTATTAATACAGTATATTGCATAGACACAAGTACCGACATGCCCTTAAAGGATTGCTGTAATGTATTGGCAATATTAAAAGTGTTGGAGGATATGCCTATCCCAAAAACATACCCTGCAGATTGCCAGGATGACAGGCTAACTTTTTCCTCTGGTGTAGGCGCCAGTTCAGGCAGCAGGGCATTATAAGGTATTACAAAGGTTGTTGTTGATACATAAAATAAAATAAGCATACCAGCCAGCCAAAAAATATTTATTGTACTTTCCTTATGCACTAATGGAAAAAAAACCATCGTGCAAAACAGCAACGATGGCAACACGGCAATCCTCATAAAAGGTGTTCTTCGGCCCCTCGGGTTTTTGCTTCGGTCGCTTAACTGTGCTATCAGGGGGTCAAAAATCACGTCGCAAAACCTGCCGCTTGTTGTAATAAGGGCCACTGCGTTGAATATACCAAAAATAACCAGCTGTGTTACAAGCACCGGTATGCCACTGTCTGCAGGCGGTTCATAAAAATATATTAGCAAAACAGCTATAATATTAATCATTATACTCCAGCCCATCATACCAAAGCCATAAATAATTTGTGTGCTTACAGGTAATTTCTTTGCATCCATAATGGCGCAATATCCTAAAAAAGCAGGGTAATAACACGCTTAGCAAAATATTAGCCAGCTTTTAAGCAGTGTTTCGCCTAAAAAATTTATATTCGTTAGCACGATTGTTTTCTTTTTAACTCCGCTAAAAACTGATAGCTATATGTACACATCAAGAAGGTCGTTTCTCAAAAAAACAGCTTTTGCCGCAGCTGCTGCAACTGTTATGTCGGGTGATTTATTTGCTGCTGCCAGGAAAGGCGGCCGGATAATGGGCCTCCAATTATATTCCGTTCGTGATGATATGAAAAAAGACCCTTCAGGTACGTTAAAGCAACTGGCTGATATGGGCTACAAGTATGTTGAGCATGCCAGCTACGTAAACCGTAAAATGTATGGCATGGCACCCGCTGATTTTAAAAAGCTGCTTGACGGACTTGGGCTTACTATGCGCAGCGGGCATACTGCTATGGCACCCAAGCATTGGGACAGCGCGAAGAACGACTTTACAGATGAATGGAAATTTACCGTAGACGATGCTGCTATATGCGGGCAAAAATTTGTTATAAGCCCATGGCTTGACAAGAGTTGGTATAAAGACATGGACACGCTTAAGCACAGCATGGATATATTTAATAAAAGCGGAGAGTTGTGCAAGAAGCAGGGTATGAAGTTTGGATATCATAACCACAACTTTGAGTTCAGCACCCAAATTGACGGCAAGCAACTGTATGATTTGATTTTGGAATATACTGATCCCAAACTGGTAGCGCAGCAAATGGATATTGGCAACATGTATGGCGCAGGCGGCAGGGCCCTTGACATTCTAAAGGCACACCCGGGCAGGTTTGAGCTGATGCATGTTAAAGATGAAATTAAAGCCACCAAAGGCGAAATGGCCGAGCCTTACGAAAGCACTGTTTTAGGCAAGGGCGTAATTGGCACAAAAGAAATTGTTGAACTTGCAAAAAAATCTGGCGGCACAACCGACTTTATTATTGAGCAGGAATCTTACCAATCTATAACACCGATTGAAAGTGCTAAACAAGATTTTGCAGTGATGAAGGAGTGGGGCTTTTAGCTGATTTTTTATTTTGGAATTATAGTATTTTGAGATTTATAGAACGGATGGCATAAAAATATGCCGTCCGTTTTTTATTGCAAAATACTTGCTTTTTTAGGCATAGCGGCTTCAAAGGCCGTCAACGATATTTATTTTTGGGATGTCTTTTGGCGTGGTGAACAGAGCTAATAAAAATCTCTTTGTTCTTTTTGTAGATTTTGAAAGCTATAATGTATGGAAATCCTTTTACTATTGCTTCGCGATAGCTAATCCTGCCTTTACTGCCATAATTTTCAGGGTGTAAACCAATTTCTTCTATCCTGTTCCTCACAGCGGTTATGAATTTTTCGCCCAAACCCTCGCTTTTATCTTCATACCACTCATAGGCCTCATAATAGTCCTTGTAAGCCAATGGATGAAACCGGTACGAATAACTCACTTTTTATTTCTTTTAGCTTTATATGCAGCCCTTGCGCGGTTTTCAACTTCATCAAGCGAATAGGTTTTTACCTTCCCGCTTTCATAATCTTTAAACCTTTTATTCATCTCGGCTAAATAGGTTTTATCATCCCAAACCTCATCATTCACATGTTTGTCGGCAAAGGTTTTAACTACACCCAACACAGCTTTTTTTTCCTTACTGTTTAGTTTAATAAGGTAGTCGTTTATTTTTTTGTCTATCAACATATTCACAGACATATATTCAGATTTATCTCCAAATTTAATAATTAAGTATCATTTGCGTTAATAGTAAGGCAGTTGCAATCTGCCTGTAATCATGGTTCTACAAACTTTTAAGTTTTGCTATTGTCGCCCTCGGGTCAGCAGATTTAAATATGGTATTGCCGGCCACAAGTACCTCAGCACCGCAGTGTACCAGTGCGCCTGCGTTCTCAACTGTAATGCCGCCGTCAACCTCAATCAGCACGTCTACACCTTTCTCTTTTAAAAGTTGTTTTAAAGCCCGTATTTTATCAATCGTATGCGGTATAAACTTTTGGCCGCCAAAACCGGGGTTTACGCTCATTATAAGCACAATATCAATATCCTGTATAATATCACTTAAAAAATGTACGGGTGTGTGCGGGTTAATGGCCACGCCCGCCTTCATACCAAGGTTTTTTATTTGCTCAATATTGCGGTGCAGGTGCGGGCAAACTTCATAGTGCACTATTAAATGGTCTGCCCCCGCGTTTTTAAAATCCTGTGCAAATTTACCAGGTTCTTCAATCATCAGGTGCACATCGCAGGGCTTGTTGGTAGCCTTACGTATATGCTCAACAATAGGCAGGCCAAAGCTAATGTTGGGTACAAAACGGCCGTCCATAACATCAAGGTGCAGCCAGTCTGCCTCGCTGCTGTTAATCATATCGCATTCGTCCTGTAAGCGCAAAAAATTTGAAGCAAGAAACGACGGGGCTACTAAAGGCATTGTATAAAGTTAAATGGCAAATGTTATTTACCTGCGAAGATATAACTAACATGCATAAGGTGCTCAGCTTGCAACCAGTACGTTGCGCAAAAAACTCTCTTCCAGCGATATGAATGTTTCCGTACGCTCAATGCCTTTTATTTTCTGCAGCTCATCGTGCAGCACAAAACGCAGTTGCTGAATGTCCTTACATACTATCTCTGCAAACATGCTGTAGTTGCCCGTGGTATAGTTTAAACGCACTATTTGTGGAATTTTTTTAAGTTCCTTTGCAACGGAGTCGTACAACGAACTTTTTTCCAGGTAAATGCCTATAAAGGCGATAACATCGTAGCCTAATTGCTTTAGATCTACATTTAATTTTGTACCTTTAACAATACCAATTTCTTCCAGTTTTTTAATACGTACATGAATGGTGCCGCCCGACACAAAAAGCTTTTTACCAAGGTCAGCATAAGAAATGCCGGCATTTTCCATCATTTCCTGGATTATTTGGTAGTCAAGTTTGTCTAAATTAGCTTTTCCGCTCATTTTGCAGGTTTTATTAGAAAACTATTAAATAAAGACGTAATATAATAAACAATTTCTATATTTTTAAAAAAAATGTTGAAATATTTGCATTTTGGAGCCATTTTTTTGTAATATTGCACTGTTAAGTAACAAACAGGTAGCTCTTATATACTGTGGGGTGATGAAATCTTGGCAGACATGCCCTCTCGTCTCGGGGGTGAAGATAACAGGATAAAGTAAAGCATAGAGTCGACCATACCACGAGTTAGGCCGACCGGGGTTGACCACCAGACTTTGTGCTCTATCTAACTGCTTCGTGTAGGTTCGATCCCTACCCCTACAGCTAATTAAAAGCCTTAAAGCATTACACGCTTTAAGGCTTTTTTGTTTATTGAATTCCCTATCAAATAACAGCCGGTTGTATTTTAAAACATACTTAGATTGTACAATATGATTGTGTTGCATGAAGGATAAATTTCTCTTATTTATTATTGTTTTACTCCCCTCTTTTAACAATTGCCAGCAACTGTTGTGCGCATTAATATTTACTTTTTGTTTAAGCAGATTGTAAACAATATTGTTAAGCACGCGGATTGTACAGCTTGTACTATACATATTGCTCAAAAGGGTAAAACATTTAGCCTGGTTGTGAAAGATAACGGAAAGGGTTTTAATAAAAAAATTATCAACCGCCACCGCAATGGGTTATATAATATGCAACAAAGGGCAAAGGATATTAAAGGCAATATCATTATTAACAGCGCACCGGGCTCGGGTACCGAAATAACATTACAGTGCAGTATTAAATAAAAATGGCAAAAAACAATTATAGTTTTTGCCATTTTAACGTAAATATTTATTATACAGTTTTAGCTGTTAAGCATCAACGGCATAACAAGCATCAATAGCTCCTCGCCCTCAGTTTCCTCTATTGGTTTAATAATGCCCGCTTTTGTTGGTGTTGAAAGTTCCATCTTTACCTCAACATTATCTGCGGCGTTAAGCATCTCAATCAAAAATTTTGCATTAAAAGCAATCTGCAGGTCTTCGCCATTATACTGGCAACTCATCCTTTCATTCCCCTCAAAACTAAAATCAACATCCTGGGCTGCAAGCTGCAATTCGCTGCCTGTTATGCTTAAGGCTACCTGGTTGGTGCTTTTATTACTGAATATGCTTACCCTGCGCAATGCACTCTGAAAGTCGCTTTTGTTTACTACCAGCTTATAGGGGTTGTCAACGGGTATAACAACCTTATAGTCTGGAAACCTGGCGTCAATAAGGCGGCAAATAAGCCTTGTTGAGCCGTGGGTTACAAACAAATGGTTGCTGTTGTAACTAACGGTTAACTCGTCGTCATTGTCTGGTATTGCATTTTTTAAAAGTGTCAATGGCTTTTTGGGCACTATAAAGCTGTCGGTTTTTGGGCAGCTTACATCAGTACGTTTGTAGCGCACAAGTCTGTGGGCGTCAGTAGCTACCATTTGCAGGCTTTTGGGCGTTAGTTCAAAAAAAACACCAGTCATGGCGGGGCGTAAATCATCGTTACTAACCGCAAAAAGTGTTTTATTTATACCTGTAACAAGGGCGCTGCTCGTCATTGTAAAGCTGTTGGTATCATCAGCAACTGGCTCTTTAGGAAAATTGTCAGGGTTTTCGCCCATTACTTTATACTTACCGTTACTGCTTGTAATTTCTACTCCAAAACTTTTGTCAATATTAAAGGCAAGTGGCTGGTCAGATGTGTTTTTAAGCGCATCCATTAATATTCTTGCCGGTATACAAACCTTGCCGTTATCCTTGCTCTCAACATCCATCTGCACCTGCATAACTGTTTCAAGGTCAGTTGCTGCCACATTCAGTTTCTTATCCTTTATATCAAATAAAAAATCTTCAAGTATTGGTAAAACAGTGTTTGCATTTATTACACCATTAATTTGCTGCAGGTGTTTTAGTAAGGCCGAGGACGAAACAATAAATTTCATACACTATACTTAATTTGTTGTAGGGCAACAAACCTACTGTAAATTGTTAATATTCCGCAATTATGATGTTACAGGTTATTAACAGGCAATGTTAATTATTGTATTTAAAAAATCAGGCGGCTTGAATTGATGATAATATCTGCCGGAACTTTTCGCGCAATACCGGTTTCACAATATATCCTTTAACTGTATCGTACTGGCGCGATTTACTTACATCAAACTCATCAACCGATGAGCTAACCACGTAAATAATAACGGGTTTGACAAGTTCCTTTTTAAGGTGGCTATACTCCTCCAAAAACTCCCACCCATTCATTATGGGCATATTAACATCAAGAAAAATTACATCAGGTAACAGGTTATTATCCTGCACATTATGCCTTAGGTAGTTAATGGCGTCCTCCCCGTTTGAATATATAACAATTTTTTCGGCAAAGCCCGTTGCCTCAATAGTCTTCCGGGCCGCAAATTGATAAATACGGTCATCGTCAACCAGGAGAATATGTAATTTTGCCTGTTGCATAGTAGGTACGAGAAAACAAAAGTAGCTTGTTTTGTTTAACCATGCATTATAATCATACTTAAAACACCTTATAATACCGCTCCGGAAATAAAATATGATTAAAAAAAACGTTTCCGTTGAAAAGTTATTGCAAAAAATTAAACATTATTGTGCCTACCAGGAGCGCAGTCACTACGAAACGAGGGAAAAATTATACTCCTTCGGGCTATCAAAACAGGCTGTTGAAAGCATGCTTACCCAGTTGATAACTGAGGATTTTTTAAATGAAGAGAGATTTGCCTGCAGTTTTGCACGTGGAAAAATGCGTATAAAACACTGGGGAAAAGTAAAAATTAAATATGAGTTGAAGCAAAGGAGGGTTAGCGATTACAACATTAAAACAGCCCTGAAGCAGTTAGACGAGAGCGAATACATTGCTATCCTTCAAAAGCTTGTGTCACAAAAATGGGAGGCTTTTAAAACCGAGGTGGCCTTCGCCCGCCAGGCGAAAACGGTGGCATACCTGCTGCAAAAGGGCTTTGAATTGCCACTGGTGCAGGCAGCCATCAAAAACTGTGGAAATTGAATGCAACACCTAAAAAGACGGTTCAGGGTAATAGCATATTGCTGTCGTTATAATTTATGCTTTTAACCCCACTTTGCTTTTCTTTGCCCTATAACACTGCCAATATGGAAAATAAGAATATGTATTATGGCGATTACCTGCAGCTTGATACAATACTTAACAGCCAGCACCCCGTTAGCTTTTCAGCCCCGCACACGCCCGCACACGACGAAATGCTTTTTATAGTTATACACCAGGCCTATGAACTGTGGTTTAAACAGGTGTTGTTCGAGCTTGATTATGTAATGGAGGTTTTTACCAAAGACAGGATAAGCGATAACTCAGAAGATCTAAACCTTGTGCGCCACCGTCTTAGCCGTGTAATAAAAATACTTGAACTGCTTAATCAGCAGGTGAATATTCTTGATACCATGACCCCGCTGGACTTTTTGGCTTTCAGAAACCTGCTTACCCCTTCATCCGGCTTTCAAAGCAAACAATTCAGGCTTATTGAAGCCAGGCTTGGGCTTGAAATGAACAAACGCCACCAGCACGACTATTATAAAAGGGTGAATGAAGGCGGTTTTAACGCAGAGGATTACAATGCAATAAACAGTACCGAAAAACAGGAAAGCCTTTTGCAACAGGTAAATAACTGGCTGGAAAGAATGCCTTTTTTTGAAGAACGTTTTTGGCTGGCTTATAAACCGGTAACCGGAACAGAAGCAACAGGGCATTCATTTTGGGAAGATTACCGGCGCGTATACCAGCAGAGTTTAACGGAGCGGGAGAGAAGCAAGATACAGGACTTTGAGTATGTATTTTTTGAGAAAGCGGCCGAAGCATATTCGCCGGAACAACTTGGCATGCTTAGAAGCAGCTTTTCGTCAAAAGCATTAAGGGCAGCATTATTTATTATGCTGTACCGCGATTTTCCGGTATTTCAAACATCCTACCAAATTCTCGACAGCCTTATTGAAATTGACCATGCCCTAAGCAACTGGCGGCACAAACATTTTATTATGGTACGGCGTATGATAGGCATGCGTGTGGGTACTGGTAATACAACAGGCTCGGGCTATCTTGAAGGCGCATTAAGCAAGCATTATATTTACAGAGACCTTGCAGGGCTGTCTACTTATCTTATCGAAAGAAGAAACCTGCCGGCATTGCCCGCAGAATTAATAAAACACTTAAGCTTTACGGTTTTTTAACTGCAAAAAAACTACATTTTAGTTTTACTGTCATCAGGTATATCAACATTGGCAGTATTGCTGCTGTTAAATTTATTAAGGCGGAAGTTGAGGCTTAGCAATAAAAACCTGGAGAGCACATTTGCCCTTGTATCCTGTATGTAATTATCGCTGGTACTGCGCCAAATGCTTACATTCTCATTTAAAAGGTCATAAGCTTTCAGCTTAACCCAAAAGTCTTTTTTAGCGCCAAAGTATTGCACAATATCTGCATTAAGCATGTTTACCGATGTGTTAAACCCTGCTGCCTGCCCGGTTGTTTGCCTGTAGTCGTAATCAATATTTATCTCCGTATTGGTTACAGGTATAATGGTTACGTTAGGGCTAACATCAAGGTAGTACGATGTTGTGGTAAGGTCTGGCTGCAGTGAGTAAGCCGTTGCCTGCCTGCTAAGGCTAAAATCAGTATGAAAATCCATCCATTTAGGTGTATCGTAAGTTAGGCCTAAGTACACTTTTTCATAATTGCTTTGGTTTACATTCTGGTCGCCGTTTAACAAGTTTATATTACGCCATGCATTGGTATACAGGTTAATATTCCATTTTACTTTGTCTTTGCCAAAATATATAGGGCTGTAGTAGCTAAACCATGCATTCCAATTGTAAGCTCCGTCGGTGTTGATCGGCTGCGTTATTTGGCTGCCGTTGGTATTATCAAAAGTGGTGCTATTGGTAATATTGTTTACAATTTGACTAAACCCTGCGTTTGAGTTAAACCCGGTTTGTGTGTGCGAATTGTAATAATTAAAGTTATAGCGTATGGTATGTACTTCAGCATACTTTAAGCCGGGGTTACCAAGCCTTATGTATAACGGGTTTGTGTTATCAACAATCGGCTGCAATTGGTATGCCTGTGGTGCCTGCAAGCCGAAAGTGTAGTAAATATTAAAGCGCCTGCCCTTTCCATTTGAGTAAAAGCTAAGGTTTGGTGCCCAGCCGTTATACGATTGCTGGTACATGCTATCTTTACCAACAGGCCTGCTTTGTATTACAGCATTCTGCCAGCGCATACCGGCCCCAAAGCCCGTATTTTTTCCGCCATAGTTGTAATTTAAAGAAACTGCATTATTGTATGAATAGTTGTTATAGTGGTTGCTTAACGTATCGTTTAAAATGTCATATAGCTGGCTGATGCTGTTAAAATCAAAAACCTGCCGCGGCGCATCGTTAATTGAATAGTTGTAGTTATAGCTTGCGTTAAACGTGCTTTTTTCACTCAGCGGCTCACTATAGCTAACGGTAGCGCCTACCCTGGTTGTGCGGCTGGTGTTAAACTGTAATTGGTTGAGCAGCAGCGAATAGGCCGCGCTGTCAACCGGGAAAAAGTAGTTGTCGCTTATATTATATAACTGCGCACGGCTTGTATTGATGTTGTTATTAACGTTTATAAATATGTTTCTTCTTGAATTTGCAAAACGATGGTTGTAGCTAATTTGCCCGTTAGCCGAGGGAGAGGTTGTTGCATTTGAATACAACCTGTTACCATTATTAAACTTGCTGCTGTCCTGCAGGTTGGTATTAAAAAGAGAGGAAGAGTTATAGTCATTCTTATTGTACCCCGCAGACTCATTAAACCGCACAAAAGTTAAGGTGTCCGGCCGGTACTCAAAATACAATCCTGTATAAAGGTTGTTGCTTACAGATGTGCTGTTATTATTTTCGCTATAAAATGTAGACGAGTCAGTAAAAATGTTTTGCCTGTGTATGTCCTGCGTGCGCGCAACTTTGTTTCGTTCATAACCCGCCCATGCGCTAAAATCAAAATTTTTACCGTATTTATCAGCATAGTTTATTTTAAGCTGCTTATTGTCAAGCAAACCATTCCAGTTATCATAGCTTGCGTCGTCGCTGCCGCTGTTATTATTATCGTTACGGCCGGTGTTATTGGCGCCCGCTATTATAGATATCTTTTTATCGTTGTTAAAAAAATTTGTATTGGCTTTAGCCTCGTAACGGTTATCTGTACCAAAACCCGCATAGTCCTTACCAAATACACCTCTTTTGCTGTTCTTTTTTAAAGTAACGTTTATTATCCTTTCATGCACCCCATCTTCCACTTTAGTTGCAAGCGCCTGGTCGCTTCGTTTATCAATTATTTGTATCTTATCAATAACATCTGCCGGAAAATTTTGCGTTACCGATTTTATGTCTGTACCAAAAAAAGGCTTGCCATCAACATATATTTGTGTTACAGTTTCACCCTGCGCTTTTACGCCGCCATTTTTATCAACCTCAACTCCAGGCATTTTTTTAAGAATGTCTTCAACGCTTCCATTTTTTCTCACCCTGAAGGTAGCAGCGCTAAATTCAGTTGTGTCATTCTTAATAACAACAGTGGCCCTTTTTGCCGAAATAACTACCCCGCCAAGTGCACCGTAAGAGGGCTGCAGAAACACTGAATCAAGCTGCAGTTTACCGGTATGCGGCAACACTATATTTTTATTTAGCAACTGGTAGCTAAGCGATTGCACCTGCAAAATATATTGCCCGGCGGCAAGGCCATCAAAAGCAAAATTACCCGAGCTGTCTGCTAATGCTGAACGCTTTATTGCCGAATCTTTACCAAGCAGGTTTACTGTTGCCTGCGCCACAATATCCTTGTTTGACGATGAAAATATTCTTCCTGAAATTTTGCCTGTTTGGGCCTGGGCAACCAACGCAAAAAAGGTTGCAAAAAATGGTATGAAAATGCGTTTTAGCAATACCTCATTTTTCATGCATGCAAATTATTAAAGCTTATTATAATAATCCCGTATTCTACCGACTAAAAGCAATGTCCCGCCTTAAGTAACACTTTCTTCCCAAACTAATAAGTGTTAGCGTTACACTAATTATAGCGGGCAAATAAAAAAGTGACTGCAAAGTACAATCACTTTTATTGCCAAAAAACTATGATAAAGTTAAAAGTCAGAATAGTCTGTCGGGCGCAAAAACATAATAACCGCTTTTGAAACATTATGCTGGTACTCAGGCTTCGCTACCAGTGTTTTCCATTCCGCATCATTACCAAACGTCTCCCAATGCTTGTCCCTGTCGGCTTTATTATTAAAGGTGGTCATATACATAAGGTTTGGCATGTGGCTGCCGGCAATAACCTCGCTGTAAAAAACAGCGTTAAAGCCAAGCCGCTTAAATAGGCCAACCTCGTTGCCTTTGTTAAACATTTGCACCTTATTTTGGTACAGTTTTTCTGTCGGGCCTTCGTAACTGCGTAGCTCGTAAACACGGTCTGCTTTTGCTGCGCTAAGCTGGGGTACCAATGGAGCCGGTGCTTCTTCAAAGGCTTTTAAAATTATTGACTCTACCCGCTTGTACGGCAGATCATTGTAGGCAGCATTTATATAGTCCTTACCATCAGCCTGGTATTGGTTATCGCCCGCCAGTTTTGCGTCAAGCCCTTCAAACTGTTTCCATGATGCATAGGGTATAAAAACATACACCAATTGTTCAGAGTCTTTATCAATAGCTTTAAACACGCCAACATTGGCTATACCCTGCCGGTGCAGCGCAGGTACATAAGCATTTTTTAAAAAAGCATCAAGCCTGGTTTCCTGTGCCTGTGTATTAAGATGGTATATTTTTAATTGGTAATAATTCCTGTTGTCTTTCTTGCAAAATGCGTTGATGGTAAACATTAAGAAGATAGACAGGAAAAGCGTGCGCGGAAATTTTTGTTGAAAAGCGTTTGTCATAAAAACATCTAATTAGGTTAAAAAAATATGTGTTAAATCAAATTAAATCCCTGCCTGCAAAGCCGGTAATTTTGCCAAAGCGTAAATTTTACGTATTGTAACGTGTTATTTGCCGAAATATACACAAAAGAAATATTTATTTTGTTATAAAGAAATAACTTAGTGTTTTTTATGGCTCTTATAAAAAAATGAGTGATGGCTGAAAGAAAACTTACCTCAACCAATTTTCGCAACCAGTCTTTCCTGGAAGAGAAATGTTCGTTGAATGAATTGTTAGACCTCGTTAGCAAAAGATGGGTTTGTGAAGTGTTGTTTTCAATTGAAGAAGGCAGCAAACGTTTTAAAACTATTAAAGAAGAGCTGACCTTTATCAGCGATACTATTCTGTCAGACAGGCTTAAACTGCTGGAAAGATACGGCTTTATTGACAGGGCCTATTTTGACGAAGTGCCACCGCGTGTTGAATATTCCATTACTGAAAAGGGCATTGAACTTTCAAGCATGCTTGACGAGTTATGCAAGTTTAGCGAGACAATATTTGAAATGCACGGCGCAGAAGAAGTTAAACAGGCATAATTACAGCACAAGGTTACCTTTATTTTTTATTTGCTCGTTGGTAAGTTCAACTACCAGTTGCACCCCTGTAATGTTTTTTAGCGATTGAATTACCTGCTGGCATTGTTCTTCCTCTACAAACTCCCCTTTCATAAGCCACAAAAAATCAATATGCCTGAACTCAGGCAGTAAAAATTCACCCTCGTAATGATTGTGATAAATGTATTGGTGTAAAAAGCCGGGTGGCTCATGATAGTGGTATACCGGAAAAAAATACTTGCGGCCTTTTTTCCGCAGCTCAATTTCAATATCGGCATCCAGGCGAAAATTATAACCGAGTGTATTATTAACCTGCCAGCAAAAGCGGTAATTTTTTGCTGACACAACTATGCCCAACAACCTTGTGTCAGTAAAAAAATCATCGGTTATGTCGTCAATATCAAGCGTTAGTTTTTTCAAGCGGTTTAAAATTGCACATCAAATGTTTTTTCGGCATCACCCCGTTTTATACGTAATGTTGTTTTGTCGCCTTTTTTAAAGTGCTGCAGGGCTGTCATATAGGTCATAACATCAACAAACTTATAATCACCTAATTGCAGTAATACATCGCCTGCCTGTAAACCAATGCGCTCGGCCAGCTTACCTTTACTAACTGCATCAATACGCATGCCCGTGCCGCTGTAAGCATAATCCGGTACAACACCCAGGGTAACCGGCAGAGACATGTTGCGCGCTTCCTGGTCGCGTGTTTTTGTAAACGCAAGCTTACCCTTATCGTTTGTTGCCTCAATTATGTGGTCAATATATTTTACAATTTCAAGTTCGCCGTCGTAGTTTATTTTATCCCAGTCGTCTGTAGCCTTATGATAGTCTGGATGGCTGTTGGTAAAAAAGAAAAGAACAGGTATATCTTTCCTGTAAAACGATGCATGGTCGCTTGGCCCGCTGCCGCTGCTGTCAAGCTTTACAACAAGGTTGGCATCAGTTGTTGTACTGAAAACATTGCCCCACACAGGCGAGGTGCCATAACCGCCGATGGTAAGCTTACGTGATGAATCGTACCTGCCCACCATATCCATATTTACCATATAGTTGGGGATGATGTTTTTGGATGGATGTTCAAGCCAGTATTTTGATCCAAACAACCCCAATTCTTCCCCTGAAAAAGCAATAAAAAGATAATTGTTATTATGTGCGCCGGTGGTTTGCAGCAGCCTGCCCAGTTCAATTAAGGCAGCCGTGCCGCTGGCGTTATCATCTGCGCCATTATGTATTTGGCCCTGCCCGTCAAGGCTGTTGCCATCTTCACCATAACCCAGGTGGTCAAAATGTGCGCCTAATATAACTGTGTTTGGAGCGTTGAAATTTAAATAACCAATTACATTTTTCGCTGTTCGTCTTTTGGGCGAAATATCAACCGCCAGTTTAATATCATAGGTAGCAGATGCATCGGCAAAATATTTCTTCATGCCATCAGGCGTTATATAAATAATAGGTATGCCGCAAAGCCCGGATGTGTCGTTTTTATTAAACTGTATATTATCCACCGTAGCAGAATGGTTGATAATTACAAGAGCGGTTGCGCCTTTTTCCATATCGCGCTTTGCTTCCTTTTTTATGGCATCGTCAATATCAAAATGCGGGTTGCTTTTATTATCATCCAATACTTCCTTCACATCATAAAACCACGGGCCACCCTTTTCTCTCAGGTCCATGGACGCAGAACCGTTTATCGCAACATTTTTTGAGTACGCCAGCGGGTAGTAGTCAGCTTTTATTTCAAGTGCCTGCCCGTTAATTGTACAGCTATTTTTGCCATCAGTAAACTGTTTGCCTTCATTAATATCAAACTGCTGTATATAGCCATCGGTACCGGCAGGTATTAGTCCGTCTTTTTTAAACTGGTCAGCTATGTAACGCATGGCCTTCAATTCACCAGGCGTACCGGCCCTCCTACCTTCAAGGCTGTCACTTGCCAGGTACATTACATGCGCTTTAAGGTTAGCAAGGGTTTCTTTATCGGCCTTCTCCTGTGCCTTGCGCTGTTTTTTGGTTTGCGCAAAAGCTAAAGCAGGTACCAGCACAAGAATAAACAGCAATTTCTTCATAGTTACCCCGTTAAGTGTTTGTGGCACAAAGGTAGTATCATAACAGCATCCCTTTCATATACTTATGCCTTCAAAAACAATAATTTTCAGCAAAGTTAAAACAGGGCAGCGTTTCCCGATGTCGTAATACAATCTGGTTGCCTAAGCTTACTTTTGCCGCCTTAATTAACTATTTGCCCGTATCAAATACTCATATTGCTTTAGTAGGTAACCCAAACAGTGGCAAAACATCCCTGTTTAACGCCCTTACCGGGCTAAACCAAAAAGTAGGCAATTTTCCGGGTGTAACTGTTGATAAAAAAACAGGCAACTGCCAGATAGATGAAAAGCTGTCATCGGTTATTATCGATCTTCCCGGTACTTACAGCCTTTACCCGCGCCGTGCTGATGAATGGGTAGCCTATAAAGTAATGATGGGGGCAGATAAAGATGTGCACCCTGAAATAATTTTATTGGTTGCCGATGCAAGCAATCTTAAACGTAACCTGCTTTTTTGCAGCCAGGTTATTGATCTGAAGTACCCGGTGGTGATAGCCCTTACTATGATGGATATTGCCCGTAACAAAGGCATTGAAATTGATATTGCCGGTCTTGAAAGAGAACTGGGAGTACCAGTAGTGGCTGTAAACCCCCGGAAGAATAAAGGGTTACCCCAATTAAAAAAGGTACTGGCACAAACAGCAAGGCAGCAATATACAACATCAATAAGAGATTTTATACCTAATAAAGAGCTTGCGCCAAAAGCTATTGACGACGTAAAGGCGCTCTATCCCCGGTTGAGTGATTATGCGGCGGTGCATTACCTGATAAACCACGAGAATTTTCCGTTAACAGCAGATAAGCAGCAGGCTATTGAACATATTGAAGTAAAAAACACGTTTAACCCCACCAAAACGCAGGCAGAAGAAATAATGCAGCGTTACACGCGTATACGGCAGGTAATGAAGCAAAATGTGGTTGAGCCCGACCCGCTGCAACGAAAGCTGTTTACCGAAAGCCTTGATAATATTTTATTGCACCGCGTGTGGGGATATTTGATACTGCTGGTGGTATTGTTCCTGCTTTTTCAGAGTATATTCTGGCTGGCGCAATATCCCATGAATGGCATTGACTGGAGTTTTTCATTAATACGCGGCTGGCTTGGCAACAGTTTACCGGTTGCGTGGTGGAGCAACCTTTTGGTAAACGGGTTACTGGCTGGGCTTAACGGCATACTGGTTTTTGTGCCGCAAATAATGATCTTATTTGGATTGATAACCTTGCTGGAAGACAGCGGCTATATGGCCCGTATAAGCTTTTTAAGCGATAAGCTAATGCGTAAAGTGGGCCTTAACGGCAAAAGCGTTATGCCTATGATAAGCGGGTTTGCCTGCGCTGTACCGGCAATAATGAGTACCCGCAATATTGAAAATAAAAAGGAACGACTGCTTACAATACTTGTTACGCCGCTTATGAGCTGCAGTGCGCGGTTACCGGTATTTACCATATTGATTGCATTAGTGGTGCCGGGTAAATATTATTTAGGATTTTTAAGCCTGCAGGGTTTGGTTATGATGGGTTTATACCTGCTGGGCGTTGTAATGGCGCTTGTGGTAAGCACAGTTTTAAAGTATGTGGTAAAATTGAAAGAGAAAAGCTTTTTTATACTGGAGTTGCCTGATTACCGCAGCCCGCGCTGGAAGAATGTGGGTATAACCATGGTGCAAAAGGCAAAAATATTTTTATACGATGCGGGCCGCATAATAATGCTTATCAGCTTGTTACTATGGTTTTTAAGCAGCTACGGGCCGCCGGGCAGAATGGCTGCCGTTGATAACAAGTATGAACTTGCCAAGCAGCAGGCCAGCCCCGAAAAGAAGGCAGAACTGGATAAAGAACTTAAAAGCGTGCACCTGCAAAACAGCTTTGCGGGTATATTGGGTAAAGGTATTGAGCCTGTTATAAAGCCGCTCGGCTACGACTGGAAGATTGGCATTGCACTTATTACCAGCTTTGCCGCCAGGGAAGTGTTTGTGGGCACCATGTCAACCTTGTACAGTGTTGAAGAAGACGATAACAGCACGTTGCAGCAAAAAATGAACAGCGCCACGCGTGAGGACGGCACGAAAGTATATACGCTTGCTACCGCTGTAAGCCTTATGATATTTTACCTGCTTGCTATGCAGTGCATGAGCACACTTGCCGTTGTAAAACGCGAAACCCGCACCTGGAAATGGCCAGCGGTGCAATTGGCCTACATGACTGGGTTGGCTTATATTATGAGTTTTATTGCGTACCATTTATTGAGATAATAATTTACCTGTTCAAAATAGCTTTTAGCTTTGGCAGCAGGCTGTCTGCAATTTTTTTGTTGCCAGCTAACGAAGGATGACAGCCGTCAACAAGATCTTTATTGGTTACCCAGCCAGTGGTGTTTATGTAGTAAACCTTTGTGTCGGACCGGTTATTAAAATAATTAACCACATTTATAATTTGGGCGTTGCCAAATGAGTTGCAAAATGAATTGCCTTGCAATATAAGTTTACAAGAAGGATATTTGGCGCGTATTTGCTGTAGAAATAAAATATACTGCCGCTGAAACTCAGCCAACGGCACATGAACTTTTTCGTCATTGGTGCCTAATTCTATAACAATTGCTTCTGGCACATAATCTGTAAAATTAAATGGAATATTTACATCGTTTGGCGGCTCTTTTAACGAAAAATAGCCAACTATCATACCATGTGGTAATGAGTTTTGATTTCTATACCCTTCGGTAAGGGTAATGCCGCTGCTTGCAATTTGAGTGTGATCAAGCCCTAACCTTTCGCTTACTATCCAAGGGTAGGCGTCCTGGCAATTTTTAACACCAGCTCCCGCTGTAATTGAGTTGCCTATAAACTCAAGCACCCCTTTTTTAAAAATAGGTGGAAATACTTTCGCTGTGTCGGCCAATGTTATTGATGATAGCTGCATTTCGTCGTATTGATCGTATGCGGCGACAACTATTGTATGGCTCCCTTGCTTAAGCCCGTTAATTGACAGAACATTTTTCCCTATTTGAATGCTCCCTGATTTATCATCATCTATATAAACGCGTATTTTGGGTGTGTTGCTAAATTTAACGATTATAGTTGTGCCATTAAAGTGTAGGGTAAAATAAGCGCCTCCCCAATGGCTTATATAAGCGCTGTGGATTGATTTATTCCATCTTCCAGTATATTCAATATCAGCATTGTCCGGATAAATTATAACACTTGTTTGCAGGGTATGCTTTGTGCAGGATACGCCGCTATAAATGCAGCTGACAAGTATAAAAAAAAATGCAATCCGCATCATAACTAATTAGTATTGAAGAATTACCAGATACTTTTATTTAAGGCTACTGGGCAACAATTTATTGTCTTTTACTTCTTTATCGGCTCATCACTCACTTGCGCCTTTGGATTATAGTAATGCCACAACAAAGCCGATAATTTTCTTGTCAACACCCATGCTTCGTTGTTATATTGCCAGCTTGTGTCTTTATTGTTTTTGGTAAATATGCTAAAAATGTAACTGCAGTCTTTACCATTTACATACGCTACTTCATTACGGTTTTCATCAAGTGCGCCGTTTTTATCGGCTATAAAAACACCGGGTGGTATTTGGCTTATGGCTTCCTCATCCCAATACTGGCGGCTTAGCAGGCGTAACATTTTTTCGCTGGTTTGTTTGCTTATCACTTCACCCTTAACAATCTTCTCCATAAATGCTACTATTTCTTTTGGCGTGGTTTGGCCCCAGCCATACATGCTGCGGTTACCCTCGCGGCCCGGTGTGCGGCTGTTTACGCGGGTGGCTTTCAACCCCAGGCTGTCCAATATTTGGTTTATACGTACGCCCCCGCCTCCAAGGCCCTGGCACCAAAGGCTGGCGCAGTTATCGCTTATGGTAAGCATCAGCATAATAACCTTACTCAACTCAATAGTTGAACCCGGCTTTGCCAGGCTCATAATATCATCACCCTCGCTGTAATACAAACTATCAGTATAGGTAAGCCGCTGGTGGTAATCTAATTGGCCGCGGTTTATCTTATCCATCACACCGGTTAGTATGGATATTTTTACAATGCTTGCCGTGGGGTAAATGGTATCAGGATTAATAGCAACAATCTTATCTTTTTTAAGATCGTGTACATATACCCCCACATCGCCATTAAAACCCTTTATCAGATCCTGTATTTGCTGCTCAAGTTTATGGTCTGTTTTTTGGGCAGCAGCAAAAATGCAGATCAGTAATAAAAATGAAGTGGCAACAAAACGCATAAGCAGTGGTTTACTGCATTGAAGATATAGCAATTGGCTTTATATAAGCAATCTTTTGCTCCCGGAGGTTCGTGGGTTTTGCACCATAACCGGTAATTGTTAGCAATAAGTTAAGCATACTAAGTTTTTAGTTAGTGTTTGCTATATTTATCCTGCGTTTCACCCACTACCATGTTAACCCGCTGCCATGAATAAATATTTATTACTTGTATTTTCAACAATACAATTATCGCTGTTCGCACAAAGCCCAACCCTGCAGGTTGTACGGCAAAACCTTACCAATTACAGTAATAATTACCAGCAGGAAAAAATATATATACATTTTGATAAACCTGCTTATGCAGCAGGCGAAACAGTTTGGTTTAAAGCATATATAATGAAAGGGGCTGACGCTTCTGATCTAAGCAAAACACTTTATGTAGATTTTAGCGACGCATCGGGCAAGCTGTTATTTCATGGCACCTACCCTGTTTGGCAGGCCGCGGCTGCGGGCAGTTTTCCGTTAGAGTTAGGTTATGCCGGTAAAAGCCTGCATGTTAATGCCTATACCAAATGGATGAAGAATTACGACAGCTCTTTTTTGTATAACGCTGATTTACGGATAGCCCTTAAGTTAACACCGGAAGACAGGGCTGCAGCTAAAGTAAGGCCGCAGGCAGGCATAAAATTTCTGCCTGAAGGCGGCGATTGTATAACGGGCATTAAAACAAAAGTAGCTTTTAAAGCAGTTTACGCAAATGGGGTACCTGCCAACGTAACAGGTGTTGTTACTGATAGCAGAGGTGTTACTGTTGACACCATACAAAGCATGCACGATGGCATGGGATATTTTTATCTTGAACCACAGCCCAACGAAATATATACCGCCAAATGGACGGATGATTATAAAAAGGCGTACACAACGCAACTGCCGGTCGCCAAAAGTGAAGGTGCAGCATTGGAAATAAAACCGGCAAAAGATGTTACAGGTTTTATTATTAAAACACCCGCCAGTTCAGCAGACAAGTACAAGCAAATGCATATTGTTGCAACCATGCAGCAGCAGGTTATATACATGGCCACCATTAACCTTGATGTTTCAAATACAACTGGTGGAAGCATGCTAACAAAGCAAATGCCTTCAGGAATTTTGCAGGTTACCTTGTTCAACGCAGCATGGCAGCCATTGGCTGAACGAATATGCTTTATTAACAACAACAATTACAGGTTTAAGGCAGACGTAAGCTTCTCAGAAAAAAGTATGGCAAAACGGGCAAAAAATATTTTGGTTGTTGATGTTCCAGATTCTATTGAGTCTAACCTTTCTGTTTCAGTTACCGATGAACGTTTGGGGATCGACAGCACAAGCGATATTATTTCTCATTTACTTTTAACAGGTGATCTTAAAGGCGAGGTTTATCATCCGTCTTATTATTTTAGTGATACCAGTGAAGCAGTTGGCGTAAATTTAGACCTTGTTATGCTAACCAATGGCTGGCGCAGGTTTGGGTGGAATGAACTTATAGCAGGCAACATGCCTAAGCTTATATACTCTGCCGATACGGCGTATTTAAATTTGGGTGGTTATATAAAAAATGCGAATGCAAGGCAATTAAAAAGGGAGAACAGCCTTTTTGTAATGATTGCTGGCCGGGACAAGGATACCCAACGGCATTTTTTTACAATGCCTGTTAACGCAGACGGAAGTTTTACACAACCGGGAATGACTTTTTATGACACACTTGATGTATTTTACCAGTTTTTGTCAAAAAAAGGACGGGGTTATAACAATTACGCAAACATTAATTTTACCAGTGGTGAATTGCCGGCCCCGGCCTATGGATATACGCCCCGCACTTACACAAATTATATAAGCATCGCTGACTACGAAAATGCTGTTAAATTGTTGCTGGCAGAACAGGCACGGCTTGCAGAATTGCTTAAGCAAACAAACCTGAAACCTGTTACTGTAACCGGCTATACCAAAACCAAACTGGAGCTGATAGATGACAAATATGCCCGTGGAATGTTTAGCGGGGGCGACCCTGCGGTACAGGTTGATGTAGTAAACGATATTACGGCCACTGGATCAGGCATAATGGATTACGTTATGCGCAAAGCACCATCACTGAGGATGGTTAGCGATCCAAAAAAAGGAATCATTTTAACGTTTTTTGGCGCAGAGACAGACTTTTATATAAACGAGATCAGGACATCTGCGTCGGACGTATCGCATATGAGCGTAAGCGATGTTGCTTATATTAAGGTGATGCGACCGCCATTTTATGGCAGCGCTTTTGGTGGCATTGGTGGTGCGGTACTTATTTATACCCGCCGCGGCGATGAAGTGCCCGACTTTGTAAGCAGAGACAGGCAGGAACACCAAATAGTTGTAGGCTATACCGCGCCTAAAGAGTTTTATTCGCCAGATTACAGCGATCCAAAACAAAACACCGCGCTGGAAGACGTGCGTTCAACACTATACTGGAACCCATGGGTAATTACAACCCGCCAAAACCACACAATTACACTGCCATTTTATAATAATGATATTACCACCAAAATGCGTGTAGTGCTGGAAGGCGTAAACAGGGATGGCAAACTTACAAGAATTGAAAAGGTAATTGAGTAATATTCAAGCCTGTTTTAACCCCCTTTAGCCCTAAAGTACAGGGTAATTTGTTGTTATGGTGCAACACCATTAACTTTCGTGCTTAAATTCCGGTTTTACCGAAAAGGATTGTTGTTAAAGTGTTAAGATGCGTACGTAAAAAAATTATAGCTTTTACTTTTACGTGCAAAACAAACTGTTATACCCATATTAGCCTTACCATGCAGAAATATTTGTTATTGTTGTTGTTATTTTTATTACAGGCTGGTTTATTTGCGCAGGCGCCTACGCTGCAAACTGTTAAAAGCAGCATAGATAATTACAGCGCCTCATTTCCCAAAGAAAGAATTTACGTCCAATATGATAAACCTGCTTACGGTGCCGGGGAAACTGTTTGGTTTAAAGCCTACATTCTTAAAGGGTTTGATAACAGTGATCTTAGCAAGAATTTTTATATTGATTTTACTGACAGCGACGGCAGTGTGCTTATGCATGGCGTTTACCCTGTACAGGTGTCTTCTGCCGCAGGCAACTTTGATGTTCCTTCATGGTATAAGGGCAAAAATATTCATGTGCGCGCCTACACAAAGTGGATGCTGAATTTTGACAGCAGTTTTTTATATAACAAGGATATACGGATTATACAAAAACAAACTACAAATAACTACAGGCCAGCGGCAAAGCCGGTGCAAACGGCCGCAATAGATTTTTTTCCTGAAGGGGGGTATTGCATCGCAGGTATAAAAACCAGGGTAGCTTTTAAAGCTGTTTACCAAACGGGTGTGCCGGCAACAGTTAAAGGGGTTGTAGTAAACAGCAAAGGCGTAACTATTGACAGTATTAAAACCCAGCACGATGGGATGGGTTCGTTTTACCTTGAGGCCCAGCCCGGTGAAACCTATACCGCTAAATGGATTGATGATCAGAAAAAGGCTTACCAAACAACATTGCCGGCAGCAAAAAATGATGGCGCCTCGCTGGAAATAAGGACCGCAAAAGAAAAAACAGGGTTTATCATCCGCAGGTCTGATAATGCCCCGGACGTATATAAACAAATGCATATAGTTGCCACTATGCTGCAACAGGTTGTTTATATGGCAAGTGTTAAGCTGGACGTTACTACCGTTATTGGTGGCAGTATTCCCACAGCACAAGTGCCATCGGGTATTTTACAGATCACTCTTTTTAACGCAGACTGGCAGCCGGTTGCAGAACGAATTACATTTATAAATAATGATGAATATCATTTTGACCCCGAGGTGGGTTTTTCAGCTTTAAGCACTTCAAAGCGGGGAAGAAATATGATCGTTATAAATGTGCCTGATTCAATGGAATCAAACCTCTCTGTCTCGGTCACTGATGCCGGGCTTGGCATTGACAGTTCAGATGATATTATCTCGCGCTTTATGCTT
The DNA here is from genome assembly GCA_013285915.1 of Bacteroidota bacterium. GTDB lineage: Bacteria > Bacteroidota > Bacteroidia > Chitinophagales > Chitinophagaceae > JABDFW01. The sequence goes on from JABDGS010000022.1 coordinate 29,319, forward strand.
ACAGGCGAACTGAAAGGCAGGGTTTATCACCCATCATACTATTTTAGTAACACCAGCGACAGTGTAGCACAGCATCTGGAACTTGTTATGTTAACTAACGGCTGGCGCAGGTTTAAGTGGGACGAAGTTATAGCAGGCAAAGGCCCTGACATTAAGTTTCCGCGTGATACTGCCTACTTAGGGTTTGGCGGTAAGATATATGGGGCAACACCACAACAGCTGCGGGAGGCGGGCAACCTTTTTGTAATAGTTACAGGCAAAGGCAAAGACACTTCTAAACATTATCTTACCATACCTATTAATAGCGACGGTACTTTTACCCAGCCTAATATGACTTTTTTTGATACGCTTAAAGTGTACTACCAGTTTGCATCAAAAAGCGGGTTTGGCCTTAATAACTCAACCGAGGTAACTTTTGCCAATGGTGGTATTACTACCCCGCGCCGCATTTTCTTTGATAGAAACAATCTTAGCTATACTTACCTTGACACAACGGGCGACTACCGCAACAGCGTGCTTGCTGCCGAAGAACTAAGGCTGCAGGAACTGCTTAAAGAAACCACACTTGCAAATGTTACTGTAACAGCCAAAGCCAAAAGTCCGGTTGAGCAATTAGATGAAAAGTATTCCCACGGGCTTTTTAGTGGTGGAGACCCGGCAGCGCAGTTTGATCTGCTGCACGACCCATCGGGAACAGCGCTGCACGACGTATTTACTTACCTGCAGGGTAAGGTGGCCGGCTTGCAAATTAGCATTGGCGGGGGTGGAAATACTACAATGTCATGGCGCGGCTCAACACCCGATTTGTTTGTTGATGAAGTAAAAACTGATGTAGGCATGGTAAGCAGTATGAGCCTTAACGACATTGCTTATATAAAAGTAATGCGCCCGCCATTTTTTGGCAGTCCGGGCGGCGGTTCAGGCGGCGCAATAGCAATATACACCCGCAAAGGTGGGGATGTGCAGGATAACAGTAAAGGCAAGGGCCTGCCTTATAAAACCATTGCAGGCTACACATTTAGGAAGGAATTTTATTCCCCCAACTATGCCACGTTCAACCCGATGAATGATAAAGAGGATGTTCGTTCAACCCTTTACTGGAACCCTATGGTGCTTACCTCGATAGAAAACCATATCCTGAAATTTCAGTTTTATAACAACGACGTAACCGATAGCTTCAGGGTAATTGTAGAAGGCGTGAGCAAAGATGGTAAAATAGCAAGAATTGAGAAAACGATACAGTAGCTGGCTTCCTCCTTTTGCAATTGTTAATAAACTAATAAATAAGTGGTTAACAGGGTCTTTAGCCCTATATTTCGCCTTGTTTTTTTAGTTGTTCACCTAACTAAATTATTAGAATATAAACGGAGTATAAATCTGGTTATCTTTAATTTTCTTCCGAAAATTTCTTATTTATTTTGCAGGAAGAAACCGCGTGTCAGATAACGATTTTTATAACTTAATTAAAGCGGTTTAACAACGAAACAAATAAAATAAAAGGAATGTTTATTTGCTCACGTTTTGTAAAAATGGCGTTATTTATCGCCATTACAGCAACATTATTTTCCTGTGGAAAGAAAAACGAAACTGCAAAAGCGCCCCCTGCAGCGCCACCGCCGGTTGTAGACATCATCATTGCAAAAACCCAAAGTATTTCAGATACCGTTGAGGCTAATGGTACTGTTATTGCAAGCGATTATGTTGCGCTGCACCCCGAGGTTGGTGGACGCATTACCTACCTTAATGTTCCCGAAGGCAAAAATATAGCCAAGGGTACTATTATAGCCAGGATTAACGACGCAGACCTTGAGGCGCAGGTTGAAAAAACAAAAGTATTGCTTGATATTGCGCAGAAAACGGTGGACCGTTATGCAAAATTGCTTGCAGTAAATGGTATTAATCAAAGTGATTACGACGCTGCTTTAAGCACGGTAAACGGCTATAAGGCCGACATAAACTACACCCAGGCTTTAATCGAGAAAACCATTTTAAAAGCCCCATTTGATGGCAAAGTTGGGTTAAGAATGGTTAGTCCGGGTGCGTATGTTTCCACGACAGATGTTATCGCGTCAATGCAAACAGACGATAAATTGAAAATTGATTTTACCATTCCTGAGCAGTACAGTAACCTTATTAAAATAGGCAACAATATTTCATTTGAGTCTGATGCAGCTGGGGCTAAAACGGGAAGTGCCAATATAATTGCTGTTGAACCGCAAATTGACCAGGCCACCCGTAACCTTAAAGTGCGTGCTGTATTAAGTAATAACAATATTAACCCCGGGGCATTTGTAAAAGTATATTTGTTTGAAAGCAGGAACGACCACGCTATAATGATTCCTACCAACGCTATAATACCCGAGGATATAAATAACCAGCTTATTGTTGTAAAAAAAGGCAAAGCCACGGTAGTTAAGGTAAACACAGGCATAAGGCTTGCCAATAATGTTGAAATAACCAGTGGCATAAACCCCGGTGACAGCGTTGTTGTAACCGGCGTATTGTTTGCACGGCCCAAAAGCCCTGTAAAAATAAGAAAGGTATTAACGCTGGATAAAATCGCGCATTAAAGGCGCCGGTTGCGCTAACAGTTGCTGTAAATAATAATTTAAGACAAGAGATCACTAAGCATGAATATATCAGAATTATCATTAAAGCGCCCGGTATTAGCCACCGTAATGAATTTGATGATCATTTTGTTTGGCGTGGTAGGATATACGTTTTTAGCCGTTAGGGATTACCCTGCTATTGATCCGCCCATTATTTCTGTATCAACATCATACACCGGGGCCAACCCCGATATCATCGAGAGCCAGGTTACTGAGCCGCTTGAAAAACAAATTAACGGCATACCCGGCATACGTACTATTTCTTCATCCAGCACCTTAGGCAACAGCGCCATAACAGTTGAATTTAACCTTGGTGTTGACCTTGAAGCCGCCGCAAGCGATGTACGCGATAAAGTTGCACAGGCAGCGCGTAGTTTGCCATTGGACATAGATGCCCCGCCTGTTGTTTCAAAAAGCGATGCCAACAGCGATTTTATATTAATACTTGCAGTGCAGAGCCACACAAAAAGCCTGCTTGAATTGAGCGACTACTCTGAAAACGTTTTACAGCAGCAGTTGCAAACTATTAACCAGGTAAGTTCTGTAAATATATTCGGGCAAAAACGCTATTCAATGCGCCTATGGCTGCTGCCAGACCGTATGAATGCGTATAATGTTGCCTTCAGCGATGTTTCAAATGCAGTGAGCAAAGAAAATATTGAGCTGCCACCCGGTAAAATATATGGCAACAATACAGAGCTTACCATACGCACGCTGGGCAGGCTCACCTCAGAAAAACAATTTCGCGACCTGATAATAAGGGAAGACAGTACTGGCATAGTACGTATGAGCGATGTTGCAAGGGTTGAGCTTGGCCCCGAAGCACCCGAGCAGAGCTGGAAATATAATGGTGTGAACGCGGTGGGCCTTGCCATTATACCACAGCCCGGCGCTAACAATATTGAAATAACAGACGAGTTTTATAAAAGGCTTGATGATATAAAAAAGAGCAACAAATCTGACATTGAGTTTAATGTTTTAATTGATAATACGCTTAACATACGCCACTCACTTTCTGAGGTGAAAGAAACCTTATTCATCGCCTTTGGATTGGTGGTGCTTGTAATATTCTTTTTCTTCCGCAACTGGCTTATAGCCATACGCCCGCTGATAGATATTCCCATTTCGCTTGTGGCAACATTCTTCATAATGTACGTTGCGGGCTTTTCTATCAATATTCTTACACTTCTTGGTATTGTACTGGCAACAGGGCTTGTGGTAGATGATGGTATTGTTGTTACCGAAAACATTTTCCGCAAGCTTGAAGGTGGCATGCCCATACATAAAGCTGCATTGGAGGGCAGTAAAGAAATTTTCTTTGCGGTGGTATCAACCTCGTTAACGCTGGCGGTGGTGTTTATGCCGGTTATATTTCTTGAAGGTTTTGTAGGCAGGTTGTTCCGCGAGTTTGGTGTGGTGCTGGCCGCTGCGGTATTAATTTCCGCTTTTGTATCGCTAACTATTACTCCAGTACTAAACGTTTATCTTAACCGTAAAAATGCGCAGCATGGCTGGTTTTACCTGAAAACAGAGCCTTTTTTTGAGGGTATGGAAAATGGGTATAAACGCCTGTTAGGCGCATTTATGAAAATACGCTGGATGGCCTGGGTTATTATTATTGTTTGCGCGGGTATGATATTTTTCATCATGGGCAATTTACAAAGCGAACTTGCCCCGATGGAAGATAAAAGCAGTATACGTTTTACTGTAACCGCGGCGGAAGGCACCAGTTTTAGCGCCACGCAAAAGATCACAGACGATATTTCCGACTATTTATACGATTCGGTTCCTGAACGGGATTTTGTTTTTGCACGTACACCCGCAGGGCCAACAGTAAACTCCTCGCAGCCCCGTATTGGGCTTACTGAGCCAAAAACCAGGGCGCGCAGCCAAAATGATATTGCAAACGATCTGCAGCGAAAGCTGAACCGGTTTAACGACGCAAGGGTATTTGCCATACAGGAACAAACCATTTCGGTGGGCCTTGGTTCGAGGGCCAGTTTGCCGGTGCAATTTGTATTGCAAAACCAGGATCTGAACAAATTGAAAGACATTATACCCAAGTTTTTAGATGAGGTGCGAAAAGATAAAACATTCGCCAACTCGGATGTAAACCTTAAATTTACCAAACCTGAAATACAGGTGACGGTTGACAGGATGAAGATTAAAGACCTTGGCCTCTCAACACAGGATGTTATCTCTGCCATGCAATCTGCATTCAGCGGCGGCAGGCTTGCCTATTTTATCATGAACGGCTACCAATACCAGGTAATTGCACAGGTTGACAGGCAAGAGAGGGATGAACCGGCAGATATAACACGCTTATACGTAACAAATGCTACAGGCCAGCATATTCCGCTTAGTGCGGTTGTACATCTGCAAACAAGCACCAACCCTGCTACATTATTCCATTTTAACAGGTATAAAGCAGCCATTATATCGGCATCGCTGGCCGAAGGTAAAACCATTGGCGATGGCATTAAAGCGATGCAGGCCATTGGTAACAAGTTGCTTGATCAAAGCTTTCAAACAGCATTAAATGGCCCGTCGCGGGACTATGCGGAAAGTTCGTCTAACATCGTTTTCGCATTCGCGCTGGCACTGGTGCTGATCTACCTTGTACTTGCTGCTCAGTTTGAGAGTTTTCTTGATCCATTCACTATTATGCTTACGGTACCGCTGGCTATCGCCGGCGCCGTGCTAAGCCTGTACATATTTCATCAAACAATAAATATCTTTTCTGAAATTGGTATGATTATGCTGATAGGCCTTGTAACAAAGAATGGTATTTTAATTGTGGAATTTGCCAATCAAAAGCGTGAGCACGGGCTGGAGAAATTTGAGGCGGTTGTTGAAGCTGCATCGCAGCGTTTAAGGCCGATATTGATGACCAGCCTTGCAACATCGTTAGGCGCCTTGCCAATTGCGTTAAGCCTTGGTGCGGCATCTACAAGCCGTATACCACTGGGCATTGTTGTGGTGGGCGGCATTATTTTTTCACTGATACTAACGTTGTTTGTTATACCGGCCGTGTACTCGTTTATATCCGGCAAGCATAAAGCCAAGAAGATTGAGGTAACGGAATAAAAATTGTATTAAGCGTTTACTGAACGATGAAGAAAAACATATTACATATTATTTGCCTTGCGTCTGTTTTATTATTCGCAACAGTTGTGCAAGCCCAGCAACAGCCGCTTACGCTGCATGATGCGGTAAGCATAGCGTTAAAAAACAGCCTTAGTATTGACATAGGTAAAAACCTGGTTGATATCGCCACCATTTACAACAACTATGCAACTGCCGGTGGTATGCCTGTTGTAGCAGGTAATGCCACGGAAACGCAGCAGTACGTAAGCGCCAGCCAAAAATATAGTAACTCCGCTAACGATAAGTCAACCAACAACGTGGGTTCAAATGGCTTTGCTGCAAATGTTACGGGCACCGTGCTAATATCAAACGGCCAGCGTGTGGTTACTGCGCAAAAAAGGCTTGGCGTTATAGAAAAACAAAGCAAGGAGCAGCTAACATCAAGGGTACAACTGATTGTTTTAAATGTAATGTTGCGGTATTATGATATTATCCGGCAGCAGAGCTATGCAAAAACACTGCAACGATCCATTGAAGCCTCACAGCAAAAGCTTGATATAGTAAAAACACAGCAAAGTGTTGGCCTGGCCAACAATGCAGACCTGTTCCAGGCTGAAGTTGACCTTAACACACAGGTACAGCTTTTACAGGCACAGCAGGTTTTAATTGCGCAGGATAAAACCGATTTGCTGTACCAACTTACACTAAATACTAACCCGCGTGCCGACTCCACCGTGGTTATTGCAGATACATCCATCACGATCGATAACGCGGTTAACCTGGATAATATTTTAAGCAATGTGCCTTCTCATCCTGACATTCTCTCGGCACAGGACCAGGTGTACATAAACCAGTATATTGAAAAAGAAACAGGTGCACAACGCTATCCAACACTAAGCGGCAATGCTGGGTATAACTACACCAGGAACCAAAATACTTCAGGGCTGTCACAATTCAGCCCCTTGTTAAACCTGCAGCGCGGGCCGTTTTTAGGCTTAAGTTTAACCGTGCCTATATTTAATGGCGGTTTGTACAGGAGGCAGCAGCAAGTGGCTGGCATTAACGTGCAAAACAGCATTTTACAAAAAGATACCCTGGTTAATGGTTATAATGCCAATGTGGTAAAAAACTGGGAGGCTTATAGTGGCAGTATACAGCAGTTGGCTACTGCACAAAGTAATTTAGAAACCGCTAAAAAGCTCCTGGATCTCATATTGCAAAAATTTCAGCTGCACCAGGCTACTATTATTGATGTAAGAACGGCACAGCAAAGCTTTGAAGATGCCGCCAACCTGCTTATTAACGTAAGCTTTACGGGTAAGATTGCTGAGATACAGCTAAAACGGTATGGCAACGTACTGGCGTATTAGAACATTTCGGGCGGGAAAACCGCAAATTTTCAATAATCAATGTTCAGTCCTCAACTTTCAATTAAACACGGGTGTATACCGCCATTTTTGGTTAGCTTAATCACCTGATCTCCACTTATCCTTTTTGCTGATAAAATAACTACCGAAAAGGGGCTGCCGATAATACCAGAAATTACCCTTTATATGGGCATTTTTAACCCCCTTTTTTGGGTAAAAATACATTGCTTTAAATGCGGCAAAACCCTTGTTTTTGCTTAACTTTGCACACTTGCCTAAAAAAGGGAATATATAGTTTATGAATGATGATTTTAAGGATGGTGAAACCCCGGATATTAATGCCTATGGAGCTGACAGTATACAGGTGCTTGAGGGGCTTGAAGCAGTGCGAAAAAGGCCTGCCATGTATATTGGCGATATTGGCGTAAAAGGCCTGCACCACCTTGTTTATGAAGTAGTTGACAACAGTATTGACGAAGCGCTTGCGGGATACTGTAAAAATATAACCGTTACCATACACGAAGACAACTCAATTTCAGTGGAAGATGACGGCCGCGGTATACCAACCGGCATTAACCAAAAGCAGGGTGTTAGTGCCCTTCAGCTGGCTATGACGGTTTTACACGCGGGTGGTAAATTTGATAAAAACACTTACAAGGTTTCCGGCGGTTTGCATGGTGTGGGTGTTAGCTGCGTTAATGCGCTAAGCACCAAAATGCTTACTACAGTCTACAGGGAAGGCAAAGTATTTGAGCAGCAATACCATATTGGTATTCCTGACTACCCGGTACGGGAAATTGGCACCTCAGATAAACATGGCACATTGCAGCATTTTTGGCCTGACCACAGCATTTTCCAGGTTACTGTGTATAACAGGGATATACTTGAAGGAAGGCTGCGTGAATTAAGCTTTCTTAACAAACGGATAAGCATTACTATAGACGACCTGCGTGAAAAAGATGCTGACGGTAAAACTTACACAAAAAACTTTTACAGCGAAGGCGGTATTGTTGAATTTGTGGAGATGCTTGATAAAACCAGCAAGCGAAACGCACTTATTGCCAAAACGCTTTATGTTGAGGCGCATGATGAAGTGGCAAACGTTGTAGTAGAAACTGCCCTTACCTATAACGACGACTTTAAAGAACATATTTTTAGCTATGTAAACAATATTAACACCATTGAAGGCGGCACACACGTTAGTGGCTTTAGAACAGCGCTAACCCGTGTATTTAAAGCTTATGGTGACAAGCAGGGTTTGTTTGAAAAAGCAAAGGTTGAAATTGAAGGTGATGACTTTAGGGAAGGCCTTACAGCGATTATTTCGGTAAAGGTGCCCGAACCGCAGTTTGAAGGGCAAACAAAAACCAAACTTGGTAACAGTGAGGTGAGCGGGATTGTGCAAATAGCGGTTGGCCGAGCGCTGGATATATACCTGGAAGAAAACCCCAGGGAGGCAAAGAATATTATTAGCAAAGTTATATTGGCTGCACAGGCGCGCGTAGCGGCTAAAAAAGCGCGCGAAATGATACAGCGCAAAACAGTGCTTAGCGGAAGCGGCCTGCCCGGCAAACTGGCTGATTGCAGCGAACGCGACCCCGAAAAATGCGAACTGTTCCTGGTTGAGGGTGATTCAGCCGGTGGTACTGCCAAGCAGGGCCGCGATAGGGCCTACCAGGCTATTTTACCGTTACGCGGCAAAATATTGAACGTGGAAAAGGCGATGGAGCATAAAATTTACGAGAACGAGGAAATACGTAACATGTTTACTGCCATGGGCGTTAGCATAGGCACACCGGAAGACCCCAAAGCGCTTAACCTAACCAAGTTGCGTTACCATAAGCTGATAATTATGACCGATGCTGATGTGGACGGAAGCCATATTGCTACGCTGATACTTACCTTCATTTTCCGTTATATGAAAGAGCTGGTAAGCGAAGGATACGTTTACCTGGCACAGCCGCCTCTATACCTTGTAAAAAGAGGAAAGGAGCAGGAATATGCTTATAACGACGAGCAACGTAAAATGCTAATACAAAGGCTTGGCAATGGCAAGGAAGACAGCGTAACGCTGCAGCGCTATAAAGGGTTGGGTGAAATGAACAGCGACCAGCTTTGGGAAACTACCATGGACCCTACCCGTAGAACATTAAAAAGGGTAGGTATTGAAAGTGCAGTAGAAGCAGACAGGGTGTTTACCATGTTGATGGGCGATGAAGTTCCGCCACGCAGGGAGTTTATTGAAACGCATGCTAAATACGCTAAAATTGACGCCTGATAATACTAAAACCGCCACAAACGGTATAGTATTTGGGTTTAAATAATTTGCAAAAGAGCAGGGAACAAGCACCAGGTTTATAGTTAAACTGCTGAAAAACAGGCCAAAATGCCTGCTTTTCTCTAAAATGTGGGCATTTTTGAGCGTTTGCTATAAAATCTGGGTTATTCTTTGTATTCTTGTAAAGATTTACATTTACTAATCAAAAAAAACAAAAATAACCATGGACACCTCAAAAATGATTAAGGCTTACTGTTTAAAAACAAAGGAAAAGGATGTACCCATGCAAAATGCCATTATTTCAAAAACAGCGAGGGGTGGCTATATTGCAAAGGGCGATGATGGTAAAGGTAATAAGATGAGCGCTATTTTAGGTGAAGAAAAAGCGCTGAAAGCCATAGCTGATGGCGTTGCCAAAAAAGACTTTTAATTGTTTAAACAGCAAGATAACTGATAATCCTGCAGCCTGGCTGCGGGATTTTTTATTTAACGCGCTTTAGTGGCTTTATAGCTGAAGGTTTACGCGAACCATGTATAACACCAAGGATCAAAACTTCAGCCGCTGATATTTTAAAGATGATCAGCCATGACATGCAAATTGCACGCCTATATATCTTTGTTTTGGTAGTAAGTGCTTCGCATTCTTTGTAAGTAAATGGGTTTGTTCCTATTTTTTCAATAGCCTCAAAAATATTATCACCAACTTTTATTGCATTCAGGGGCTGCTTATTTACGATGGCAATGTATGCCGTTATCTCATTAATATTTCGCCAGGCGTTTGAGCTTACTCTTATTTCACGGATTGGCGCAGTTTTTCCTTCTTGCTTGCCCATTGCGCTTTTGCTTGTTGTAAACTGATAGATTGTTCACTTTCCGCGTTAAGCACCCAGTCTTCAAATTCTTTCAGACTAAGTTCACTGCCGGGCAACGAAGGGCTTTTTAAAATATCACTACTGACAATTTTTATAAGATGCTTTTCTTCCAGCTCCCGCAAGGCCTGTATACCACTGTTATTTTTTACTTTCACTGTTAGTGTTTGCATGCCCTAAGTTAAAAAAAATTGATGAATTGCGGAAAAGAATGCTGTTTTCAAAACAGCGCAGGAAGACCAACCTTTTATACTTTTTCCGTTTGCTGTTCCCGCTTTATTACCCCGTTGTGCATTTTTTGTAAAAACCGCTGCATGGCCAGCATGGTTTTAACATCGTCAACCACCAGCAAAAAGTTTTTGGCAACCTGCTTAAGCCTCGCATTGTTTACACCTGTTTGCAGGTATTGTATAATGTTGTGGAATACAGGTGATTCAAAATAGGGTGAATCATTCTTATTAATGAAGTAACAGCGCAGCGTATCATCTTTCAGGCTCATTTTTTCAAAACCAAGATCAACGGCCAGCCAGCGGCAACGCACCGTAGTAAATAAGTCTTCTACCTGTTTCGGCATAGGGCCAAAACGGTCAATCATTTCAGCATGAAATGCCTTAAGTTCTTCTTCTTTCTCACAATTATCAAGGCGGGTGTATAATGACAGCCTTTCAGTTATACTCTCCACATAAACATCCGGTATCAGTATTTCCAGGTCAGTATCAATGGTACAATCGCTAACAAAATCATCCTGTTTGCTTATCTCTTCTTTAAACAGGTCTTTAAACGATGTTCTTTTTAATTCCCTTATGGCTTCATCCAAAATTTTCTGGTACATCTCAAACCCAATTTCAGCCATAAAGCCGCTTTGCTCACCGCCAAGCATATTGCCAGCACCGCGAATATCCAGGTCGCGCATAGCTATTTGAAAACCGCTGCCAAGCTCACTAAACTGTTCCAGTGTTTGCAGGCGTTTGCGGCTGTCCGCCGGCAATGTACTCATAGGCGGCCCCAGTAAGTAACAAAATGCTTTTTTGTTGCTGCGGCCAACACGGCCACGCAATTGGTGCAAGTCGCTCAATCCAAAATGGTGTGCGTTATTTATAATGATGGTATTTACGTTTGAAATATCTACCCCGCTCTCCACAATATTGGTACAAACGAGTACATCGTATTTACGGTCAATAAAATCCAATATCCGTTCTTCGAGGTCGTGGCCTTCCATTTGGCCGTGGGCATAACTTATGCTTAAATCGGGGCACAGGCCCTGTATCAGTGCTCTCATCTCGGCAAGGCCCTGAACGCGGTTATGGATGAAGAATACCTGGCCGCCACGTTCAGTTTCATAGTAAATAGCGTCTCGTATCAGGTCAGGATTAAATACATGCGCTTCGGTTTGTATAGGCTGCCTGTTTGGTGGCGGCGTATTGATGATGCTTAGATCGCGCGCGCCCATTAAACTAAACTGTAAGGTACGTGGTATGGGCGTTGCGGTAAGTGTAAGGCAATCAACATTGGTTTTTAAAGTCTTCAATTTCTCTTTGTGGCCTACACCAAATTTTTGCTCCTCATCAATAACCATTAACCCAAGGTCTTTAAACTTTACTTCTTTACCAAGCAACCCATGTGTGCCTATAATTATATCCACCTTACCACTCTCTACTTTTTGCAAGGTTTCCTTTTTTTCTTTCGCAGACTTAAAACGATTAATATAATCAACCGTAACAGGAAAATCCTTCAACCGGTCACTAAATGTTTTATAGTGCTGAAATGCAAGAATGGTTGTAGGCACCAGCACCGCCGCCTGCTTGCCATCAACACATGCTTTAAAAGCGGCTCGTATGGCTACTTCTGTTTTGCCAAAACCCACATCACCACACACCAGCCTGTCCATAGGCGATGGTGCTTCCATATCCTTTTTTACATCGGCTGTTGCCTTGCTTTGGTCTGGTGTATCCTCGTAAATAAAAGAGGCCTCCAGCTCCGTTTGCATATAATTATCCGGCGAAAAAGCGAAACCATGCTGCGCCTTACGTTGCGCGTAAAGTTTTATCAGGTCAAAAGCAATTTCTTTTACCCTAACCTTTGTTTTTTCTTTCAGCCTGTTCCAAACATCGCTGCCAAGTTTGTTTATCTTAGGTACAGTACCCTCTTTACCAGTGTATTTAGATATTTTGTGAAGCGAGTTAATATTTACATACAGTATGTCGCTGTCTTTATAAATAACCCTTACAGCCTCCTGAACTTTACCATTTACTTCAAGCTTTTGTAAACCACTGTACGTGCCAACGCCATGATCAATATGCGTTACAAAATCGCCCGGCTGCAAGTCGCGCAGCGTTTTAAGTGTAAGGGCTTTGTTTTTATTATATGCCTGCTTTATTTTGTATTTATGATAGCGCTGAAATATCTGGTGGTCGGTATAGCAAACAACTTTTAAATCTTCATCAATAAACCCTTCATGAATACTGGTAGCAACAGGCGTAAATTTAATTTCGGTGTTAAGGTCCGTAAATATGGTGTTTAACCTTTCAAGCTGTTTTGCCTGTTCTGCAAAAATAAAAATACTGTCTCCGCGCGTTTCATGGCTTTTAAGATCGCGTATCAATAAATCAAACTGCCGGTTAAAAGCAGGTTGTGGTTTTGTTTTAAACTCTATTTCAAAAGTGGATAGTTGTGGTTTATAACCAAATTCAACAATATGCCGTTGCTGCACCTGCCTTTCAATGGTAGCTGCTGGAACAAAATCATCAACCTTTACATGTTTTAATATTTTTGTATTGTCGCCATCATCTTCAAGGTCTAAAGCAGTTGCTTTAGGGTGAACAGTTGATGCTGTTTCGGCCTTAAGTTTTTCGCCTTCAACCATAAATTTTCCCAAATCATTTTCCTGCTCTTCTATCTTCCCTTTAATTACATCCCAGTCTTTCAGCCAAACAACGGTATTCTCAGGCAAAAACTCAAGTAGTGTTACCTTTTCTTCGCTTTCAAACTGTGTTTCAACATTCGGGATAATCGATACCTGCATCAGTTTGCGCTCACTCAATTGGCTTTCGGGGTCAAACAGGCGAATACTGTCAACCTCGTTACCAAATAATTCAACACGGTATGGTTTTTCATTGCCGAAGGAATATATATCAAGAATACCACCACGCAATGCAAACTGGCCGGGCTCGTACACAAAATCAGTACGCTCAAAACCATACATTACAAATAATTCCAGCAGGCCGTCAAGGTTTATGGTATCATTTGTTTTTATGCTGATAATATTGCCGCTCAGTGTTTTTGGCAGCACCACTTTTTCAAACAACGCTTCAGGATAAGTAATAATGATTTTCTTATTTCCACCTGCTGAAAGTCGTGTAAGCGTCTCAGTACGCAGCATTACGTGGCTGCTGTTGAGCAATTTAAAATTCTTCCTGTTTTTAAAGGAGGATGGAAAATAAAACAGGTCTAATGCCTGCGTAAGATTCTCTAAAGTATTGTGAAAATAAGCGGCTTCTTCTGCATCATTTAACACAACAAGATGGTTAAGGCTTGCCGTATTGGGATGCGTAAAAACAGCGGTAACCAAAAATTCCGCGCTGCTGCCCTGTAAATTTTTAAGAAATATTTTTTGCCCCGAAACTTCCCCCGAAACTTCGGGGTTGGCAAATAGAAGCCTGTCCGCCAATTGTAAAAGGCGGGGATTTTGTTGATACTTGTCCAGCAGAACCTGTAAATTCATAAACCGGTGCAAAGGTACTGCTTTTTGCGTGAAGGAAGCGGGGTTGGTTGATTAGTTAATTGGTAAAGACAAGTTGATTGGTTGTAGAGTTGTTGCCTTTTTCCACTCTTGAAGTTTCCGTAAAAATACCTAAAAAAGTACCCCAAAATGGATACCTGGCAAATCCTCTTACCATTGGAGAGCATATTCGCAAGGCAAGAATAGATAGAAATCTGTTTCAAGAGGCCGTGGCGGCACTGTTTCCAATTTCTGAATCAGCACTATCGAAGTGGGAGAATAATAAGGCAGTGCCAAGCAAAGCCCATATGCCCTGCGTTATATCATTTTTAGGATTTGACCCTTTATCAATAAATCACTGAAATGCATTGTTGCGCTGACAAACTTTGATAAATAAATGGGTTGTCGGGCAAAACCAATAAAACTGTGGGCATTATTACTATACTTAAAAATATCATAACTTGATAGATACGTCAATTAGGCGGCTCACTGGCCCTTCCAGCGGAAGCTCTTTGCTGTCGAATAACATTCTCGTTTATTTAAACTTTTGGGTTATATGACCGGTAAAACGACAGTGTCGCCTTCCGTGAAGTCAACATGCAGCTTTACACCCTTCACAGCATAATCAATATGCAAAGTCTTAGCCTTACCAAAGTGCGGGTCGTTTCCGTCCACGAGATCATTCGAAGCCCTCACCTCCAGCTTATTGTTTTTCACAAGGCTTCTTAACTTACGGGTCACATTTGGCCGGTTAAAATTCAAACCACTCACGTAATAGGCTGTGATAATTTCCAACCCGCTTTTTTCATTTGCCATATTTTGTTTGTGGTTAATCACTTCAAGCGCTTCCTGTTTTAAGTGCTTGTCGCTAATGCTTTGAACAGCAGCTCGCAGGCGCTCCGCATCAGTGTCGGGTAAGGTTTGGATCTCTTCCAGTACATTAAGCGCGTCATTCACCTGTCCTTCTTTCTGCATTTTGGCGATGATGACGTTGATTAACTTTGTATGTTGCTGTTCGTTTCCTCGCGCCCCAATGAGTTGTAAAACCTGCAGTTCATTTTCGTACTGGAATATTTTATCATTAAGTGTAATGAAATCAAATAATATCACCTGCAATTTTGGTGAAAGCTTTACTATAGAGGATGCTTCATGGCTGTTTACACCTTCTGCAAATAATCGTCTTAACCGGCTTTCTTCTGTTATATCTTCCAAGAAGATGGTAACACTTTCATCGCCATCAAAATACCGGCGCACAAGGGTACTTACAAACGCTCCTGATTCCGCGTCATCAACGACATAAAGATCACCCGTTTTTAAAGATAGCAGATATTTTTTAAGTGCAAGGGAGGCAGCAGAAGTATCATTAAGGTTAAGCAGGAACGATTTTAAGGGTACAAGGTTAAAATGAAAATTTTCTGCGTATCCCAACAGTTCTGAACATAAATAATCGGTGCATTGAGGGCTCCTGTTAATGATGGT
>JABDGS010000023.1 GCA_013285915.1 Bacteroidota bacterium
TGTATGTAAAGGGATATATCCCTTTGATGCACTTAATTTCTTACAAATTCATCATTTCTTTTAACTAATAATATTCATCTTTAAAAAAAATTAAACTATGAGCACTCTACGCTTCGAAACCTTGCAATTGCATGCCGGGCAGCAAATTGACCCAACTACCAAAAGCCGCGCGGTACCCATTTATCAAACAACATCTTATGGCTTTGATAACAGCGAGCATGCTGCTAACCTGTTTGGCCTGCGTGCCTTTGGCAATATTTACACGCGTATTATGAACCCCACCACCGATGTTTATGAGCAGCGCCTTGCAGCCCTTGAAGGTGGTGTAATGGGGCTTGCAACGGCATCAGGGCAGGCAGCGCAGTTTCTTGCATTGAGTAATATTTTGCAGCAGGGTGATAATTTTATTTCTACTTCTTACCTGTACGGCGGTACGTACAACCAGTTTAAGGTTACTTTTAAACGCCTGGGTATTGAAGCGCGTTTTGCTGATGGGGATGATGTTGAAAAATTTGTTCCCCTGATCGATAAAAATACAAAGGCTATTTATCTTGAAACAATTGGTAACCCGCGTTTGAATATTCCTGACTTTGAAAAGTTTGCTGCATTGGCAAAAGAATACGATCTGCCTTTGATAGTAGATAACACTTTTGGTGCAGGTGGTTATTTGTTGAAGCCAATTGAATGGGGTGCAAACGTTGTGGTTGAATCAACTACCAAATGGGTAGGCGGCCATGGCACCAGCATTGGTGGCGTTATTGTTGATGGCGGCAATTATAATTGGGGCAATGGCAAATTCCCACAGTTTACTGAACCCTCTGAGGGCTACCACGGTCTTAAGTTTTGGGAAGTATTTGGCGAAGGCAACCCGCTTGGCCTGCCAAATGTTGCATTTGCTATTCGCGCGAGGGTTGAAGGCTTAAGAGATTTTGGGCCTTCGCTCAGCCCGTTCAATTCATTTCTGTTACTGCAGGGTATTGAAACATTAAGCCTGCGTATGCAGCGCCATTGCGATAATGCTTTGGCACTGGCACATTGGCTGGAAGAAAACCCAAATGTGGAATATGTTTGGTACCCCGGTCTTGAAAGCAGCCCGTACCACAGCCTTGCTAAAAAATATTTAACCAATGGTTTTGGCGGTGTGCTGCAGTTTGGCATTAAAGGCGGCAAAGAAAAAGCATCGCAGTTTATTGATCAGCTAAAACTTGCAAGCCACCTTGCAAACGTAGGCGATGCAAAAACACTCGTAATACACCCTGCATCAACAACGCACGAACAATTGAGTGGTGAGGAGCAGCTTGCCAGCGGTGTATTACCAAATATGGTGCGCGTAAGCACAGGCATTGAGCATATTGAAGATATTAAAGCAGACTTTGAGCAGGCCTTTAGCAAAGTGTTTGAAGGCGAATTAGTGGCATAACAGCGTGAAACGTGAATCGTCAATCGTGAATCGTGAAAACTTCCAAAAGCGTGTGTTTTCACTTTGGCCGTAAATTTTTAAAGGTTCACGATTGGCATTCACAAGTAAGAATACAATAGAAAAAATTGAACAAGAGCATGTTGAAGGTTACTTAACAAGAAAGGTTCTCGTCGCATTCACGATTCACGATTGACGTCTCACGAAATAAGGATTTAAAAGAACAAACGTTGCATAAAGTTTTTAACTACTCCAACAATTTTAATTTAGAAAGCGGCAAAACGCTGCAGGGCTTTCATTTGGCGTATACCACGCATGGCAGGCTTAATGCTGCCAAAAGCAATGTGGTATGGATATTTCATGCGCTTACCGCCAACAGCAACCCTGTTGAGTGGTGGCCCGGCATGGTGGGTGGTAATACTTTTTTTGATCCCGCAAAGTATTTTATTGTTTGCGTTAATATGCCCGGCAGTTGTTACGGCAGCATTAGCCCGCTTGATAACAACAAGCAAACAGGTGAGGCTTTTTACCACGATTTTCCGTTGTTTACAACACGCGACATGGTTAGGGCATACCAGCATTTACGAAGGCACCTGGAAATTGACAAAATACTTATTGGTGTGGGTGGCAGTATGGGCGGGCAGCAGTTGCTTGAATGGGCGGTTGAAGAACCGCAGTTATTTGAATATATTATACCCATCGCAACAAATGCGTTTCATTCGTCATGGGGTATTGCATTTAATACTTCACAACGCTGGTGTATTGAAAATGATGCCACCTGGAAAAACAAAGATGTGGATGCTGGCCTGGATGGTATGAAAACTGCACGCTCCATTGCGCTACTGTCTTACAGGCATTATGATACTTATGCGTTATCACAGGATGGCTTTACGGCTGATACTGAATTACTGAGTGTTGACAAGCAGGTAAGTAAAGCAGAAAGTTACCAGCATTACCAGGGAGAAAAATTAGCTAAAAGATTTAATGCTTTTAGCTATTATTTTTTAAGCCTTGCCATGGATAAGCACAATATTGGCAGGGGCAGAAGCAGCCTGCATGCGGCACTGGGCAATATTACAGCAAAAGCACTGGTTATAGCCATATCATCAGATATTTTGTTTCCTCCTTTAGAGCAGGAATTTCTTGCAGCGCACATACCGAATGCTGAACTGGAAATTATTAACTCGCATTATGGCCATGATGGCTTTTTACTGGAGTATGAACAACTGGCTGAATTAATAGAGAAGTTTTTAGCAAAGCACCCCGTGGCAAACAAAAAGAATACTATACAACTATAACAATGGAAAAGCATAAGGCATTAACAATTGGTTTATTTGGTTTTGGCGTGGTAGGCGAAGGTTTATACAAGGTTTTGCAGCAAACACCATCGCTAAAAGCGCATATAAAAAAAGTGTGTATAAAGCATCCCGGTAAAAAAAGAAATGCACCTGAAGAATTATTTACCACTGAAAAAGAGGACCTGCTTTTTGACAAAGAGATTAATGTAATTGTTGAGGTGATTGACGATGCAGATGCTGCCTTTCACATCGTATCAACAGCCTTACATAATGGTAAAGCTGTGGTAAGCGCCAGTAAAAAAATGATAGCGGAGCATTTGCCCGAAATACTCGCTTTACAACAGCAAACCGGGCTTCCATTTTTATACGAGGCTGCTGCCTGTGCATCCATACCGGTTATACGTAACCTTGAAGAATATTATGATAACGATCTGCTGCACGGCATACGCGCTATTGTAAATGGCTCAACAAATTTTATTCTTACCAAAATATTTGAAGATAAACTGCCTTACGGCGAAGCATTGTTACTGGCGCAGCAGTTGGGTTTTGCTGAGAGCAACCCAAAACTTGATGTAGAAGGTTATGATGCATTAAATAAATGGACGTTTCTTTTAACACATGCTTACGGCATTGTGGGAAGCCCCAAAAAAATATTATTTACAGGCATACAAAACATTCAGTTAAGCGATGCCACTGTTGCTAAAGAAAAAGGGTATGACATAAAACTTGTAGCACAGGCGCAGAAACTGAAGAGTGGCAAAGTGGCTGCCTTTGTGTTGCCACAGTTTGTAACAAAAGACGACCATCTTAGCTTTGTGCGTAACGAATATAACGGTGTTGTAATTGAAAGCGGGTTCTCCGATAAGCAATTTTTTTATGGTAAAGGTGCCGGCAGCTTCCCTACTGCATCAGCTGTTTTGAGCGATATATCTGCCTTGCGGTATGATTATCACTACGAGTATAAAAAATTGTATCATCACACACCCGGCCAGCTTACCAACGATTTTTATTTAAAAGTTTATATAAGCTTCGACCAGTTAAACACAGTGCCCAAGCACGAATTTGAGTGGATTGAAGAGTGGCATGGCGGGCAGGAAAGAAATTATTTTATAGGTGTGGTACATTTTGAAAAACTGGTTGAAAACCATTGGTGGAAACAACACGGCATATCTTTAATTGTAACACCACAACCCATTATTGAAAATATTGAGATACGCAATTTAAAAAAGCGCAGTTTGGAGTTGGCGGGAATTGTATAAGAGATATATGCAAGCTAGAAGCCTTACGCTGCAAGCGCCGCCAGGGTTCGTGTCTCACGAACTGTAAGAAAAAAAGTTGTGTTTTGTTTTTATATAAACCGCACTTGTGAGGGGTGCGGTTTTTTTGTGCTTATACCAGGTATGGCACATATTGTTCAGTAAATGCCCCGTCTTCATATAGATCAAGCAGGCCATAACCTGGAACGGTTTCACGTTTATTGCCATTCCACCATGCACCGCTAACTGCCCCGTTACATATATATGTTTGGTTATTGTAAACCACTTTGTCACGCAGATGTATGTGGCCGCTAAGGCATAATTTTACTTGAGGATATTTATTAAAAAGAGTTATAATTTTTGCTACATCGGTATGCATGTCACCACCCAAAAATTCCCACTTGTTTACAATATCATCTTCAACCATAAGTGTTGCTGTAAGTATTGGTATGTGGCTTAATACGCATACAGGCATACCTGCAGTGTTAGCCTCTAGTTCATTCTGCAGCCAGCTAAATTGTTCGTCGCCCAGCTTGCCAATATACCATGTACTGTCAATGTCAAGGTGCACGCTGTCAAGCACAATAAACTTCCAGGCCGCCTTTGTAAAACTGTAATAAGGCACCGAAAGCTGTAACTGGTTTAATGCATATTTCTTTCCATAAAAAACATCCTGCCTGCTGTTTTCAAGCCACCATATATCGTGGTTGCCAATGCAGTAATGCACAGGCAAACCACATTCATTTTTTAAAGTACTATGCCATAGCTGCCACTGTGCATCAATTACCGGTATGTTTTCCTTATTCATATCAAAAACAATATCGCCGCCGTTCAATATCATATCCACTTTTGGGCTTTGTTGCTGTATATGGTGCAGGCACCGTGTAAATTTTGCAGGCGCACCTAAATTATTTTTAAGGTGTACATCAGTTATATGCGCTACCCGTAAAACTGGCTTTCTTTTTTTATCTGCGGGCGCTGTAAAACCAATTGATGGTAGTAAAGCAAGTCCACCCAATTTTTTTAATGCCGAACGTCTTTGCATATTATAGTTTTTACAAATATATTACCGGCCCTTTCAATATTGTGTTATGCTTCCGTAAAGGGGGGAGTATGGGCTGTTGACGGGAGTTAAAGCTGTACAAAATATTTGCTGATAACTACCTTGTTTTACAGCAAACAGCAAATTAAAACACTTTTAATGTGTGTAACCCTTTGGCCGCGGTATTTGTACAGTTTTATTACTATTATTGCGGAACAATGCCCTTGCTTTTAAAAAATGAAACTGTATAGATATTTTGTTTGTATTATACTGCTGCTGCTTTCTCAAATGGCAAGGGCGTCGCATATTTCTGGCGGGGAGCTTTTTTATGAATATTTAGGGCCGGGCCTTACGCCAAATACCGATGAGTTTAGAATTACCGTACGGCTTTTTAGAGAGTGCAATTCAACAGGACAGCAGTTAAACAGCGAGGTTGTTGACATAGGCATATTCTCCACAGCAACTGGAATACTTGACACCACTATTTTTTTGAATAAACTTTGGGCCGGCGATCCTCCCATTATTCAAAACACACCCGGCGCTATACCATGCCTGGTTGGCGATGGCAGTTTATGTTATCAAATAGGCCTTTTTAATAATATTATTGATCTGCCGCGCATACCCGGGGGTTATACACTTACGTGGGTTAGGTGCTGCAGGCAGCAGATAACCAATATTTTCAACACACCGTTTCCTGATAGCTCTCAGGGCTCAACATTTGTAACACATATACCCGGCACCAATTTGTTGCATAACGGCGTTAATAATTCACCGCAGTTTGTTGTTAAAGATACAGTGCTTGTTTGCGCGGGAAAGCCATTTAAGCTTGACTTTAGTGCCTTTGATATTGATAACGATTCTCTTTCCTACACTTTTTGTGATGCATATATTGGCGCAACGCCAACCGCGCCAGCACCTGTGCCTGATAGTACCCTTTCCCTTATCCCACTACCCTACCTTGCTCCTTATTCAGGCGCATCGCCGTTAGGTGCTAACGTAACTATAAATGCAGCTACAGGTATTATAAGTGGTACCGCACCACCCATACCGGGTAAATATGTTGTTAATGTTTGTGTACAGGAGTTCAGGCAGGGTGTACTGTTAAACATTCACCACAAAGATTTCATTTTGAAAATCGCCAACTGCGATTTTGCATCTGCTGTGTTAGATCCTACCTATTTAAATTGCGGTGGGCTGGGTTTGCAGTTTGAAAATAAATCCACCTCTGCATTGATACACTCCTATTTCTGGGACTTTGGGGTGCCCGGCGCAATAGCCGACACATCAAACGACCCAACACCTTTTTTCAACTTTCCTGATAGTGGCACCTACAAAATAAAATTGATTGTAAACAAGTATGGCACCTGCGGCGACTCAACCACCACTATTGCTAAAATTTACCCTGGGTTTAAGGCAAATTTTGGGTTTGATGTTAAATGCCTGCCGGATGCGACAGTGTTTGCTGACAGCAGCACTATAAAATACGGCCAGCTTACCGCATGGAACTGGGATTTTGGTGATGGCGCGGGTACATCAACAGACAAAAACCCATCTTATAACTTTATTAAAGGTGGCACCAGGAATGTAAAACTACTTGTAACCAACAGCAAAGGGTGCGTTGATAGTTTAATAAAACAGGTAACAGTGCCAGTTAAAATAGTAGTAAATGTTGCTTTTAAAGACACTTCTATCTGTAACCTTGATAGTATGCGGCTTTTAGCAACATCCAATGTTAAAAGCAGCTTTTCCTGGATGCCGGATTTAAGTATTTTAAATGCTAATACCGAATCACCAATCGTTTCACCCAATATAACTACAAGTTATACAGTATATGGCACCGACAGCAGCGGATGTATTGACAGCAACGCCGTGACAGTAACAGTGTTTACGTTGCCTACTGTTACAGCCATACCTGATACCGTTATTTGCAGCGGCGATGTTATTATGCTTGGTGTTGCTGGTAACGGCAGCAGTTACCAATGGACGCCCGGCACCGGTTTATCTGCCACAAATGTGTTGAGTCCAAACGCAAGCCCTGTTGTTGGAACGCAATATATTATAACAGCGAAGAGTGTTGAAGGCTGTATAATGAAAGATACTGTGAATGTTTCTGTGAATATTTCACCAACGGTTAGGGCATCTGCCGATTCGTTAATATGTGCTGGCGGTGCTGCTCATTTATTTGCCACGCCCTCAGCAACAACAACCTATAGCTGGTCGCCCGCAACGGCGTTAAACTCTTCCATCGTGCAAGCACCGGTTGCATCGCCTGTGGTTACAACAAGTTACTATGTACAGGTTACCGACAGCAACAACTGCAAGGGTAACGATACAGTGGTTATTTCGGTAATACCAAAACCCATATTTGCAATAACACCTCCTCGCCACGAAATTTGCAGGGGTGATAGTTTGCTGCTAACTGCTTCCGGTGGCACAAGCTACCAATGGTTTGCCTCAGGTGTTGATAATGGAGATACCACCACTGCTATAAATGTTTTTCCAATAACAACCACAGTTTATACCGCTATTATCACAAGCAGCGCCTGTAATATACAAGACACGGAAACAGCCAAAGTAACAGTAAGCCAGCCATTTGCTTTAAGCGTTACAAAATCTAACGACGTAGATTGTATTATTGGCCGCGCAACATTACAAGCCAGCGGTGGCGGCCTGCAATATACATGGGCGCCTGACCCTAGCCTGAATACTACTCGCGGTGCCAGCCCTGTAGCAACTCCTATAGAAACAACAACGTATTATGTTACGGCCAGCAACGGCACCGCATGTGTTGAACAAGACAGCATACAGGTTAAAATAGTAACAGCCAATGTTACGAATGGGTACTACATGGCTACAGCCTTTACCCCTAACGGAGATGGCCATAACGATTGTTTTAGGGTGAAGGACTGGGGTGGTATAAAATCATTAAGATTGTATGTGTATAACCGATGGGGCCAGGTTGTTTTTGCTACCACCAGCCCTGACGGATGCTGGGATGGTACGCTTAACGGCAGGCCACAACCGTCGGGCACGTATGTGTTCCAGGTATGGGCTAATACTGTTTGCGGCGATGTTTACAGGAAAGGCACTTTGGTGCTGATAAGATGATAAGACTTCTATTACTGCTATTTAGCCAGCCGCCTGGTGTTTACTTCCTTTGCAGATTTTTCGCCATCAGTTAAAACGCTTTTATTAGCCACAAGCTGCAGTACCTGCGCGGCTGCTTTCTTCATATTTTCTGTATCCCCGGTTGCCTCATATACTTCGGCAAGGCTATCAAAAACATTTACATCACCAGGATGCAACGTGGTATTTAATTTAAAAAGCGCAATAGCTTCGTCATATTTTTTGTTTCTAAAAAAACTATATGCTGTACCATTTAACATATACACTACCCTTATATCGGTAGCTGAATCGCCTTGAATGGTACTGTTTACAATCTCCATCGCTTCCTTAATGCCTTTCTTCTGTATAATATAGGTAAGCTCGTCTAAAGTGGGTGCACGTTTTGTGGCGGGCAACACATCTATGTCCCAAAGTGAAGAGGGTATAGATGCCAGTTGCGGCTTTGCAGAAAGGAATGTTTTTGACTGTGCATCATCTTTAAGCATGGCATTAAAAAAGTTAAGCAGGTAGTTGCTTTCAATTTCAAAACATTTCTTAGTATTAGTTTCTTTGTCTCCCCTGTTATGCAAAAAAATACAGGATGTATAGCCCTCGGCAGCATTATCCCAATGGTGCATGCCCGGCTGGTTTACAATAAGCCTGTAACGTGCAGCATGGTTTGTTTTGTTTGTAAAGTCGCTGATAAACTTTTCCTGTTTTGACAGGTCCCGCGTAAAAATATGCAGGAAGGGTATTGTTAGTTTTGAGGGCTGGTAGTAGTTAGACACGGCAAAAGACTGGTACAATACATCCATGTAAACACCACTTTCAATATCAGCCATTGCCTTTACCCTGCTGTCATGCATGCCAAACAACAGGGGTACAAAACCAGAGCCGCTAAACCCGAAACAGCCTAACTTATCTATGTCAATTGTCATATTGTTTGAGAGATAGTGCATTGCAAACTGCATTTCAGGTATATCCTGCAAAGCGTCACCTGCAAAGCTGCCTGTGTTTGCTTCAGTTATCATTGCAACCACATACCCATTGCTGGCTAACAGTTCATTTGATATTGAGGTAGATAATTCCCTTAATGTACCAATCAGCAGGGGGCATTTTTCAGCAACCTCCGTTGCCTCTGCCCTTGCAAGCATAGGTGCTGATAAAAGCGTTTGCCAGGCATCGTTTGTTGTGGCGCCAAACCATCTTTCAGTTCTTTGCCTGCATTCAGCAAGGTGGGCATTTTTACTGGCTGTATCAATCACCTCGTTGGTACTGGTCAACAGCCTGTTATAGCAGTAGTCGCCATAGGTTAGCCTTCTTTTTGCGAGCTCATCTTGCGCCGGGTACCAAAGGTGTATGCTTACTTTTCTAAACCTGTCACCTTCGTTTTTTTCGCCCAGGTAATTATATTCTGGCTGTACCATTCGCGAGCTGTCAGTAAGGGTTATTATTTTAAAACCAACAGCATATTTCCCGACAGGAAGGCTTTCATAAATTTTTTGGGCTGATGCCGGAAGGGTAATTAATATTATAGTAGCTATGACCAATAACCTGCATGCTGCAGTGAAATTTGATGCCTGCATAAAAAACTATTTATGTGCTAAAGTATTGCCTGCAATAAACGCTGCCTACCAAACCGATAAGTACGTTATACTGCTAAATACAAAGAGGCTGCATTGAGCAACCTCTTTTTGTATGGCAGCGAGTCTTTAAGCAATCAAATATCCGTTCAATCAATCTGAAATTCCCGACCGCAATAGTCCGGCTTTTCGTTTCACGTTTCACTTCTCCCTTTTCACGATTGACGATTCACGTCCTCTACTGCATCCTCGGGTCTGGTGTGCTTTTCAGCACATATTCTTTTGGAGGTTCAGCGCCAAGCAGGTTTTTTACAAAGTAATCCCAGCGGCGGCGCATCATGTATGATGAGTACGCGCCATAACCATGCTGGCTGTTGGGATATACCACCAGGTCAAAATCTTTATTGGCTTTTTCAAGCGCTTCAACCACCAGCATCGTGTTTGTTGGCGGCACGTTATTATCCATCAAACCATGTGCAAGCAATAGTTTGCCCTTTAAGTTCTTGGCATAGTTCTCATTTGCCTGCGCATCGTAGTTGCTGTTAGCTGCAAGACCATCATAACGCTCACCCCAATCATCTTCATAATTGCGGTTATCATGGTTACCGCTTTCTGATATACCTACTTTAAAAAAGTCAGGATAGCGGAACATAGCCGTACCGGTTGCAAAGCCGCCACCCGAGTGCCCCCAAATACCCACGCGGTTTGTATCAATATAGCCGTATTTTGCAGCAAGCTGGCGTATGCCGGCAATTTGGTCGGGTATGGTATTATCGGCCATGTTACCGTAGCTCATATCATGAAAACTTTTGCTGCGCAGCGGATTGCTGGTACCTTCAATAGCAACTACAATAAAACCCAATTCAGCAAGCGCCTGGTTATCACCCCTTGCAGAGGCAAAACCCCAGTTGCCTACGCTGCCACCCTGCGGGCCGGGATAGATATAATCAACTATGGGATATTTTTTATTAGCGTCAAGCGTAGTTGGGGTAAACATTAAACCGTAAATATTTGTTTGCCCGTCGTGGGCTTTTAAGGTTACGGGTATGGGTGCATGCCAGCCTGTTGCAACAAGCCTTGACACATCTGTTTTATCCACGTTACAAACAAGCTTGCCATCCATAGTACGTAATTCCGTAACCGGCGGTACATCAGGCTTACTGTAGGTATCAACAATATACTCACCCGTTGGTGAAAACGTTACTGTGTGGTTACCTGCCGCCGGTGTAAGCACCGTAAGGCCCTTGCCATCAAAACCCACTTTATACAACTGCCCAAAGTAGGGGTTTTCAGCCTCGCCGCCATCAGCTATAAAATACAATACACGGTTTTTTTCATCCACTTTAACAAGCCTAGTTACAGCCCAATCGCCCTTTGTTATTTGGTTTTTTAGTTTACCGGTGTTGGCATCATACAAATAAAGATGGCCCCAGTTATCACGCTCACTGTACCATATTATCTCGTTGGTTTTATGCAGGTAACGCCAGTTAATAGCACCCTGCCCGCTTTCAAACTGTGTGGCAACATTCTCTTCAAACACGTCGCGTACCGCACCTGTTGCGGGATCAGCTATCCTGAATTTTTCATTTTTATGGTCACGGCTTGTTGATACAAAAGCCAGCTGTTCGCCATCGCTCCAGTCGTTATCATCAAATGTGCCGCTGCTGGCAATATCATCGCTAAGCGTTGCACGGTGCGGGTCCGGCGGTATTTGCAGGGTTATAACTTTTGGAACATCCACGTTAATAATAACCCTTGTTATCATGGGTATATCCTTGTCGCCCGGCAGCGGGTATTTCCACGCCTTTAATGTTGGCTTGCCCACGTTTGTGGTAACAAGGTACATGTCGCTAACATTGCGCTGGTCCTGCTTAAAGGTTGATATCTTCTTTGAGTCAGGCGACCATTGTAATATAGGCCGGTCGCTGGTCTTCCACCCCGCATTATCTGTTGAATAGCCAAAATCCTTTACACCGTCTGTGGTAAGCTGCGTTTCCTGTTTGGTTGCAACATCCCTTACCCACAAATTATAATCTTTTATAAATGCCGATAGTTTTCCATCAGGGCTGGCTACCTCGTTACCGCCGCCAGCAAACCTTCTTCCGCCGCCGCTGGTAATGCCTTCCCTGCCCTGTTTTGCGGGTGTGTTATTTTCGGCAACCGTGCCAGCTGCAACATCATAACCCCATTGCTTGCCATTTGCTTTGAATATTACTGTTTTGCCGTCGTCTGAAAAACTGATGCTGTTAAACGGCAGCTTATCCGCATTGTATTGTGCACCTGCCGCTGCTGATAGTGCGGCTGCGAGTTTTTGGTGGTCAAAGGCGGGGGCGCTTGTTTTTTTGGCAGGGTCAACCAGTATAAACCCGTAGCCTTTGGGCGTAAGCGCGCGAAACCAAAACTTATCGCCGGGCAACCATTCAGGGCGAATGCCCCCATGATCAACAAACTGGTCGGTATTGTACGCTAAAAAACTTTCAGCGCGCTGGTAATCTTTTACTGACAGTGAGGTTTGCTGGGCTTGTGCAGATATAGCTATTGCAGCAGCCAGCGCAGGTAATACGTATTTTCTCATGTGTTTAAAACTTGAAATGTTATCAATTGCCGGAAAGCGCAAAATAAGTTATTTCTTATTTATACAATTTATGGTATAGATGAACGGTTAATGGCAACTAATATCTGTAAGCTTTGGGGAAATGAGCAAGTATTTCGGTAGAATGAGGAGATTTGGGCAGTTAGCGGGCACTTGGTTTTCTAAATATGCTATGCTTAGTCCTCAACAAGTGGGAAGTCCGAAAAATCTGAGATATACCGGGTTAAGTCAAACCCGGAACATTCGATCCTGTTGTCTGCAAAATATGAAAAATATAAGTTTAAATTTCCTTCATGTGCTGACCCAACATTGCCATTTTGAAAAAGGTCGAGCAAATAATCCTGTCATATAATTACGGGCCTGGTCCACTGGCTGTTATGCCTTACAATAAATACATAGTGAACCGGTATATTGGCTACGTTGCGGAGTTGAGGCAGCAATATATTAAACTGACCGCTAAAGCTGCTCTGTCTAACCGTAGAAGTGGAAGTTTTAACCTGCACCCGCCTTAGTGTACCGTTGTCATCCTGCACCACAAAAATATCATCGCCAATATCAACTTCCGGTATTGCTACATTCCAGCCACGCGTTAAAAATTCCGACATTACAGTAAGATGCCCTGCTTTACCTAAATAAAGAGGATAGTTCTTTTTCACGCAGTTAATTTGTGCTTGTGCAAAACATTACCCGTTTGGGTATCAACAAAAAGGATCTCATCTATTTTGTTATTCATGTCATGCTGGTCATCAATACCAAGCAAGGCAGGATAAATGTAATTTTCAAGCCTGCCATAATACACTTCAAAATCGCTTTTTGTATCGTATGCTACGAAAATATTATTTGCAGGATGGGAGTTTGCAAACAGGCTTCGTATCAACTGCCTTGTAGACGGTGCAATGCTAAAAGTATAGCCGTCAATCTGCTTGTTTACATTAATTTTAATAGCTTCCATTATACGATGCTTTCGCTGTAAAGATAAGCAATTATAGCTAAAGCAATTTGGCCGCATGAAACCGAGAAGGCCGCCGCTAAATTTTTGTATCTTTAAATATATTTGTTTTGATATGGAACAATTGATAATTGAGGTAAGCTCGCCCGGAACATCGGCCGCTATTAAAGAATTCGTAAGCCGTTTTGACGACGCCGCTATTTCTGTTCAGGAAGAGCATGATGACGATTATTATAAGGATTTGTATGGGGTAGATAAAATGACTTTTGAAAACAACCTGAACATAGGCCTGGCGCAGACTGTATTAGGCATTACAAAAAACTGGAATGATGTGAAGGCCGAACTGGTGGCCAAAATAACAGCCAAATGAGGGTTATAGAGCTTTCACAACACGCCCAGGAAAGACTACAGGAAATAACCGACTATTATTTACTGCATGAGAGTGTAGAAAGGACTTTAAGGGTAATAAACTCATTTGACGAGGCTTTTGCCGCTATCAGCGAAAGACCGCTTTTCCATAAAAAGTACATCTCTCACCAATTTCATAATCTCGATATCCGTGTTTACCTGCACTATAAAACGTTTCACATATACTTCGTTATCTATCCCGAAAGTATAAAAATCGCAGAAATATTCCACCTGAAAAGAGAATCAGGAAAAGTTGAGTTAAAGCTGTAATGATCGGCTTCTCAGCAAATTCAATCATTTTAAAACCAATCGTGTTAAATCAATAATGTTAACCGCATATATATGCGGTTTAACATGATTGAAATATAGGTTTTAGAAACTTATAGGTCTGTGCCTTTACTTATACAAGTTATTACAACTTTGCAAGCGTAATAACAATACTGCCCGTTTTACCCTGGTACTTAATGGGATACTTTAAGGTGAATGACGATTTGGAGAGCTGTGTTATTTCAGCAATGTATAGTGTAAACCTGTCAGTTAAAATGCCTTTTGGTGCACCATACCGGTAAAATTGCAGGTAGTGCGATTTTCCCTTTAGGGTTACCACTTCCCAGGTTATTTTGCGCACGCCTTTTACGCAGGCGGCAGAATCGCTGCTGTTAATAGTGTACGCACCGCTGCCCTCTTCGTAAAAACTCCATTTACTGTCCTTAAGGCATTGCATATTTACATCTTCAAAAACGGGTGCGTTTATTGGGGTACCAGCAATATCTCCTTCAACATTTATATCGCTTATCTTCCAGTCGTTCTTTATCTTAACGTTTGTTGAAACCTGGTATGGTGCTGCGCAGGAATACAGCAAAACGGGTAATAAAAAAAGCAGGTATATATAGTGCCTTGTTTTCATGTGTTTTTGGTTTCGGCTACGGAAGCTATTTTTTCAATATTTTAAATTCAACCCTGCGGTTACGGTTGCGGTCTGCCTGCGATCTTTCAGGGTAAACTATGCGCCTTCTCGATCCAAACCCTTTTAAAAACTGCACCCTTTCGCGGGCAATACCGTTTTGTACAAGATAATCTGCAACAGCCTGTGCCCTTGCATAGCTAAGGTTAAACTGGTGGGTATCAAAATCAAGCGCATCCTCGGCCAGAGAATCTGTACAGCATACATGGCCTTGTACCTCCAGCTCAAGCGTCGGGCGGGTTTTCATTACTTCCAGTACAGCTTTTAATGGTGAGGCAGCTTCCTTTACAAACACATGGCGCCCTTCAACAAAGTATATAGTGTGCAGTACAAACGACTGGCCTGTTTGGGCATGTTTTATCACCTCAAGTATACGCTGTGCAAGCCCATGGTCAATTTCACCTGTGGGTACAGTTTCTTTTACTTCAATAACTGTATCGGGCACTACTGGCTCAATTTTAATGGTCGCAGCAGGTGATGATGTTACTACCGGTGGCGCAATTATAACCTGCTGTGGCTTTGGGGTATCTTTTTTTACCTCCACTGGTGGCGGCGGTGCGGGTTTTACAGTATCTTTTGGCGGCGGCACAACTACGGGTTTTGGTTTTACCGTATCAACCGGTTTGGGTTGTGGCGCAACAGCTTTAAGCGGCGATATAACATAGCAGGTAAGTATAACCACCCTGTTGTTTTGGTGCGCCGCTTCGGTGGTACCAATATCAAGCAGTTTGCGTTTGCCAAATGCATTAATATGTGTTTCTGTTGTTTTTTGCAGGCCGTTGGTAAGCAGGTAGTTTTGAACAGATTTCGCGCGGTTTAATGCCAGCACATCGTTATAAGCAACGCTGGCACGGCTGTCAGTAAACGCTTCAATATTTATCCAGGTAATTTCTTTGTGATGGGCGATAAAATCGTCCAGGATGTTTTTAGCACCTGGAGATATATTGTATTTATCCAGCGCAAAAAAAACTTTTACTTTAATGGAATCCGCCTGCTGGGCATGCAAACCGCTAAAACTATACAACAGGGCAATTAGCAATACAAACCTGTATTTGGCCATAAGGAACAGTAGTTTTTTAGTACGGATTATTTTTTAGAAGCGTAAAAGTACACCATTGCTTTGTGGGGCGGCCTTAAAAAAGGATAAATACATATTAGGAAAAAATTAATTACGCCGCAAACAGTTCCGCAGCAATGCCGTCAGCAAACAGGCGCCCGCTGTTGGTAAGTACAAGGCTGTTGTTAATTAAAATAACCTGGCCGTTACTTAAAAAAACAAATGCGCCATTTTTTACCCGCTCAGCTTCAGCCAGCCCCCAATGCTGCTGTATGCGTTGCAGTGAAAGGCCTTCCATGGTTCTAAGGCTGGTCATTATATACTCGTTTAACTGCTGGGCAGGCGTAAGCACTTCTATTTCAAATGGAACGGCGCTATTTTCAAGGCTTTGTATGTACAGGGCGTTATTAGCAATATTCCATTGACGGCTGCCGCCATTGAACGAATGTGCAGCTGGCCCCAAACCAATATAGTGTTTGCCCTGCCAGTAACTGCTGTTATGCCTGCTGCGCATACCGGGTTTTGCAAAGTTAGATATCTCATAATGCTCATACCCGGCTTCGTTAAGCCATTGCATTAACAACTCAAAATGCCTGCTCTGCTTTTCAGCATCAACATTGGCTATTTTGTTGGTGGCAATCATTTTTTCAAGCGCCGTTTTAGGCTCAACAGTTAATGCGTAGCACGACAGGTGGGGAATATTGAGTGATATGGCTATTTGCACATTATGCTGCCACTGTTCGTCAGTAAGGGTTGGTGTACCATAAATAAGGTCGATAGTGATGTTATCAAAGCCTGCTTCTTGTGCCAATTGTATACTTTGCAAAGCCTGCTCAGCAGTGTGTGCCCTGTTCATCCACTGCAGGTCTTCCTCAAAAAAAGATTGTATGCCTATGCTTAAACGATTAATTCCAATAGCTTTCCAGGCGGCAAGTTTTTCGGCGGTAATATCGTCAGGGTTTGTTTCAAGGGTAATTTCTGCATCGTCATCTACTTTAAATAACTCCCGCATGCTGTCAACCTGCAATTGTAAATCTGCAATGGGCAATAACGATGGCGTTCCACCGCCGAAATAAATGGTGCTTATATCTTCATACAAGTAATCTTTTCTTAATTGCGCTTCTTTAATAATGGCCTGTACCATCGCCGGCATGTTGCCGGTGGTTGTAGAAAAATGGAAGTTACAGTAATGGCAGGCTTTTCTGCAAAAAGGTATATGTATATAAATGCCGGCCATGTAGTAGTGTTGAGCCTGCAAAAATAGGATGGGAATAATAAATAACACTATTGATGCAGCATCGGAGTTTCGCGAAGTTTGAAACAGGGTCGCCCAGAAATTCGCGTCATTATAATTTTCTCTTACTTTCCAATTACTTTAACACCCCTCATTTTGTAACTATTAAATAATAATAAGCACTTGTTGTGTGTGGCAAGCTTTGCTTACTTTCATCCCCTTATTTATTAACTATGAGCACGAGAAGGGACTTTATTAAAAAAGCGGCTATGCTATCCGGCGGTGTGGGGTTACTCGGCACACTGCCACCATCCATTCAAAAAGCATTTGCCATAAACCCACCACCGGGTACTACTTTTTACGACGCGGAACATGTAGTTATATTAATGCAGGAAAACCGATCATTCGACCATTGCTTTGGCACGTTACAGGGCGTGCGTGGCTTTAACGACCCCCGTGCCGTAACGCTGCCCAACCAAAACCCTGTATGGCTGCAAACCACCAAAGAAGGCGAAACATATTCACCCTTTCACCTGGATATAAAAAATACAAAAATTACATGGATGGGCTCTTTGCCACACTCCTGGAGCAACCAAACAGATGCACGTAACCAAGGCAGGCATAACAGGTGGCTTGATGTTAAAAAATCAGGCGATGATGAGTATAAGGAAATGCCTTTAACCATGGGGTATTATACAAGGGAAGATATTCCGTTTTATTACGCGCTGGCGGATGCTTTTACTGTGTGCGACCAGCACTTTTGCTCATCGCTAACTGGCACCACGCCCAACCGCTTGTATTTGTGGACGGGCACTATACGTGAAGAGCAGCACGAAAATTCAAAAGCACAGGTTTGGAATGAGGACACTGACTATGGAGTATGGGCAAACTGGAAGACTTACCCGGAAAGACTGGAGGAAAACGGCATATCGTGGAAGATATACCAGAATGATATTAGTGTTGATGGCGGCTATGGTGATGAAGAAGGCGCATGGCTTGATAATTTTGGCGATAACCCCATTGAATATTTTACACAGTACAATGTAAAGCTGAGCGACCGGTATATTAATTATTTGGCGAAGGCGGAGAAAAGCCTGCCGGTTGAAATTGCGGAACTGGAGAAAAAACTACAGGGTACTACAGCAACCGGGAAAGAATTGAAAGATATGCAGGACACCCTTAAATATAAAAAGGACACGCTTACCCATGTGCTTGAAGATAAAAAGGTATACACGAAAGAAAAATATGCGCAGTTAAGCCAGCATGAAAAAAACCTGCACGAAAAAGCTTTTAGCGATAACCGTAACGACCCCTATTACCGCAACCTTACTACGCACAAATACATGGATGGAATAACGGAGCGCGAGGTAAATATACCCAAAGGTGATGTGCTGCACCAGTTTAGGCAGGATGTAAAAACAGGGAAGCTACCTACTGTATCGTGGATGGTTGCACCGGAGACTTTTTCTGATCACCCAAGCTCGGCATGGTACGGGGCGTGGTATTTATCGGAAACGCTGGATATATTAACGCAAAACCCGGAAGTGTGGAAGAAAACAATTTTTATTTTAACCTATGATGAGAATGACGGCTATTTTGATCATGTGCCGCCTTTTACAGCACCAAATATGCATGATGCAGGCACGGGCAAGGCATCAACCGGCGTAGATACCTCGGTTGATTTTGTTACGATGGAACAGGAGATGAAAAAGAAAAACTGGCCGAGAGAATACATGCGTGAAGGCCCTATTGGTTTGGGTTACCGGGTGCCAATGGTTGTTGCATCGCCATGGAGCAGGGGCGGCTGGGTTAACAGCCAGGTGTTTGACCACACAAGCCCTTTACAGTTTTTAGAAAAGTTTTTGCAAAAGAAAACGGGTAAGGATATAAAAGAAACAAATATAAGCCCATGGCGGCGGGCGATATGCGGCGACCTAACCACCATTTTCAGGCCGTACAATGGTGAAAAAATTACGACACCCGCCTTTATAGCCAAAGATGCTTTTGTTGAAAAGATACACAAGGCAAAATTTAAAGAGGTACCGACGGGGTACAAATTACTGAGCAAACAGGATGTAGAGCAAACAAAGCAATCGCCGCTATCTTCCGTGTTTATACCAAGGCAGGAAAGTGGTGCACGATCATCCTGCGCGTTGCCTTACGAGATACATGCCGATGGTGCCCTTTCTGCCGATAAAAAAAGCTTTGAAATTACCTTTCAGGCAGGTACGCAATCAGCGGGCGTGCCATTTAACGTATACGCTTACCACAAGCAAAACAGCGACGATAACGATGCAAATGTAACCACGCGTGCTTATGCAGTAACACCAGGTGATACCATTAAAGATGCATGGCCGGTACAACTTTTTGACAATAATGAATACCAACTGGTGGTGTACGGCCCTAACGGGTTTATGCGTTCATTCAAAGGCAATGATAACGACCCGCAATTAAGCATTTTGGTTAATTACAATGTGGGTAACATGGGTATTGACATAAGTGTTAGCGGCGGCACCAATCAACAGGTTACCGTTGTTGATAACAGTTATAAAACGGCGGCCCAACATTTCAATGCCGGTACAACTAACATTGCCACATTTAATGTTGGTAAAAGCTTTGGCTGGTACGACTTTACAGTGAAGGTTGCAGGCAATAACAGCTTTGAAAAAAGGTACACAGGCCGCATGGAAACAGGTAAGCCCAGCTTTAGCGACCCTGCGATGGGAAGGGTTTAAGAAATTTACAGTTTAAAGTTTCGAGTTTAAAGTTAAAAACAAACGGGTGATGACTTGTGCCACCACCCGTTATCCCGTGTGTTTCACCCCGCAATCAAACTGCTGTTATTTTATAATTTCTTTCCTTTTTGCAAATTGAACTTTATTAGCTATATTGTTTTTGCAGCTAATAAAGGGTTTGCTATACCATAGCGAACAATCAGCTTTAACCTAAAAAAGCCATCATTCTGTAAAAAGTACGCAATGAAGATAAAACTTTAAACTAAAAACAATTAATAAAAAGGATTATTTATTTTTAAACTATGAACAGCCAGGAAGAAGTGAAAAATTTTATTACAAACGGGCACAAAGTATATTTAAAGCACCTCTCAATTGATTGTGTGATTTTCGGCTACCATGAGCACCAGTTGAAAGTATTGCTGCTAAAAAATAAAGGTGGTTACTGGAGTGTAGCAGGCGGGTTTATTAAACACGAAGAAACCCTGCAGGAGGCCGCGACGAGGATATTGGCAGAAAGAACGGGGCTGGACAAGCTTTTTCTGCAGCAGTTTCAAACATTTGGTGAGCCGGGCCGCTCAATAAGAACAGACGAGCAGGTAAAAGCCCTGTCTGACATAGCGAAGGCGCCTATTGCCAAAAACCACTGGTTGCTTGAGCGTACCCTGTCGCTGGGGTATTACGCTGTAACTGAATATTCAAAAGTTAATCCTAAAGCAGATTATTTCTCAGAAACAAGCGAGTGGCGCGATATTGATAACCTGCCGCCTATGGTATTTGACCATAAACTTATAGTAACTGAAGCCCTGAAGGCGTTGCGGATGCAAATTTACCACCAGCCCATAGGATTTAACCTATTGCCCGAGAAATTTACTTTGCCCGAAATACACGACCTGTATGAAACGATACTTGGTAAAAAACTTGACCGCAGAAACTTTCCAAAAAAACTGATGGCGCTTGGCCTTATTAAAAAATTGGACGAGCAAAAAAAGATCGGTGCACACCGCAGCCCTTACCTGTATAAGTTTGACAAAAGACGATATGATAAAGCGCTGAAAGAAGGGATTGTACTAGCCTTTTAAGGTTTGTTATGGTAAGATTGCAGATTGACGATTGCGGATTGCAGATTGGAATTGCGGTCGTGCAAATCTTTCCTCCTTCACTCGACAATCTGCAATGGGCTGCTTTTCGATTCTTACTAAACAAAGCATTCCCCTTTCATATAAGTAACCGCTCCACCGCTTATATACACCCTATCACCCTTTAACTCACAGGATAAATGCCCGCGGCGCTTTGATAACTGTATTGCTTTTAATGGATTTTTTTGCAATTGACCTGCCCAATAAGGTGTGAGGGCTGTATGTGCCGAACCAGTAACAGGGTCTTCATCTATGCCCACCTGCGGGGCAAAAAAACGGGAAACAAAATCGGCTTCATCCCCTTTTGCGGTAACAATCACTCCCCTCCCACCAGTTTTAGCCAGGGCTTTCAGGTCGGGTGACACAGCCTCTACATCTTTTTGCGACGGCAGCACCACCATATAGTCAAACGACGTTTGAAATATTCCAGCATCCGGCACGCCCAATGCTTCCAGCAAACCAGCCGGCGCTTCAGCTAAAGCTTTCAGGTTACTATCAACAGGAAAATCCAGCGTGTACATGCCCTCTGTATTGCTGTATACTTTAAGTATTCCGCTAAGAGAATCGAAAGAAATCTCATTGCCTGTATAGCCAAGCTGCGTGTAAAATACGTGCGCCGTTGCCAGCGTGGCATGGCCGCACAATGCTACTTCTGCCCCAGGTGTAAACCACCGGATGCGGTACCGGCCATTTTCATTTACAATAAAAGCCGTTTCGGCAAGATTATTTTCTGCGGCAAGGTTTTGCATCAGCTCGTCAGGCAGCCATTCTTCAAGCGGGCAAATAGCCGCAGGGTTACCACCAAAAAGTTTGCTTGTAAATGCGTCTACAACATATACAGGTAATTTCATAATCCTATCTCCAGAGTCAAAACAAAAGTTTAAAATATTTTGTCACCCGCAATATACAACGAAGGTACTCCGGCACACATCCGCTTATAAATAGTTTCTTAAAACGAAAATTGGCTATGCCTCCAGCATGTGTAAATATTGCAAGCCATCATTCCAGTGGCCAAAACCGGCAGCAACATTTATATGTCCGGCACTGCCAATATTTATCAACTGACTGCCCCAGCAGGCCGCAAAATATTCAGCGCGGTCAAGCGTAACATAGTAATCATCGTCACTTGCAATTACAATTGAGGGGAACGGCAGTTTATCCAGTATCATTGGCTTAAAGCCAGTGGTGCCCGGCGGGTAGGTATCAGCTTCCGTATCGCTTGGGGCAACCAGCAACGCGCCTTTAATAACCCTGTTATATTTTTTTGCCCATGCTGCAACAGTGGTGTTAGCAAGGCTATGCGCAACAAGAATAACATTTTGCAGATCGTGTTTGGTTACAGCGGCATCTATAGTGGTTATCCATTCGTCGCATACCGGCGCATCCCAACTGCGCTGTTCTACACGCTCAAAACCATGGTTATTTTGCCAAAGTGTTTGCCAGTGCCCGTCGCCGGAATTACCCAGGCCGGGAAGTATTAAAACAGTTGAATTAAACTCCATCCAGTTAGTGTTTTGCCGGCAAATTAGCAAACAAAAGCCTATTCAATACATCTTCATCTATCCAAATTCCTGCCTCGTCTACTAAATGGTGCTTAAAACTGATACAGTTTGTAGTTTGCAGTAATTACAGCGATTATTACCTTAATGCCGTAATAAATATAGTGCACATCAGAAAATCATACTTTACCGCGGGTATTCACATACTTGTCTGGCTGCTATTTTTTATAATAGCAGCCATAATATTTAACGGTATTAAAACCGCGACCGGCCTGCCGCCTAACTACTTTTTTTACACAAATATTTACCACGTTGGTTTGTTTTATTTAAATGCTTATTTTCTCTTCCCCAGGTTTGCTACGCGTAAACGGTGGCCTTTATATCTATTATCAATAGTGGCTTTAATTGCATTTTCATTCTATGCTAAACTCTTTGTTTTACAGCTTAATGATGCCGGGTTTACCATTACACATATAAACCTGCGGTTTTTAATTTTTCCACCTGTGCCGTTTATTATTGCAGGTATAATTTTGCAGGTAATTACCCGGCGCGTGCATGCGGAAAGGTTGCAAAAAGAGCAGCAGGCAGCGCGGCTTGCAACAGAGCTTAAGTTTTTGCGCAACCAGGTTAGCCCGCATTTTTTATTTAATATGATGACCAATATGGTTGCTTTGGCAAGACAGAAATCTGATTTGCTTGAGCCGTCATTAATGAAGCTTTCAGACCTGCTGCGGTATATGTTATATGAATCGGAAAACGACAAGTTTACCATTGCAGATGAGGCAGCCTACCTAAAGAGTTATATTGAATTGCAACACCTGCGCTTTGGTGATGATGTGAATGTGCAGATGCAAATTGACAATAAAGACCCCGGGTGTTTTATTGAGCCTATGCTGCTGATACCCTTTGTTGAGAATGCCTTTAAACATGGCATTGGCATGGTGCATAACCCCTACATACATATTTGCTTAACAGTTAAAGAACAACAGCTTTATTTTAGCGTTATTAACCGGTACAGCAAACATAACAATGCAAAAGACAAAAGCCCGGGCATTGGGCTTGAGAATGTGAGGAACAGGCTGCAACTGTTATATGCAGGCAGATACACATTTACTATAAAAGACAAGGACAGCATTTTTAAAACCGAATTAAAACTTGACCTTACGTGCTAAACTGCATTGCGGTAGACGACGAAAAACTGGTACTTGACCTGCTGGTGGATAATATACAGCAGGTGCCTTTTTTGCATTTAACTGCAAGGTGTAAAAATGCGCTGGAGGCCGCGGATATTTTACATAAAGAGAAAATTGACCTGATATTTTTGGATGTACAAATGCCGGGGCTTAACGGGCTGCAGTTTGTGAAAAGCCTGCAGCACCCGCCTATGGTGGTTTTTGTTACTGCATATAAGCAATATGCGTTTGATGCTTTTGATTTAAACGTGATTGATTACCTGTTAAAGCCAGTTTCGTTTGAGCGGTTTTTGAAGGCCTGCAATAAAGCAAATGAGCTATCCAATCTTAAACAAAAGGAAAGCAGCAAAGAAGAAAAACCCGGTTATTTTTTTGTATATGTTGAATATAACCTTGTTAAAATTTCTATTCCTGATATCGTATATATCGAAGGAATGAAAGACTATATAAAAATATTCCTTGCCAACACTACGCGGCCTGTTATTACAAAAATGAGCATGAAGGCCATTGAAGAAAAGCTTTTGCCTTACCGCTTTGTACGCACCCATAAATCGTACATTATTGCAGCAGATAAAATACAGGCTGTTAAGCGAGACCTTATTGCCATTGGCAATACTGAACTGCCGCTTAGCGATATTTACAAGGCCAACCTTGAAAAAATGTTGCCGAGATAGTCTTCACAGTTCGGCTTTACGTCTATCCATGTAACCTTATACTATATTCTACGACAACATTTTTTGAAGGGCATAATAGTTTTGAGCTATTATTTCACTACAAAAAAATGTTATGCTTACAACACAAACATCACCATTGGCCTACCGTGGGCCATCAACGGGTGCGCTTGCAGTAGTGTCGTTTGCCCTTTTTGCTGCCAGCCTGGTTATATCTGGTGTTATGACGAATGGCACAGCTATACCCACTTTAAACACACCAGCAGAACAGGTGCGCGATTATTACCTGCACTTTAGCAATGTTATTAAGTTTAATGCCATGCTGCAGTTTGCATCAGCAATACCGCTTGGCATTTTTACTGCTGCCATTACAAACAAACTTCAGTTTCACGGTGCAAGGGTTGCCGGTGTTAACATTGCTACGTTTGGCGGTTATTCAGCCTCTTTGTTTATTGCTGTTTCGGCGCTTTCAGGTTGGGTGTTAACATATCCCGGTCTTGTTAACGATTTGGCTGTGATGCGAAGCTTTCAGCTTTTTCAATTTATTACGGGCGGTGTTGCACACGTAGTTTTGCTTGGCTTGCTGCTGGCGGGCGTTTCCATACCATCGCTGTTTTTAAAGCTTGTACCAAAGTGGCTGGTATGGCTTGGTATGGTAACTGCGGTATTAGCAGAGCTTTCTACATTAAGCATGTTTTTTCCGCAATTGTTTGTTCTCATTCCGCTGGGGCGCTTTCCTGCATTTATCTGGATGATAGGCGCAGGCTTTGCTATGCCATCAAAAAAGAAATCTATTACAACAGCAATTGCGGAAGCCATCTCGTAACTCATTCTTATACTATCAAAATTAAGTTTTATGCCTATTGTATTTTTTGTATTATCACGAATATTATTTGCAGCCTGTATGGTTTTTATTATTGGTTATGTATTTGGCGGGTTCTCAAAAAAGCCGGTGCTTACAAGGTTTGCCAGAATATCAACTATCCTGGTAATTGTTTTATTTATTTCAACAGGGGTTTTCTTTTTTCGCGCCGGTGGGTGGCGGCATGACAGGTACCACCATGATGGATATTGCCGGTATAACGAGAAGGATTCGGTGATACACCGGTGAGTTTGGTTAGAAAAAAGGGATTAACCACAGAGGACGCGGAGTTGAAGAAACACAGAGGGTATGGAGAAGGAAATGCTCCGGCCAAACTTCATAAAAAACGAACTCTGTGTTAAGCCGGGGTAAATTAAAAATTCGTACAATTGCTTCTCCGGCTTTACGTAGTAAGGCACTAAAATGCTCTATTAAATTTATCGATCAAAGTTTAATAAAAGGCATAAATTGTATTCAATACAATCCGCTTTTGTATGGAAAGAAGACGTTTTGTGTTTTTATCTGCATTGGGCGCTGCGGCTTTGGCCACACCGGGTTTACATTGCACCACCCCAAACGCAGCGCTGGACAAAACGTTATCTATTCCTGATATGCTTTCGCACCTTGCAGATGAAGCAACCATTCGGGAGGCGGGTGTGGCTTATGGCAGTAAAATGCCGGGTGAATATAATGTTGCGTTGCTGGAAAAGTTGCTTGCAGGTAATGCCCCTAATACGGGCAGTGACCCTTCTGCAGGAATTAGCAGCCGGTTAGCGGCAAATATTAAGGATGGTTTTATGCGCGGTAATACTGTAGTTGTTAAGGGATGGGTGCTGTCGGTAACAGAGGCACGCCAGTGTGCGTTGTATACCCTTATAAAAAAAACCAATTAACTGCTATATGCACATTGATGCAAGGGAATTACCAAACAACTCCCTTATAGAAGGAGATATATGTATTATCGGTGCAGGTGCCGCAGGCATTAGCATCGCAATAGACTGGTTAAACACCGGCCATAAAGTAATATTATTAGAAGGTGGTGGTTTTGAAGTAGATGAAACGCTGCAGGACTTATACAGGGGCAAAACAACCGGGCAACGCTATTACCCGCTTAAATCTGCCCGCCTGCACTATTTTGGCGGCACTACCGGCCACTGGGGCGGGTATTGCGCAACCCTTGACGATATTGATTTTGTAAAAAGGGACTGGGTGCCCTTAAGTGGCTGGCCTATAAGCCGGAAGGATATAGACCCTTACTACCCGCTTGCCGGAAAAATGGTGGAAATAGGCCCCGGCGAATTTGAGGATACCTACTGGCTGGAAAAGGATAAATCGCTTTTGCCGCTTGTTTTTGATACCAAGGTTGTTTGGAATAAGATGTGGCAGTTTAGCCCGTTTACAAGGTTTGGCGATAAATACAGGGATGCTATTGTAAATGCGAAAAATGTGCACTTATATACATACGCAAATGTTACGGATATAATGGCAAATGAAAATGCAAGCAGTATAACCGGCGTAACCGTAAAAAACCTGCAGGGTAAAACGCATACAGTACGCGCCAAATATTTTGTATTGGCGTGCTGTGCCATTCAAAATGCCAGGCTGTTGCTTGCTTCAAATAAGCAGGCGCCCAATGGCCTTGGTAATGACCATGATATTGTGGGAAGGCATTTTATGGATCATCTTGAAGTAAATTCTGCCAACATTTTATTACCGGCCCCATTGCCCCTGAAATTTTATTTAAACGACCCCTTTGTTACAAAAGCAAGGGCCGAATTGGCCATAACCGGTGAGGTACAGCGGCAGCACGGCATGCTTAATGGCACCGTAGCTTTATCGCCGCTGGAACTTGTAAAGAATGACCCGCCGATGATTGATTTTTTCCCTGACAGCGCCACCAAAACTGTGCAGCATTGGCCATATCTTGAAAAAATGTTTAAAGCGGGAAAACTGCCTGCATCGGCGGGTACGCCATTTAAAGCATACCGCTGTTTTACCCGTATGGAACAATCGCCCAACCCCGAATCAAGGGTTACACTTGATACGGAGAAAGACGCGTTAGGAGTGCCCCGCGCAAATTTGCACTGGAAGCTTACCCGGTTAGAAAAAACCAGCATCAGGAAACTCCATATTCTTATCGGGCAGCAGGCGGGAATTTCCGGCATTGGCAGGTTGAGAATGATGGACTGGCTGGATGATGAAAATGATAATAACTGGCCGGAAACGCTGGGTGGCGGGTGGCACCACATGGGCACCACGCGTATGCATGACGACCCCAAACAAGGCGTTGTAGACTCAAATTGTAAAATACATAGTATCAATAACCTTTTTGCGGCTGGCTCATCCTGCTTTACAACTTCCGGCGCCGCCAACCCAACACTAACGCTGATAGCACTGACATTAAGGCTTTCAGATCACCTTAAAACGTTGGTATAATACGCCGTACAAACCCAGGGTTAAATTTGAATAATTTTTAAAGATTGTGGGGTGCTGCCAGGCGGCGCGGTAAAATTTTTTAGATAAAAGTTGAAAAATAGTTTGCGAAAAAATGAGACAAAACAGCATTTTTTATATATAGTAATGGGCGCCATGCTATTTAACTGTTTACAGATTATTGCATTTAAAAATAATCCTAGGCAATAGGGCAATCGCGTAAGTTCTTTGAAAATGTTGTTTAGATAAATTGGGCTTGAATGGTATATGAAAAAAAATACTAAAATACAGCTTTAAAATTTATATTTAATTGAAAATCAATTAATTATAAATTTTACGAGGTGAATTTTTTCCTCCTTTTTCCTCCCTTTTTCCTCCTTCCACAATAGTTATACCTGGAACACACCTACTTTAAAATCGCCTATTTCGGGATTGTGGTTGGCAGCGTTTATCCCTTCGCTTATCACCTCGCGTGTTTGCGCTGGATCGATAATATCGTCCACCCAAAGGCGGGCAGCAGCATAATATGGCGTGGTTTGTTTGTCATAGCGGTCTTTAATTTTATCCAACAGTTCTTTTTGCTCTTCAGGGCTAACTTCCCTACCAGCAGTTTGAATTTGCAATAACGTTTTTGCAGCCTGCTCACCCCCCATTACGGCAATTTTCGCGCCCGGCCACGCATAAATAAAGCGGGGGTCGTAAGCCTTGCCGCACATAGCATAGTTGCCCGCACCGAAGCTGTTGCCGGTAATAATGGTTATTTTGGGCACAACGCTGTTGGCTACTGCATTTACCAGCTTGGCCCCGTCTTTTATAATGCCTGAATATTCGCTGCGGCTGCCAACCATAAAACCGGTAACGTCCTGCAGAAAAACGAGGGGTATCTTCTTTTGATTGCAGTTAAGAATAAAACGCGCTGCCTTGTCTGAGCTGTCATTATACAGCACACCACCCAACTGCATCTCGCCTTTTTTTGTTTTTACAATAAGGCGCTGATTGGCAACAATGCCCACAGCCCAACCATCAATACGGGCGTAACCGCAAATAATTGTTTTGCCATAATCCTGCTTAAACGCCTGGAAGCTGCCTGCATCAATAATGCAGTCAATAATATTCATCACATCGTAAGGCTTTGTGTTATGCGCAGGCATAGCATCATAAATCTCATGAG
Organism: Bacteroidota bacterium; assembly: GCA_013285915.1. Lineage (GTDB taxonomy): Bacteria > Bacteroidota > Bacteroidia > Chitinophagales > Chitinophagaceae > JABDFW01. Next base: position 28,607 of record JABDGS010000023.1, read on the forward strand.
GGGTTTTGGCAGGTGGCACGGTTTCAATCCTGTCAAAACCGGCTTTTTGTTTATGGCCAAGTTTACCAATGATGTTCTTTACCTGGTCAAGACATTCCTGTTCGGTTTTAAATTTATAATCAGCAATACCGCTTATTTCAGTATGGGTTGCTGCGCCACCAAGGCTTTCGTTGTCTATATCCTCGCCAATAGCGGCCTTTACAAGGTATGGCCCTGCAAGGTATATGCTTCCATTACCTTCAACCATAAGTGTTTCATCACTCATTATTGGCAGGTAAGCACCGCCTGCAACGCAGGGACCCATTACTGCCGCTATTTGCGTAATGCCCATGGCACTCATACGGGCGTTATTGCGAAAAATGCGGCCAAAATGCTCTTTGTCGGGAAATATCTCATCCTGCATGGGCAGAAAAACACCGGCACTGTCAACAAGGTAAATTACCGGCAAATGGTTTTCCATCGCTATTTCCTGCATGCGTAAATTTTTCTTGCCTGTTATAGGGAACCACGCCCCGGCTTTTACCGTTTGGTCGTTAGCCAGTATTATACATTGCCTGCCGCTTACATAACCCATGCCAGCAACAGTGCCGCCTGCAGGGCAACCGCCCTGTTCAGCATACATATCGTAACCTGCAAAGGCGCCAATTTCTATAAAAGGTTTATCGTTATCGCAGAGGTATGCAACACGTTCACGGGGGGTGAGTTTATTTTTTTCACGCTGCCGTTCAATGGCTTTTTTTCCGCCGCCCTGTTTTATTTTCTCAAACCGTTGTTGCTTTTCAAACAGCAGTTCTTTCATCCATTCTGCATTAGCCGTGGTAGTAGTCATAAGTGCAATAAATCGTTGAGGGGCAAAGATAGGCACGAAGCATCGTGAAACGTCAATCGTGAAACGTGAAAAGGGAACTGTGCTGTCAGCCAACAAAAAAGGGCAGCCTAGAGGCTGCCCTGGAAAATTGTTTATGAAAGCATCAACTACTTAAACGTAAGTTTACCCTGGTAGTAATCAAGAATTTTTGTTCTTAAAATATAGTCAAATTTGGTAGCAACAAGGTTAAGTGCTGCCTGGTCTGCACTGGTTTTTGCAATAATGTATTCAACCACGGTAGTAACTCCTTCGTTATACCTAACCTGTGCAATACGCGTAGCTTCGTTAAAGTCAGTTACTTCCTCCAATAGTTTCTGATAGCTTGCGTAGCCGCTGTTTACGTTAATATATGCCTGCTGTATGTTTTGTTGTAAAGCTGTTTTATTTGTGTTCTCATTAAACTTTGCCTGGTCGTAGGCAATTTTATTCAATTTTGCGCGTCCGCTTAAACTGAAACCCTGCAAAATAGGGATGTAGAGGCCTACGCCAAAAGATGAGCCAAAGTTGTTACCCAATTGTGTGGCATATGGCACTTTCTTACCTTGTAAATCTGTCCCAAGGCTTGAAAAACTGGTGCCGGCACTGGGGCCAAACGTTACTGTTGGCCACATAGCGCCTTTTGCTGCCTTCCAGTATTTAAGAGCAGAAAGGGTTTTTAGAGACGAGGATTTTATTGTTGAAAGGTTTTGCAATGCCGCTTGGTAAATATCATCCGGCGTACCATTGTATGCAGAAGGCTCCACATTTTCGGGTATTTTTTCCAGGTCAAAGTTTGGTGTATAGGGTACATTTAAATATTGCACAAGCGCAATTTTTGAGCTTTCAATTGCCTTTTGCAAATTAATTACATTGTATTCGGCTGATGCAAGCTGGCCTTTAAAGTTTGCAAGATCTGCGGGGTTTGATACTGCGCCCTGTTCATTTTGTTTAGACGCTTTGTCAGTTTGTTGCCTGAACGACTCTACGGATTGTTTAGCAACCATCAGTTGTTCTTCGTTGCTTAATACCTGTATATATGCCAATATAACCTGGATACTAATATTGTCTTTTTGGGTTTGTAAGTCCATTTTGGTTGCTTCGTACCCGTATTTATTACCCTGGTAATTATTTCTTATTGCCCCGCCATTCCATAATACTTCATTAAAATTTAAGCCCCAGCCTGCACTTGTGGTACTCTGCGTTACATAAGTATTACTTACGGAATTGATAACCCTGCCTTCGCTAAGGCTGTGGTTAATATTAGCCGATATGGTTGGCAAAAAATTACCAAACGCCTCATGCACATATACCTGGTTATTATCAGCAGTAACGCGGTTGTTATTTATCTGCAGGTTATTTTTTATGGCTAAAGCTATACATTGGTCTAACGTAACTGTGCCGCTAAGGGCGGTAGTATCCTGTGCAAAACTTCGCCCCGCTAACAACACAAATACAATCACTGCTAATGCCATTTTCATTTTCGTAACGCTTTTCATTTCTTCTGGTCTTTTATGGTTTATAGTTTTAACCAGGATTTTTGCCTGATTTTTCTGATTCGCCTGACGGCTTGGTTTTTATGTAAATAATTCTTAATACTCTCTTCCATCTCCTCACGCCTCAATAGAAAAGGCTATTCTGTCCGTAGGCTCTTTACCGGGTTGCTTAGTGCCGCCTTTATGGCATGGTACCCTACAGTTAACAATGTAATAAGCAGCACCGCAATACCTGCTGCTGCAAAAATGACCCACCCTATGCTGATGCGGTAAGCAAAGTCCTGCAGCCACTTGTTTGAAGTTATCCATGCAATGGGTGTTGCAATAACAAACGCAATAATTACCAGCTGCAAAAACTCCCTGCACAGCAGGTTAACAATGTTACTAATGCTGGCACCCAATACTTTTCTAACACCTATTTCTTTAGTGCGTTGCAGTGTGGTAAACGCAGCCAGCCCAAATAACCCAAGGCAGGCCAATATTAATGCTATAGCTGCAAAAAGGCTAAATATGGATGCTGTTTTTTGTTCAGCTATGTACAGCTTGTTATAATCTTCATCCAAAAAATGGTATTCAAAAGGGCGGCTGGGCACACGTTGTTTCCAATAGGCGCCAATTTTATCTACTGTGGCCGTAACATCAGGGCTGCCGATGCGTATAAAGGTGCTGTACAACATTTCGTTGTTAAGAAATAAGGCCAGCGGCTTTATAGTTTCGTGAAGCGATGTAAAGTGAAAATCTTTTACAACTGCCTTAATTATACCCGGATTGTTTTTATAGATGGTTTTATTTATGGCTTCTTCAGGCGAATAACCTAACTGTTTGCAGAGCGACTCATTTATAATAAATGGATAGCGATAATTTTTACCGCCATTTGAGGTATCAAGCAAGGCTAGGTCGGCCCTGGTAAAGTTGCTGCCCGCAACAATGGGTATTTTTAAAGTATTTACAAAATCCATATCAACAGGCAATGCATTTACGCTGATGCCCTTATCTGTTGATTCACTGGTTTTTTTGATCATATCGCCCCAGCCGATATAAGTAGGCGTTTCGTACGCTGATGTTACGCTTTGCACACCGGGCACTAATTTTAAACCTGCCTTGTACCCTTCGTAATTATTTAAGCTTGAGTTGTCGAGAGGCAGAACCAGCAAGTGTTCCTTGTCATAGCCAAGGTCTTTATTCTGCATAAAATGCAACTGCCGTTGCACAACTATGGTGGCTATTATAAGAAATACACTTATAACAAACTGCGCCACTATAAGCGTTTTACGCAGGCCGTTACCGGATTTTGAAAAGCTAAAACCCGTTTTTAATATTTTTGAAAGCCCCATGCCCGATAAAATAAATGCGGGGTAGGCGCAGGCTATAAAGCTTACCAATACACTAAGCAACAGCATAGCCAAAATGGGCAACGGCGCAAACAGCACGCTTGTTGTTAAAGCCTTACCGGTTATGTTATTAAATATAGGCAGCAACGATGTGCTTGCTACCAATGCCAGTACTAATGCAATAAATGTTATAAGGCCGCTTTCGCCTACAAACTGTAAAAACAGTTGGCCCCGCCTGGCACCCATTACTTTGCGCATACCAATTTCACCCAGCCTGGTGGCTGATTGCGCGGTAGCGAGATTTGTATAATTAATGCAGGCTATAATTAATATAAGCAGGCCAATGGCAAACATAATGTACACGTAGTTTATATTACCGTTGGGCTCAAGGCCACCATTAGCTGAATGCAGGTGCACGCTAAGCAATGGTTCAAGCACGTAAGTAAGATAGTCGCCGCCGGTCATTTTTAGCTCCGCACTTATTGATGTGCGCATGTAGCTGTCAATTTGTTTTTGCGCAGAAGCAATATTGGTTTCTTTGTTCAGCAGTGTGTATGTGATATAGTTTTGCGTCCACCACTCTTCAGTTTTTGAAACGGGCAGGGACGTGAATGATGCAACAAAATCGAATCTTATCTGCGAATTGCCAGGCGCATCTTTACAAACGCCTGTTACTATATAATCGCCACGCGAACCAAAATTCAAAGTTTTACCAACCGGGTTTTCATCACCAAAATATTTGGTGGCCATTGTTTGTGTTAGCACCACCTGGTTGGGTGAGTTAAGTACGGTAGCAGGGTTGCCTTCAATAAGGTTAAATGAAAACATTTTGAAAAAAGGCGCGTCAGCATATAAAACCCTTTTTTCAGTAAACTGCCTGTCTTTATATTTTACAATACGGCTGCTGTTAATAAGCCTTGCATAATCCTCAATAAACGAAAAAGTTCTTTTTAACTGTGGGCCGGCCTTTGTACCTGTAACAGCGCCGTTCTCTATTTCGCCTTCGTGCGATGTTTGGTGTACTACACGCAACAGCCGGCTGCTGTTGATGTTAAACTTATCGTAACTAAGTTCATCCGTAATATAAAGCCCAATCAATATGCAGCTTGTTATGCCAACAGCAAGCCCAAACACATTTATAAACGAATACATTTTGTTTCGCCTTATGCTGCGCCAGCCCGTTTTAAAAAAGCTTTTTATCATACAGATCTTTTATGCAATAAAATGAGGCTATTTTTCTTCTATTCTCTCAATCCTTCCGTCAAGAAGGTGAATGATGCGTGAACCGTATTCGGCATTTTTTTCACTGTGTGTTACCTGTATAATGGTAACACCATCTTCTTCATTAAGCTTTTTAAACAAGTCCATAATTTCCTCGCCCTGCTTGCTATTAAGGTTACCTGTAGGTTCATCAGCCAAAATTAATTTTGGTTTGCCAACCAACGCACGGGCTATACCCACAAGCTGTTGCTGACCGCCTGAAAGCTGTGTTGGAAAAAGATCTTTTTTGCCCACTATCTGAAAGCGGTCTAATATATCGGCAACAATGGCTTTACGTTCGCCTGTTTTGCTGTCACTGTAGATTAGCGGTGTCTCAATATTTTCATAAACTGTAAGCTCATCTATAAGATGGTACGCCTGGAAAACAAAGCCGATGTATTTTTTGTACAAAGCGCTGCGGTGCTTTTCTTTTAATTTATGTACAGCTTCGTGCAGAAAATTATATTCACCCTCATCAAATTCATCCAGCATACCCATTACGTTAAGCAGGGTAGATTTGCCGGAACCTGAAGGGCCCATAATTGATACAAATTCGCCCTCTTTTATGGTAAGGTTTACGTCTTTTAATAAAAAAGTTCTCACCCCGCCAATAGTTAGCCATTTCGAAACGTGCTTAAGTTCTATCATGATGTTGTTGTTATTTCTCCCAATGTTACGCAATTAAGGTTACAAATACATGCCAATACCTATTATCATTGATTAACAATAAGTTGTAGTTTATTCTTATTTTAAAGTGTACGGTTTTGATACACTTGTTGTGTCATTTCGTTACATAAAAGCGGCCTCATCCTGCTTGCTTCAGTATCACACAAGGTTCCCTGGTATGTACCGGGAAAAGATAAAAAACTGGATTGAGAAGAAAATACCAGGCGGCTTGAGTTCTAAAATGCTGCATTTGTTCAACCACAAACTTCACTTCAATTACCAAAAGTATTTTCATAAATATAATGGTTTAGATCTAAATTGCCAGCCGCTCAGTCAAAAGCGGCGCTAATATACAGTCATTGTTTCACAACCCACATATGACGCTATTCTGGTGTCTTTATTCAATAAAATATGTAACGCATTGGGCCTTTGTGAAGAATATAACACACCCGCATGGCGATTTTAAGATTTAGCTTCACTAAATACACTATCTTTAGTGCGGTCTTCAAGAAAACATTGGTTCTACAAAAAAAGTGAAAGACATCTGTCACTCTCAATATTTTCTTCAATCTCCGCAAAGTAATACTTAACTATTTCAATAAGTTATCGCTGCACAGGCCTGGTGCATTAGGCTATGTGTAACATATTTAAAGTTATACCGGTGGCTATTGCTTTGAGGCTAACACCAGGTTATTTAAAATTTTAATTTAAAAATTATGAAAAAAATTACACTATCAGCAGTAATATGTACGCTTATTTTTTATACTTCGGTATTTGCGCAAAAAGCGAATACAGATTCACTGGCACTCGTTTCGCGCATCAGTGCCAACCAACTGAAACTGGGCAACCTGCAAAATGAAGTTGACCAAAAAACAAAAAATAAACTCGACGCCAGCGAGCAGGCACAAAAATCAGCAAATGAAAATTCCAATGCTGCAAACAAATTAACCAGCGAGCCAAATAATAGAAAATTAGCAAGGCAGGCCAATAATGCTGCCAGTGACGCCAAGTCGGACTCCAGGGCCGCAAGAAAGGAAGAACGCAGGCTTAATTCATTAAATAAAGACATTGCCGACATGAAAGATAAAATAGCTGAAGATCAAAGAAAACTGGATAAACTTACCACCGCTACGCCGCCAAAGGTTAATTAAACCGGGTTATAAAAAAATCTCTTAAGCAATTTTGAAGTAAAGCAAAGGCAATTGCCTTTGCTTTTATAAAAGAAAAATATTTTAAATAATAAAAATGTTAAACGCAAAGCAGCTGGGGATATGTGTTGATGATGATGGTTTGCATATAATGCGTCACACGCCTGGTGCTGTACAAAAAATTGTACTGCTGCCATTTATAAATACTGACGAAGCAGATACAGGCTTTAAAAAAAGCGAAAGTTTTGTATATGACGTTGAATTGCAGCAGCAAACAAATTATTTTTCGCAATTAAAGGCTGCTATAACACATAACGACAACTTATTATTTTTTGGGCCAACAAATTTAAAGGTTGAATTATACAATCGCCTGAGAGAAGATAATGGTTTTGCTAAAACTGATATTGAAGTTAAACAGACGGATACGATGACCGGCACGCAGCAACAAGCGTTTGTTATGGATTACTTTGAAAATCGACCATAACATTTGCTATTGCCCAATAACAACCCAGCCCCAAAAATTATAAAACTTACAAATGAATACGTTTACTATTTCTTTTAATGATAAAGAGCACCAGGGCCATTTTGCATCAGTGCTTGCCCACGAGGTAAGAAACCCGTTGGGCAATATCCGCCTGTCGGTAGATACATTGTTATCAACAGTTAAGGAGGACAGCTTAAACCTTTATCTCAATATCATCAAACGAAATACAGAAAGGATCAATACGCTTATAACCCAGCTATTAACTGATGAATATGCCAATGAAACGGGACTTGAAGAGTGCCCGGTTAACGAATTGCTTGATGATGTGCTTGCCCATGTTGATGACAGGCTAAAGCTTAAAAATATAAAAACAGTTAAGCACTATTCTGAGGTTGACTATGTAATACTCTTAAATGTGCCAAGGATGAAGATAGCTTTAACTAACATAATTATTAACGCTATAGAAGCTATGACAGAAGGGAGCGGCGTGCTAACACTTATTACAAAGTTAGTTTATGGCAAATATGTAATAGAAGTTAATGATAACGGGTGTGGCATAAATAAGGAAAATTTGGCAAAGATGTTTAAAGTGTCGTTTACAAATAAGCCGGGTGGCCTCGGGCTGGGTTTGACAATAATATATGATATTTTGAGATTGAACAATGTAGCAATAAATGTTGAATCAGAGGAACATACAGGAACAAGCTTTACCCTTTTATTTGATAAAAGTAAACATGCATCTAACAAGGCGAGGCAGGCAGTTTAAGCGAAATAATTAATTTTTTACAAAAGACATAATAATACCATGAGCAATATTCAAAGCCTTCCATTTTCATTAATCCCCAAAAATGATGGTGAATTGGCGCTTTTAAAAAATTATCACTCTCATTTAGCCCAGCAAGTAGAGCAAATGGAACTACATCCTTCACACAAACAGGATGTTCAAAAAGTTCTTCTTAAAAGTTTAACAATAGTTACGGCGCATGTGCCCTTAACTATAGAAAAACAAAAACCTGCAAGCATATTCTCCCAGGTTTTCCACCGGGTATTTGGATAAGGCTGCAATAGTATTCTTCGCCTGGCTTCCGCGGCAACGTAGAAGGCCAGGGATTAGGGGGATACTACTCACTCCGCAAGCTCCTAACAGGGTTTGTTAATGCAGCTTTTATGGCCTGTACGCTTACTGTAACTAAAGCAATTACAAGTGCAACCACGCCTGCAATCAAAAATATCCACCACGATATTTGTATGCGGTAAGCAAAATCCTGCAGCCATTTATTCATGGCCCACCAAGCCACCGGGAAAGCTATAACGGCAGAAATTAAAACAAGCTTTACAAAATCTTTGCTCAGCATGCCCACAATAGTACCTGCGCTGGCACCCAATACTTTCCTGATACCAATTTCCCTTGTGCGTTGCTCGGCAGCATAGGTAACAAGCCCAAACAAACCAAGGCAAGCAATTAATATAGCCAGCACAGCAAACGTTATAAATATTTTGCCAATGTGCTGTTCAGTTTTATAGGTGTTATCAAAATCAGCGTCCATAAATGAGTATTGGAAAGGCTGCGAGGGCACTATAGCTTTCCATTTGTTTTCTACCTCACTTACAATAGCAGCGGTGTTACTTGTATTTAACCTAAAGGCTATGCTGCCGTTCTCATTGTCGAGTAACAACGCCAAAGGAGTCACCTGTTCACGCAGTGAGTTAAAATTAAAATTCTTAACTACACCCAAAATATGGTAGTACTCAATATCTTTCTTTGAAAGGTCAAAATTTTTAATATAATAGAGTTTTTTGCCGATCAGGTCCTTGTACGCAAGCATTTTAGCCGCCGCCTCATTTAGAATTATGCCTGAGGAGTCTGTAAGCATCTGCTTCGAGAAATTGCGGCCAGCTACCATTTGCATGCTTAGTGTAGGTATATAATTTTCATCCACCCTCCATTGCTGCAGGCTTATAGCGGTTTTTTGGTCTAATGACGGATCAAGAAACAAGGGGCTATCATTTCGGTAGCTGCCTGTTGGCAGGTACCCGGTTTTAGTTGCATTTACAACACCGGTTACTTTTAAAATATCATTTTTAAAAGCGTCAGCCTGTGTACCAAGGGGGTAGGTATTTTTAATTATTAAAATATTATCGCGTTTAAAGCCAATGTCTTTGTTACGCATATAACTAAGCTGGTTATAAATAACAATGGTGCCTATGATAAGCACAATAGATATCCAAAACTGGAACACCACCAACCCACTGCGCAGCCAACCATTCTTAAAGCCTGCTGCAAGCTTGCCCTTTAACACCTCAATAGGTTTAAATGCGGAAAGATAAAATGCGGGGTAACTGCCTGCCAGCAATCCCACAATAAGCATTAATAAAATAAGCGATGGTAAAAACCACGGCCTTATAAATAACCCCAGGCCTATTTCTTTACCTGCCAGCTGGTTAAAGTAACCAAGCAGCAAAGCAGCTATTCCCAATGCAAGCAACAAAGAAATAAAAGTTATTAAGATAGATTCAGCTAAAAATTGAGAAATAAGGTTTGACCTTAATGAGCCTAACACTTTACGCACGCCAACCTCTTTTGCCCTGCCCGATGATCTGGCGGTTGAAAGGTTCATAAAGTTTACACAGGCTACCAGCAATATAAATATTGCCACAACGGAAAAAATATAAACATACTCAATGCTGCTGTTTGCGCCAAGTTCTGCTGTTTTGTTTGAATGAAGGTGAATGCTTGTTAAAGGCGTAAGGCTGTATTTAAGATAATTGCCGCTTTTTTTAAGGCTTTCCATCGTCATGTTTAACTGCTTAAGTGCTGGCCCCACATATCTTGTGATCATATCGTCAAATTTGGCCTCCAGCGCTTTTGGATCGGCTCCTTTCTTCAACACAATATAGGTATTGAGGTTATTGCTAACCCATTGGTTTACCTCAAAGGGTTGAATTGATCCATTTAAAGAAACAAAAAACTCGAAGTTAAAATGCGATTGTTTGGGAATGTCTTTTATAACACCTGTAACTTTTAAATTTTGAGTATCATTTACTATCAGGTTTTTACCGGCTGCGTCTGTAGTGTTAAAATATTTTTTTGCAATAGTTTCTGTAATTACAACCGAATTGGGGTTAACAAGGGCAGATTTAGGATCGCCCGAAACCATCGGTAATGTAAACACATCAAACAGGGTTGAATCTGTATAGATCACTTTTTCTTCCTGCACATTTTGATTTCCCTTTTTTACAAGAAAACCTCCATAATTGCGAAAGCGGGTTTCCTGCTCCACTTCGGGAAAATCCTTTTTCATAGCCGCACCCATAGGTTCGGGCACCACAGCCAAAATAAAATGATTGCCTCCAAACATTAAATTACCATCTACACGATAAATGCGGTCGGCCTTTTCATTATACTTATCATAACTCAGCTCATCCATTACATACAGTAATATAAGCAGGCATGTAGCCAGCCCTACTGAAAGACCCGTTATATTTATGGCTGTAAAGCCTTTATTTTTCCAAAGGTTACGAAAGGCTACTTTAAAATAGTTCTTGTACATGGCAGTTTTGTTTAACAATTTGTACCGGGGCAATTATCGTTAAACGTACAACTTGCCGCTATGTTACTGATTATAAATAATTTTTCCGGTTATTTTCCGCCGCTCAATGGCAAGAAAAAGACCATTAACACGGCCCTATGCAATGGCTGGGTCATAAGGCCGCTTTTTAAAGCGTCTTGCAACATCATTTCCGCTCCTATCTTCGCAAAGTCCCTCCCTAAAGGGGAGGGATTTAGGGTGGGGTCTTTACTCGCTCCTTAAACTCTTAACCGGGTTGGCTATGGCCGCTTTTATTGCGTGAAAACTTATGGTCAGCAGGGCTATCAATACTATAATAACTGCGGCCTGTACAAATACCCATACATTAATACTTGCCCTGAATACAAAATTCTCCATCCAGTTATGGGTTAACAGCCACCCCAAAGGGGCCGCTATTATAAAAGACAGCATAAAAATGAAAAAGTATTCTTTTGCCAGCAGGGTGAAAATATTAGCCACAGAAGCTCCGAGCACCTTTCTTATCCCAATTTCTTTCACCCGCCTGTTAACCGTGAATATAAACAGGCCAAATAAACCAATACATGCAATGGTGATGGCTATAATTGTAAATGCCAGTAAAATATTATTAAGTTTTTCTTCCGAAGCCCATAATTGCGCAAAGCTTTCATCAAGAAATGAGTACGTGAAAGGATATTTCGGTTGAAATTTGTTCCACTCAGTATTTAATAAATTGATTGTTGATTGCACATTGTTTGGAGCGATGCGAATGATATAGTTAGACCAATAATCTTTATTTATCGCCAGCAGCATAGGCTTTATTGATTGTGAAAAATTTTCAAAATGAAAGTCTTTCACAATGCCCGCTACGCGTCCTGTTATAAGGTCATCGGGGCCATTACCGAATGTTGTAAGTGTTTTTCCAACAGCATTTTCATTTGTCCATCCAAATTTTTTAACCGCTTCTTCGTTAAGTATATATGCTTGTGAATCTGTGCTGAATTTCAGGTTAAAATCGCGGCCCTTAATAATATTAAAGCCCATTGTTTTAACCATGTCAAAATCACCTTTAATATACCATACAGGTACAAATTCATTTTTCGGCTTTCCTTCCGGTATAAACACATCCTGGTTCTCGTAAGCCTCTTTACCGGGTACGTAATTGGCCATGGTTACGCTTAATACATTTTTATTTTGCAACAGGCTGTTTTTAACCGCCATTTTTTGTTCAGGCGACATATCCTCCCTTATAGGCAATACCACCAGTTGCTCTTTTTGAAACCCAAGGTTAGCGTCGGACATATAACGCACCTGCCTGTTAATAACAATAACGCCTATTATCATACCAATTGAAATAACAAACTGTGTTACCAATAAAGCCCTGCGCAATAAAAGACGGCCGGATTTAACGCCACCCGTATTTTTAAATACCCCTGATGGATTTAGAGATGACAGGTACAAAGCGGGATAAGCGCCTGCCATTACAGCGAGAATAAGTGGCATAAAAACAAATGCAGCAACTCCCGGCATTGTAACCTGCGCCGCAAGTTGAATATTTTTACCTGAAAGCTGGTTAAATAAAGGCATTGTGGCAACTAACAATATTACAGCGAGGCCCAGGGAAAGCGCACATGCAAACAATGCTTCTGTAAGAAACTGGGCAAGCAGGTGCTTTTTGTCTGCGCCAGACATTTTTCTAACGCCTATTTCCTTAGCCCTTACCGAAGCTGTTGCAACGGCAATATTTATAAAGTTTACAAATGAAAGAAAAAGTATAAGTATTGCTACAATAATAAAAATGTTTACATACAGGTAATTACCATTCGGTTCAAGCTCAACGCGATAGTTAGAACGCAGGTGAATCTGTAACAATGGTTGCAGTTTTATAATTACGCCTTTACCAAATTTCTTGTCAAAATCGGCAGGGCTCATTTTACCAAACTGTTTAACCTGCGATGCAAAGTTTTTGGTAGCCATTGCTGAAAGCTTCTGTTCAATTGCTGGCACTGCTCCTGCATCTTTAATAACAAAGTAGGTAAAAATATAAGGTATCAACCAGTTGTTTTTATGTTCCTGGCTTAACGAGTTAAATGACAAAAGAAAATTAAAATGGAAGTGAGACTGCTCAGGCAAATCTTTTACTACGCCGGTTACTTTATAGCCGTCATTTTCGCCGTGCATATAAATGGCTTTGCCCACCACATTAGTGTTGCCAAAGTATTTAAGCGCTGTAGATTCGTTCAAAACAACAGTATGTGGTTGTTGCAACGCCGTAACTGGGTCACCACTGATAAACTGAAAAGTAAATACACTGAATACATTTGAATCAGCATACAAAAAACGGGACTCGTAAAATTTTTTGTCGCCGTTTTCAAACAAGGCATTTGCATTCCTGTTCTTAAATAGCCGTACTGTTTGTTCTAATCCCGGTACTTCCGCAAACGCCGATTGCGCAAAAGGCATTGGAGTTACGGGGTTTGTAAATTCTTCCCCAAGGTTCATCACCACCCTGTATATATGGCTGCTGTTCGTATTAAATTTATCATATTTCCATTCATCGCCAACAAACATCGTTATCAGCGCACAAACGGCAATTGCAATACCAAGGCCCGAAATACTTATCCATGAGTGGGCCTTATTGTTTCGTATGGTGCGCCAGGCACCCAGCATAAAATTCTTCCACATAGTTTTAATTTTTAGTTTTTATACTTCCCATTTAACTCATGTGATAAGACCTTATATAATATTCTTTTTATCACCCCATCCTGCACCATCCGCTCCCATATTCGCAAAGTCCCTCCCTATGGGGGAGGGATTTAGGGTGGGGCCCTACTCGCTTCTCAAACTCTTAACCGGGTTAGCTGTTGCTGCGCGTATTGTTCTTGCACTTAAAACAATTAAAGCAATGGCAACCAGCAGCACGCCGCTTACCGCAAATATCCACCAGCTAAGCGCCGTATGATATGAATAGCCCTGCAGCCATTTATTGGTAGCCCACCATGCCAGTGGCACAGCAACAATAAAAGCAAGTATTATCAGCCGCACAAAATCTTTACTCAGCAACATTACTATTTGCTGTACCGAAGCGCCCAATACCTTACGTACACCAATTTCCTTGGTGCGCTGGTTGGTTGTGTAAATGGCCAGGCCCAATAAACCAAGACAGCTTATAAAAATAGCCAACCCTGTTGCCCACGTTAATAATGTGGATGTACTTTGCTCTGCTGCGTAAAATTTGGCTATACTTTCATCAAAAAACTGGAAGGTAAAATTATCGTCAGGGTATACTTGTTTCCAGGCCGCTTCCATTTTAGCGATCGCTGTTTTCCAGTTACTGCCATCTGCATTACGCTGTTTTAAAGCAACATGCAGCATGTAGTAAAGGTCTTTTTCAGCCACGTACACAAGCGGCTTAATATCGCTGTGAAAAGATTTGGTATGTACATCAGCCAAAACACCTGCAATAGGCAATTGTTTATCGCCGTGGCTTATAAATTGCCCCACAGCGTCAGCAGGGTTATTAAACCCGATAGCCTGTGCGTAAGTGTTGTTTATTAAATAAGCTGTGGTGCTGTCAGCCGGCTGCAAATATTTACCGGCCAGCAATTTCATATTATACAACTTAAAATATGCCGAATCACCTGCCTTCATTTCAGCGGTTAGCTCTATATCCTTACCATGGCCTTTGTAGTGCATAAGCGTAGCAGAGAGCCCTTGTACCGCAGGCGGTGCCCCTGCAAAAACAACTGTTTCAAGTTCGGGGATGGCTTTTAGCTTATCAAGCAGTACCAAACGTTTACTGTCCGCTGCATTATAGGGTGTTTGAATATTTATAATGGCATCTTTTTTATATCCAAGGTCAGCGTTCAGGGCATAATGTATCTGTTTACTTACTACGATAGTGCCGATAATAAAAAACTGCGCTATAATAAATTGCGCAACAGTAAGGCTTTTTCTTAATAACGCGCTGCGGTTGGTTGCGCCACCGGCACTTATTACCTGGTTTTTTAAAACAGCAACGGGTTTAAAGCCAGACAATACAAGTGCGGGATAAAAACCCGACAGAACGCTTACCGCAATTACCAAAATGCTGAGAAAAATTATAACATTAGGCTGCATTATCATTTTAAAGCCCACGCCACCAGGTATATAAACTGCAAAGGCCTTCAGCAGCAGTGGTGTTACAGCTACAGATATAATAGTCGCAATCAGCGTAAGCGCAAATGTTTCAGTAAGAAATTGAAAAATCAGCTGCCTTTTGGTGCTGCCCATAGTTTTACGTATGCCAATTTCTTTGGCCCTTTGTGTAGCCTGTGATGTTGTGAGGTTAATAAAGTTTATGCAGCCCAGCAGCAATAAAAAAGCAGCGACAAACAACAGGCCATACATTACATTTTCCTGGCTTTGGCGTTCACTAAAATTATCATACTCCACATCAAAATGTATCGCTGATAAAGGCTGTAATGCATGTATTATTTTTAATTTAGATGCAGTTGAATTTTTGTTTTGTAAAACCTGCACCTGTTTTTCCACCTGTGCTGCATTCGCACCCCTGCTTAACTTGATAAAAAATTGGGATGCGCTGCTTATGTTACCCCACGAGTCTGAATTAAAATTTTCTTTCAACCCGGTGTTTGAAATGGTGCTGAACGATATAAATTCTTTAAAGGTAACATCAGACACTTCGTCGTTATCTTTTACAATACCGGCTACAACTGGTTTTATTGAATCGTTATACGTTACTGTTTGCCCGATAATTTTATTTATGTCGGTGGTGCCAAAGTATTTTTCAGCACGGCTTTTTGTCAGCACAACCTTAAAAGGCTCATTAAGTACTGCAGGGTTGCCGCTCAGCCAGCTGTACCCAAATAGTTTAAAATAATTATCATCAGCAAATATTATTTTATCCTGCCCTTTATATTTTACGGGCCTCGTTTTGCCAGGCATCGTTATATCAGCGTCGTATAAATGGAATGGTGCAGCGGTTTCAACACCACTTATATCTTTTTTTACCGCCGCAGGTAAAGGGCCTGGCACACCTGACATTTTAAAAGCACTGCCTGGAAACATCATTGCCGTTACTACCCGATAAATACGGTTGCCGTCTTTTTCATATTTATCATAGCTAAATTCATAGCTAACTATCATGTAAATTACCAGGCATGCGCTTATACCTATCGCCAGCCCCGAAACGTTTATAAAAGAAAATACCTTGTTTCTTCCAAAATTTCTTAT
>JABDGS010000024.1 GCA_013285915.1 Bacteroidota bacterium
CGCAGCATCAATACTAACATTTACGCCAGCGCTAAAATAAAATGGATTAGGAAGGCCACCCTGTGCCAATGCCACCGCCGAAATATCTGCAAGGGGCGCGGTAATGTCGTGGCCAAGAATAGTGCACTTAACGCCACCGCCACCTTCAAAGTAAAAATACAACTGGCCTTTGGCATACCATCCATCAAGGCCGGGTGGTGCATCTCCCTTTACGCCGTCGCAAGGTTCGGTGTACCTGCTTAAGTTCAAATCAAAACCACCGCCCAATGTTAATACCGCATAAACAGGTCCGAAGCTAAACTGGTCGCCTATTTGAATGGATGCCCCAAACGCAATACCAGGTATACCCGAAGCCGGCCCGGAACTTACATTAGATGCATTACCACCGTTAGTGCTGCCGGCAAGTGCGGCAAGTTGTTTTCTAAGATTGTCCGTTGGCGCTTCGGGTGGTGGTATATTACCGGTGCCATCATCCCCCATCCAAAAGTAGCCTGCAAATTTCTCAAGCCCAACACCTAATCCCGGTACAACATATTGGATATATGCCCTGTCTGATGGGGTGCCAAGGGCAACATGCCATGGGCTGTTATTACCAAAATGGAAATCGCCCGCAATATGGCCCTTCATATAGGCGAGATCGCCGGGCGGGTAATTTATATTTACGTCAACACCTCCGTTGAAGGAATTGTTGGCAAAATCAAATTCAAGCGTACTGGTGCCGGTAATGGCGGCCATTGGCGTCCAGTCAGTTGAACTGCAGAGATAATAAGCCGCCAGGTCAATATCAAGATAATCAAATGCAAACCGGTTTATATCCAGCCCAATTTCCGCACCGCCACTGCCTAAAAATGTAAAGCCGTCATTAGTACCTATTAAAATTTTTGCTTTAAGGCCGGCAGTGCCCTGGGCAGGGTCATACTTGCTTGATGGTGGTACATTGCCATCTACAGCCTGCTGCGGCGAAAGGTCCTGCTTACGCACAAGATTAAAGTACAAGCCGCCCCCAAAACCAAATACGCTTATTGGTGGCCCAGGTAAAGTACATAGTGCTATACCCGGTTGAAATACAGCCGCTGCATCTATATAAAAATACGGGTAGCCGTTTGGCCCGTCGGTTTTGCCAAATAACACGTGTGCATCGCAGGTAAACGCATCAATAAATGCGGCCTTTAGTGTGCCTTGTATGGCGCTCCCAAACTTACTGTCGTTAATAAAATCAAGCTCTCCGCTAATATTAACAGGACCAAGCGGGCCACTGGTTAATTCTATTTTTGTAGGTGTAATTTTATCAAATGTCCAGTTAGGCCTGCCACCATCCAGGTTTATATTACCATTTATCGTCATGCCAAAACTTGCTTTTGGTGCAGGCATATTGCCATCACCAAGCTGTATACCCATGCCCAGCTTTATACCCACGCCACCGGGCGTTGCCACAAGCGAGGGCGGATCTAAAGTAACGGGCAGGTTTGCAAGCGATTTGTCAGGGCTTGCCACGCCGGCTGTAAACTTATCAATAGTTATCCCGGTTTTGCTGCTTATGGTCATACCCTCTACCTCAAGCAGTTTAAAATTTATGTGGCCAAAGGGGTCAATCCTGGTATCAATTGAAAGGTCGCCATTTATGGTGGCCTGGGCTTCAAAGTCGTTGCCGCCGCCTGCCGTAACAGTTATATTGCTGGTGCCATATACGTTGATGGCAGCTATCCACATGGGAACAGATATATTTTTATTACCCGCTGTGCTTAACCCAAATTGAAAGCCAATGCCTGTTGCGCCTTCAGATAAGGTACAATGGTAATTTAACTGGTTTGTTGCATCTTTATATGCATTACCAGAAATGGGCAGCACCACGTGGCCATCAAGGCCGCCATTTTTAAAAGCGTTATTTATAAAAGTAATACCAAGGTTATCAATGGAATAATACCAGCCACCCAGGCTGCCATCGCCTATTTGCAAAATATTTACCGCACCTATTTTAGCAGTAACACCGCTGCCATCGATAATTAAATTCTGTACCCCGGCCTGCAATGGCACGCCTGCTGCATTTTTTAGTATAGCAGGCAGATCCATATTTAGTTGTGGCAGGTAAAAGCCATGCCATTGGGTGGTTTGCAGCTCAGGTTTTTCAGCAATATTGGGCATACCCGCAGGGTTTTGCACATCGCTATGATCGTATGTAGCGCTGCCAACCAGGTTAAAGCCAAAATCTTTATTGCCCGCTATTACAAACGGGTCAATCGTAACACTGGCCATCCAGTCGCTCCAACCTTTATCAGTAGTGGCGGTTATTTGGGCAATTACGGGACTTGCGCCATCAGCTTTTTTTACAATAAGCGATTGTGGTAAACTTATCGCCCCAACAATCTGCAAGGTTTTAAAACCTGCTTTATCAAAAACTATATATGTACCGCCGCCGGGGTTGGCAGCGCCTTTAAGTGTAAGGTTTATAGATGGGAGTACTACATCTTCAGCTAAAAATAATTTTGCATCACCGCAAAGGTCAGTAGTGTTAACACAAACATTTTTGGCGCCGAGGGCAATGCGCGACACAACAGCATCATCGGGCGTATTAATAATAGTTGCCGCATCCATTGTTGCCTGGGTTGGCGTTATTCTCAATGCAGTAATTTCTACTGTTATCGGGCTGCCCGCAACCTGTTTGTCAATGCCAATGGGCAACTGGAAAACAGTGCCTGCTGCAGTATTTTGCAGCTGCGATACAAGGCTTGATGTATTGTTATCAATATAGTTAGAAAGGTTAGTAACATCCTGCGGGCCAAAAGGCATAAGGCTTGGATTGGGCGATGGTACAGTTGGTAAAAAATTTACGTTGTTTTTTACCTGGGCGGTTATAACACCACTTATCAGTTCATTATTACTATTTACCTGTATTGAACTAAAATCAAGCCCAATGGGTATTATTGATGTGTTGACAACAGGCAGGTTTACTTTACCTGTGCCTGATATGGTATTGTCGTTATTTGTTATAAGCGTTAAAACAGTTACGCTAAAACTGCCGGCTTTTATAGTGCCGCCAACAGCAATATTTTTATTGGTTGCCTGGGTGTTGGCAGGCAGCGGTGTTTGGCAACTGCATACAACCGCATTATCGTTAGCTATGGGCGGCGCGGCATTTTCCTGCCCGTAAGTAAACCCAATAACCTCGCTTTGCCCATTGTTTCTAAACACTACTGTATTGGTTGGGTCTTTGGCCTGCACAACCATTGCATAGTGCCTGCCCGGTGTTAGCGCGGGTTGGGCCGGGCCATAAACAAATGCAGGTGTACCAGTTACAGTGGTTTGAAAAAATGCAGGCTGGGTAGATGTTTGAATAGCATTTTCCGGGCTGCGGTTATCTAATATCTCAACTATCTTAACAACGTACTGTGTTGATGGCGGTGCGCTTGCAGGCGTTGTCCAGGTAACTACAAAGTTTTGGGTATTGCCTACAGGCATAATATTATCACCATCGGACGGTTTTATAATAATAGGGGGTTCAGCACTTGAAATGGGGAAACTGTTGCTGCACTCATCTTCAGTTAAAGGCGCGTTTGTGCGGTAGTCAAATGCCTGTACACATATTTGATAATTGCCTTCAGGTAAATTGCCCTGTGCAAACAACTGCTCCCTTGTAATACCGGTAAATACAAGCTGGTTATAATCAAAAAGAGAATTTATTGTAGTACCATTTAAGTTTCTTGTTTCATTTGCACCTAAATGCAGTGGTGCAGGGCTTTTAAAATTTTTATTAACGGCAATAGCTATGCCATTGTCACCAGTCATGCTGCCCCTTAGCTGCAGATCAACCGGGGAACCACTGCCGTTAAAGATCACTATCATCACTTGTTGCGGGTGCGATGCAAAATCTGCAATGTGCGACGAGTACGGTGGCAACACTGTAACCTTTATTGTTATTTGTGCATTGCCGGCCGTTGCTGCAGCCATACACAGCCACAGCATACAAAATTTTATAAAGCCGGCAAGGTGTTTCTGTTTCATGTAATAAAGTTTATAAATGGTTACTTTAAAAATTATATCCGTAGCCAAGCTCAACACGTGTTTCGGTAAAGCCGGGTAATACTGTGGTTATATTTTTTGGTTTATTATTGGTATAGTACAAAAGCAGGTTAAGGTTGTGCCTCTTAAAAAAAGTGTAGGTTATGTTGCCGGACAGGTTTACTATATTACTGTTGCCATCATCCCTTGCATCAAAAAAATACCCGGCGCTGCCATTTAACGAAAGCGTTGACTTGAATAATGATTTTGTTATGCTTAAAGTGCCGCCATTGTTATTATCTGTGGTGCCGGCGGCTTCCATTTTAGTGCTACTTACGTTAAAAGAAAGCGATAACTGCGAAGCAATAATGCCATAAGTATAGTTAATAAAATACTGGCTGAAGTTTATGTTGCGGCTTACCGCATTTTGGGCAAAATAATTATTATAGTCATTAAGCTTCATAAAGCTTGCGGAGGCTATAATTGTATGGCTAACTTTGGTATTGGTAAAAATGTAGCGTGGCGTAAAAGATAAGTTTTGCGTTGTTTGCGCTATTTTAAGCGAGTCAGCAAACCGTATTGTTTTCGGTTGCTGGTTATTGCTGAAGTTAGTATAGTTAACATCAAGCCCCAGGTGCGATGTAAAGTCTACACTAAGGTTAGCATTGCCGATAGTTTTAGAAGAAGTTGCCTGCTTTTGACCCTTTACATTATCGTGCTGAAAGCCGATGCTGCCTGTAAAGCGCAGCTTATTTTTAAACGCGCGAAAATTTGGCGCGATACTGTAGCTCTCCAAATCATTATTAAAAAAATAAGCCCCCATACTTTGAAAATTTGGGTCAATACGATTGTACTGAAGCTTTAAACCCCAGTTTCTCGTTTTGTACCCAACCGCTGCATCGGCTGCGGTATTAAAATCGGATGAAGCATTAACAATAGCAAACTTTTTGGCAAGCTTAAAAAGGTTGTTGTTAAAAGAATCAAGAGTAATGGGTGAATTAATATCGCGCGTGTAAATGCTGCCCGCAACATTGCCCTGTATAAAAAACTTCTTAAATAAACTAATGCGCGTGCTTACGCCAATAACGGTATTTGCGGCAGGAGTAATATCAAGAGAGGAGTCGTATGTTTTGTATGGCACGCTTGCATCGTCGTCCTGTGCTTTAAGATAGCTAATGTCAAAATAGGTTCTGTCTGTACCAACACCTATGCGGGCAGCATAAGCTTTGCGGCTGAAAGAGAATGGCACCAGGCTTTGCGTTGTTGTATCAAGGGTGGTTGCACTGGCGAGTTTGCCGTACATAAACCCAAACCTGAACTTACCGGGGTTAAGCTCAACCCCTGCGCCAAACATAGTATAGCCTGCCAATGTATAGGGCGAAAATGTTACACTGCGGTAGCCCAGGTGTACGGTTATCCACTTATAATGAGGGCTTATGCCAAACTGGTTAAAAGGCTGGCGAAAGCTGCGCTGCTGCTCACTTATGCTAAAATTGAAAGGTATGCTAAGACCGTAAATACTGATGGTGGGGCTGCCCGAAAATATATAAGAATATGGCGACCTGTCTGCCGGTATGCCTGTTGAGGTATAATAAACGCCGCGCAGTTGCACACCGCCTGTTATTGCAAAAGGCTTTTGCGTGCCAAGGCTGCCAATATCCTGCGCCTTGCCGGTACCGGGTAGCAAAATAGCAAGGTAAGCAACGGCAATATAAAATATTTGCCAGGGGTACAGCAGTTTACATTTCTTGGTCGGGCGCATTTTTTTTTCTTTTGGGGAGAAAGAAATTATCAACTCCCCGGTGATGAATAATTTATAAGTAACGGGTTACAGCCACACTTCATCAACGTATAAAGTTTCGCCGATGGCAGCTATTTTCCTATACACCAAAAAGTGTATTTTATAATACCTCTTTAAGGCATGCAACCTGCTATTTACATTGGGAGTTTTTTGCAGTAAGCTGAATAGTACAGTACATTTAAATAAAGTGTTATTTATAACTGCCTAATTATGCTTGCCAACACTATGCTGATTAAAAATTGCTACTGTTTTATAAACTTTGTTGCACCAGCAATTTTATTACCGGTTATTATGTTTAAGAAATACGTACCTGCGGCAAGATTGCTTATGTTAACCTGCATAACTGCCTGGGAGGTAACAAATTCTTCATTAGCAAGAAGCCTTTTGCCGGAAACATCAGTAATTACACATACTACTTTACCATTTATACCCGTGGCAAGTTTTACATTCAGCATGTTTTTGGCAACTGTTGGATAAACAATACTTGCTGTATTGTTATTTGCTGTATTAACAGCTACTGTTTTTGAATAATTAACCCTGCCGTCTTTATCCAATTGTTTTAACCGGTAATATATGGTACTGGACGGGGAATAAAAGTCTGAATAATCGTAACTTATACTTTGGCTGCTGTTGCCGTTAACCGCTTTTGTTGGTACAAAGCCAACAAGGGTAAATGTATTGGCATCTAAACTGCGCTGCACATCAAAGCCTTTATTATTTGCTTCACTTGCTGTTACCCAGTTTATCGTGGTTGTTTTGCCGTTAGCGGAAGCTGTAAAAGACAGTATATTAACAGGCAATAACGATGCACAGGAATCAGTAAGCAAATAATGACTTTTTACTGCTGTGGCATGTATACCGTCGGTGCTGCTCCATCCAACTTCATAACCCCATCCATTAAGTGTGGCAAATGTACCGTCGGTTGTAAAGCCAACCCAGGGTACGGGCTTATTAGCATCACCCAGGTTGCCCGGCCCCCATTCCCACGCTAAGTAGCCTATCTTTTTTGCATTGCATTGGGCGATGATATTTTTGTACGACACTGCCTGGCCGCTATCGCCATTGGTTTGGTATTTGCAAAACTCACCTACAATCAGCGGCAGGTTATTATCAACACTTTGCTGCAGCGTTTGGGTAACTTCGTCATCTGTATCCCCAAAATTGTATTGCCAGTACAAATGCACGGAGTAAAGTATGTTGTGGCCGGGATCGAATGCACTAAGCGTTGGCCCCGCAGCTTCAAGCATATCAATATTTTGGCCATAGCCGGATGCATCAATAACCAGTGGGGCATTTACGCCTGCGGTTCTAAATGTTGTTATCGCATCCTTATAAGCATTTATAAAAGCGTCTGTAGTAGTGGCAAATGTTCCCAACTCATTTACAATATTCAACAGCAGGTGGGCCTGGTGGGCCTTTAAAACTGCAAGTACATCGGGCTTCATCCAGTACTGCATGTATAAAGGCAGATTATCTACCTCGTTTGTATTGTCCGCAGGATTATCGTCATGCTGCTCAATAAGCGGTATCATTTTTAGCTGCTCGCAGGTTGTTAAGGCGGTATTAAGCATATCAGCAGTGCCTGAATAATCCCATACCATGCGCACACAGTTAGCGCCGGTTTTAGCAATTTCTGCCAGCGATGTTAAGCCATCGCCTGCTCCCCAGCGCCAAATAACCATTTTATTTACACCGCGTAATATAACAGTATCACCGCATGGGTCGGTTAAAAAACGGCCTTTTACCTGGTAGGTGTTTTGGGCATAACCGCTAACAATTATAAGCAGCAATAAAGGGGTAAAAATAAATTTCATATTAATGGTTTTTGCAACTTTGGCTAACTTGTAATTTACCCTGTAAAATTGGCAATACTGCATATACTAACCTATACACATAACAGTGTAATTTTATATACCCTTTTTGGTGTAGACGGCTTTACAAAAGATTGTTTTCGGCTGCGTATTTTATAAGTGCGGCAGTATTTTTAAGCTCCAGTTTGGCGAGCACATTTTTACGGTGCGTGTCAACTGTTGAAGGGCTTAAAAAAAGCTTGAATGCAATTTCATGGTTTGTCATGCCTTCGCCAATATATTTTATGATCTCCAGCTCGCGTGGCGTAAGGTGGTCCTGCTTTTCAGCAGTGTTATTCTTTTTACTAAAATGATGGTACAGGTTAAAACTTAACTCCTGGCTTATATATTTTTCACCATTAATAACTTTGGTGATGGCCCTTAATAATTCTTCTTTACCTGTATTTTTGATAATAAATGCATCTGCGCCGGCCTTTAGCAGTTTTGCAATAACCGAGGCATCGCTAAGCATGCTTACCACTATTATTTTTACATGCGGGTGCTGTTCTTTGATAATTTTTGTAGCCTCATACCCGCTTAACACAGGCATGTTTACGTCCATCAGTACGCAATCAACATCATATTTATTAACCATTGCAATGGCCTCATTGCCGTTGGACGCCGTATAAACCGCCGATACCGATTTTTCTTCCTGCAATATTTTTGATATACCATCAATTATTAACTGGTGGTCGTCGGCTATCAGTATACTGTATGTTTTTTGGTATGTCTGCATAACTAATTAAATTGATAAGGTATTTCAATAAGTACACTGGTGCCATTACCCGGCCGTGAATCAATGCTCATAGTGCCCTGCAGCAGTTTGGTGCGTGCATCAAGGTTTTTCAGGCCATAACCTTCTTTATGTGTGGTAACATCAAAGCCTTTACCATCATCTTCTATCATCAGGATTATTTTGTCGTCCCTGTAGCCGATTTGTAACGATGCATTTTTTGCACCCGCATGTTTTAAAACATTATTTACAAGCTCCTGCGTTACGCGGTACATGGCAAGTTCGTGGTCTTTTGCTATGCGTTGCTTAATGCCAAATACAACCAATTTTATATGTATAATTTTTGTTTCGTTTATTTTATTAACTAACCCTTCAACAGCGGTAACATAGCCAAATTCTTCCAGTATGCCGGGGCTAAGGTTCATCAGCATTACCCTTACATCGCGTATTGTTTCATCTATTAATTCTTCTGTGCTGCGCGCAAGTGATTCTGTTTCGCGGTACTGGTGTTTTTGCAGGTTGTTTTTAAATGATGAAACAAACAGTTTTAGGGCAGAAAGCTTTGTGCCTATATCATCATGCAGGTCGCGCGATATTCTTTTCCGTTCCTGTTCCTGCGTGGCTATCATGGTACGCAATTGTGTTTCCTGTGTAATTTTATACTGCCTTATACGGTTAAGGTATATACCATATATAGCACCGGCAATACTAACAGCATATACCAGGTACGCCCATATTGTTTGCCAAAATGGTGGTTTTATAATAAACTGCAGCATGGCAGGTTTTTCGTTCCACAGGCCTGCATCGTTTGATGCCTTTACTAAAAAAGTGTAAGTGCCGGGCTTTAGGTTTGAGTAGTTGGCTGAATATACTTTAGATGTATATATCCAGTCTTTATTAACGCCCTGCAGCATGTATGCATATTGGTTTTTTTGACTGTTTATATAATTTAACGATGCAAATGTTAACTGGAAACTGTTTTGCGTATATGGAAGGTTTATTGTGCTGGTAAGATATATTGGGGCGGAAAGAAGATGCGATGAACCGAACAATGAAACAACAGTGTCAGAAACAGCAAGACTTGTAATTACAACCGGGGGTTTAAAGGTATTTGTTTCAAAAGCGGAAGCTGCGGCTTCAACCAGGCCGTCACTTGTTGAAAGAAAATAATTTTTCTCATTATTTTTTTCCTGCACTGCCATATTTACAACTATCTCGCCCGGCAGGCCATCTGTATTATTAAAATGTTCTATTGCATATTTCGTTTTGTCATTATTGTTAAAAGTTATTTTGTTGATGCCCCACAATGTTGATGCCCATAAAACATTTGGACCATCCTGCAAAAAACTTAAAACAGTATTTGAACTAAGCCCTTTATCCTCGTCAATAGCACCGGTGACATTAAAGTTTTTGTCGAGCATGAAGATGCCGTTTTGATACGTGCCTGCGTACGATATACCATTATTGCCTTTTTGAAAACAAATACCTGCAGATGAAAAAAACAGGCTGCCATCCTGTTTCATAAAATTAAAGCTGTCGGCTACGGCATTATATTTTTGAATATTTGTGTAATGGCATACTACAATATTTCCATCTTCATCATTGGCCAAAAGATTTATGTTGTTTGACTTGAGTCCGTTGCGGCTATTGGTAAACTGGCGTAAGCTATCGGTATGCGGATCATATTCAAACAGGCCGCCGGGATCTTCCTCGCAACCTATCCAAAGGTTGTTATTCCTGTCGTACCGCGCGGCCTGTACCGACTTTAATTTGCTGTTATATTTTAATGGCAGCGCTGGCGTATAATTGTGCGTGTAAACGTCAAATACAAACAGGCCGGCCAGGCTGCCTATAAAAATACTGCGGTTGTCGCGCTCGCTGGGGTATTGTATTGTATTAAACGCTGCGTTTATGGTATTATAAAAAGGGTAAAAGGTGCAGGTATTTGTTTCAAGGTTAATAAGGTCAATCCCATCCCCGTACACGCTTGCCAGTAAGTTATTGTTAAACAAATACACTCTTTTTATTTCGTTGCTGTGTATAGATGCTGCATCGCCGGCATTATGCCTGTATACTTTTATTTTACGGGGGTATAACGAAAAAATACCCGACTTATCAGTGCCAATCCAAATTTTGCCGGAAACATCCCTGCCAACACATACCGCCGATTTCTCAGTAACCGAAACAGCATTTTCGGCAGTATTATTTTCTATCTGCACAAAGCCTTTTTTTGCATCCTCGTACAACGCAATACCCTTAGCTGTGGCTACCCATGTAAACCCGGCATCATTTTCATCACAAATTTCAAAAATGTAATTGTCAGGAAATATTTGGCGGTTATTATTGGTGCTGTAAAATTTTGTAATGGTTTTGTTATCATACATAAACAGGCCCAGGTTGGTGCCTGCCCACAAATAGCCCTTTTTGCTGCGAAAAAGCTCTGTAACCAAATAGTTTGGATTTTCTAAAAACTTCCATTCCTGCGGTGTTTGCAAAGGTTTGCCCGTAACAACATTATAACATTTAATGCCGTTTCCATCGCCACCCACCCACGCTGTATCATTATGTAAACATATACTGCGGGCCGCGGTATTTGTTAGCCTGGTAAATTTACCCGTAACGGTATTCATTTGCAGTATGCCCAGGCCACTGGCAAGCCACAACTGGTTGTTTTTACCTTCGCACATTTTATATACCTGGCTTATGTTTTTGCCTACGGTTGTACTATCGTAAATGCAGCGGGTTAGTTTTTGCCTGTACATGTCGTACTTAAACAACTGCTCCCAGGTTGTGGCTATCCACAAGTTTTTTTTTGAGTCTACAAACAGCGACCTTATTTCTATGTTGCCGGGCTGCAAAAATTCAAAGCGCTCAAAGCTATTGCCATCGTACCTGTATAGCCCGCTGGATGTACCAAACCACATAAACCCAATTGAATCCTGTGCCATACACAGCACAACCTGGTTAAATGGTTTTACACCGGTGTTAATTTTATCGAATTTAAAAAGATAAAAAGGGTTTAATTGTGCATTTGCCTGCAGGCTGCAAAATATTATGCAGCAGGCAAGCATGGCTTTTAACAGAGGATTATATCTTACACGCGGGCAGTTATACAATCTTTTGGTTTTACATCATCCTGAAAAGTTACCTAAAAATAGCGACATTTAAAAGCCACATGATACACCTTTTAGTGTATTTTGAAGTTAAGCGTGAATCGTGAATGGTTGAAAACGTGGATCGTGAAACGTGAATGCAATGCGGTATGTACCAGTTCGCAATTACTATCGGCGATAAAAAAACCGCCCGGTACTACCGCGCGGTTATATTTTATTTTGACTATCGTTATTCTCTCAGTTCATGTTCTCACGACTGGCGCTTCAAGTTACTTCACTTCCTCAAAGTCAATATAATCGTCTTTTGAAGGCGCACCGGTTGATCTCGGGCGTACTTCAGGGGGCGGCCCCTGTTGGTGTGGTGGAGGTGAGGCCTGCTGGCGCATGTGTTCCTGCTGCATGCGGTTAAAATCATTCATTTTGCTCTTCATTTGCGAAGCAGCCCTCGATACAGGCATAATAAGGCCAAATACCAGTTTATACAACAGGTATATCATAAAGCCCGCAAAAAGTAACTCAAGTAAGTCCATAGCAACAGCAAAGATAATACAACATAAGTAAAGGAAATCCCAAATAAATAAAAATTCCAAAGTCCAATAGAAAGCACCAAATGAAAACCCAAATTCCAAAGTCCAATGCGGCCCGCTTAGTTCAATCTTACAGGCAAAACCTAAGTGCATTCGTTACGTTTTAAGCTTAATTTGGATTTTGGAACTCTCCATCATTTACTATTTCAATCTGGACTTTGGTACTTTTCTTTATTTGGGATTTTACATTTGGTTCTTTAATTTGGAATAATTCAAAAAACCATTATATATTTGCAACCGGAAAAGAATTTGACAGAAGGGAACGAAAACGTTCCCTTCTCTTTTTACTATATGGCAACAGATATACAGATACGGCAAATTGAGCAACTGGTTGACGCCACAATTGCTGCGGAACCGGAGTATTTTAGGGTGCAGGTTAAAATAAAGCCCACCAATAATGTTAAAGTGTTTATTGAAGGAGATAAAGGCATAACCATTGAAAAATGCGTGCAGTTTAACCGCGCGCTATATAAAAAACTGGATGAAAGCGGGTTATTTCCCACAGGCGATTTTTCGCTTGAAGTTTCTTCACCCGGTTTGGACGAACCTTTAAAAGAGCGCCGTCAGTATGCACGTAATATAGGGCACGAGGTTGAAGTGCTGTTTAACGATGGTTCAAAAAAGGTGGGTAAGCTGGTACAGGTGGCCGAAGCGGATATTATTATTGAAAGTATTGAAGGCAAAGGCAAAAAAGCGGTAACACAACAATTAGTAATTCCATTTAATAACATAAAAACTACAACAGTTCAAATCAAATTTTAATTCTGCATGTAAGTGCAGGCAAGCTAAAAAATTTCAGCTATGGCGAGTATAAATCTAATTGAGGCATTCCAGGAATTTAAGGACGCAGAAAACATTGACCGTCCTACGATGATGAAAGTAGTGGAAGATGTATTTAAAACCCTGCTTCGCAAAAAATATGGAAGTGATGAAAACTTTGATGTTATTGTGAACGCAGAAAAAGGCGACCTTGAAATTATACGCAGGCGTATGATTGTGGAAGATGGGGAGGTGATGGACCCGCTGGCTGAAATTGCTTACAGCGATGCAATAAAACTTGAACCCGATTTTGAAGTAGGTGAGGAATTATACCAGGAAGTTGATATACTCGACTTTGGCCGCCGTGCTATTTTGGCTGCAAAACAAACGCTGGCAAGCCGCATTGGCGATTTGAAAAAGAACGTGCTGGTAAAAAAATATGGTGACAGGATAGGCGAAATAATAACCGCCGAAGTTTACCAGGTTTGGAAAAAAGAAGTATTGCTGCTTGATGAAGAAGGCAACGAGCTTATTCTGCCAAAAAGCGAACAAATACCACAGGATTACTTTAAAAAAGGCGAAAATATCCGTTCCGTGGTGAAGAAGGTAGACATGAAAAATAACTCACCGGTTATTATTTTAAGCCGTACCAGCCCCGATTTTCTTTCCAAACTGCTTGAAATTGAGGTGCCCGAAATATTTGACGGCCTTATTACCATACGTAAAATTGTGCGCGAACCGGGTGAGCGTGCCAAAGTAGCGGTTGAAAGCTTTGACGACAGGATTGACCCCGTAGGCGCCTGCGTGGGTATGAAGGGCAGCCGTATACATGGTATTGTACGCGAGCTGAAAAATGAAAATATTGACGTTATTAATTTTACCAATAACATACAGTTGCTTATACAGCGTTCGCTTACACCGGCCAAAATAAGCTATATGGAAGTGGATAACGAGCAAAAGCACGTTGATGCGTATTTAAAGGCCGACCAGGTATCGCTGGCAATAGGCAGGCGCGGGGTAAACATAAAATTGGCTTGCGAATTGACGGGTTACGACATTGATGTTTACCGCGAAAACGAAGAACATGAAGAGGAGTTTGACATTGACCTTGAAGAGTTTAGCGATGAAATTGAAGCATGGATAATTGATGAGTTTAAACGTGTTGGTTGCGATACCGCGCGCAGCGTGTTAAACCTTACAGCAGATGAACTGGAACGCCGGACAGACCTTGAGCGCGAAACCATTGAAGATGTGAGAAAGATATTGAAGGAAGAGTTTGACAGGGGGTAGACTGTTACAGGCAAAAACAGGTTTATTTTTTTGGGTTACAAATAGCGTTTTGCGGTATAGTATGGTAGTTAAAGCATAGTTTTACAATGTTTTATAGTTTGTAAAACAGGTAAAAGACGATTTATAATAAAAAGTTAAAAGTGAGTGGCACAACGAAGCAACATATTGTCGCTTCTGCTGGTCTCACAATAAAAAATTAAAAGCGCATATTAACCGTGTTATAGGCGCAGGAATAAAAAACACTGAATGTTAGAATTGAAATTACCAAGATTGTTACAAGCCGCCAGGGAGTTCAACATTGGGCAGGATACGCTTATTGAATTTCTTGTAAACAAAGGTTATAGCCGCGACTTATTGGGGCCAACTTCAAAGCTTACTGAAGAAATGTACAGGGCTTTGCAAAGCGGTTTCCAGGGTGATAAGCAGGCTAAAAATAAGGCTGACCTTATTGAAATACCAAAAGGCGTACAGGGCGAACGGAAGAAAAGGGATGAAGAGGTAATTTCTTTCGGAAAGGAAAAAGAAGTTAAACCCGTTGCAAAGGAAGAGCCAAAACCCGAGGTAAAACCCGAACCGGCACCCGAGCCTGTTAAAGAGGTAAAACCTGAACCGGTGCCCGAACCTGTTGAAGAAGTAAAACCCCAGCCTGAAGCACCTGTTGCTGCACCACAACCAGAAATACTACGAATAGAAGCCCCTGAAATTGAAGGGCCAAAAATTGTTGATAAAATTGACCTCTCGGCTATTGATTCTTCCACCAAGCCTAAAAAAGAGGCAAAGAAAAAAGAGCAAAAAGCTGAGCCCGTTGAAGTAATACAAAAAGCCGAGGAACCAGGGCCAATTGCAGAAGAGGAAGAAGAAGAAATTGTTGAAGAGGAAGAACTGGCCGATTTAGAAGAAGAAGCGGCAGAGGTTGAAGCAGAGGGCGAAGAAGGCCAGCCCGTTATAGAAAATATAAAAGCTGAAAAAATTGAAGGGCCCAAAATATTGGGCAAAATAAACCTGCCGGTTGATAGCGATACCAGGCCAAAACCTGCTGGTAACCGCGACGAAAAACGCAAACGTAAACGCATACCCATTGATAAAAAGCCCGGCGATAACCGTGGCGGCGGCCAACCCGGCATACCTAACCGAGACAACCGTACGGATGGGCATGGCGGTGGCGGTGGTGGCTTTAACCGTGACCGCGGTGCCAATACACCAGGCCAGGGTGGTGGTAGCTTTAACCGCGGCAGCGGCCAGCAACAAGGTGGCCAGCAAGGTGGTGGTACAGGCTTTAACCGCGGCAGTGGCCAGCAACCGGGCCAGGGCAGCCGTGGCGGCGATACCCGTCCCGCACCTTCACGCAGAACAATTACAATAAATAAAGCGGGCGCTGGTGGCGCAGGTAGTGGCGGCAACAGGTCGCAGCATTCGCACCACAGGGAAGATAAAGAGATCGATCAGAAAGAAATACAGGAAAAAATACGGGAAACACAGGCCAAACTTGCCGGATCGGGTGGGCGCGGTAAAAGCCTTAAGGCTAAATACCGCCGCGAAAAGCGCAACGAAATGGCCGAGGCCGCGGACGGCGAAAGCGAAACAAACAAATTGCAGGTAACTGAGTTTGTAACCGTTAGCGAGCTGGCAAACCTTATGGACGTAAGCTTTGCTGACGTTATAAGCAAGTGTATGAGCCTGGGTATAATGGTATCAATCAATCAGCGCCTTGATGCAGAAGTAATTGAACTGGTAGCAGGTGAATTTGGTTACGAGGTTGAATTTATGGGCCTTGACGATGTAGAAGAAGAAGAGGAAGAGGAGGAAGAGGAGGAAGAAGTACTGGAACAGCGTGCGCCGATCGTTACTATAATGGGCCACGTTGACCATGGTAAAACATCGCTGCTTGATTATATAAGAAATGCAAACGTGGTAGCCGGTGAGGCGGGCGGTATTACGCAGCACATAGGTGCGTACGAAGTAACACTGCCAAATGATAAACACATAACATTTTTGGATACCCCGGGCCACGAAGCGTTTACCGCCATGCGTGCGCGTGGTGCAAAGGTTACCGATATAGCTGTAATTGTAATAGCTGCTGACGATGCGGTGATGCCCCAAACAAAAGAGGCAATAAGCCATGCACAGGCTGCGGGTGTACCAATGATATTTGCTATTAACAAGATTGATAAAGACGGGGCTAACCCGCGCAAAATATACGAGCAGCTTTCGCAAATGAACCTGCTGGTTGAAGAGTGGGGCGGCAAATACCAAAGCCAGGAGCTTTCAGCCAAAAAAGGATTGAATGTTGACCTGCTTTTGGAAAAAATATTGCTTGAGGCAGAGTTGCTTGATGTAAAAGCCAACCCGCATAAAGAAGCCAGTGGTACCATAATTGAAGCCTCGCTTGATAAAGGCCGTGGCTACGTGGCTACAATGCTGGTGCAAAATGGTACCCTTAACCAGGGCGACCTGCTGGTATCGGGCCAGCACTTTGGCCGTATAAAAGCCATGTTTAACGAGCGTAACCAGCGTGTGCAGGAAGCGCCGCCTTCAACGCCGGTAGTAATATTGGGTTTAAACGGTGCGCCGCAGGCAGGTGAAAAATTCAGGGTGTTTGTAGATGAAGCTGAGGCCAAAGAGGTAGCAACCAAGCGCGCGCAATTGGTGCGCGAGCAGGGTTTGCGTGCTAAAAAACATATTACACTTGATGAAATTGGCCGCCGCCTTGCATTGGGTAACTTTAAAGAGCTGAATGTAATTATAAAAGGCGACGTGGATGGTTCAGTTGAAGCATTAAGCGATTCACTCCAAAAACTTTCTACACAGGAAATTGCCGTTCAGGTAATATTAAAAGGTGTAGGCCAGATCTCTGAAAGTGACGTTGTGCTTGCTGCGGCATCTGATGCTATCGTTGTGGGCTTTAATGTACGCCCATCATCCCAGGCAAACAGGCTGGCTGAAAATGAAGGTGTGCAAATAAAAATGTACTCCATTATTTACAATGCTATTGAGGAAATTAAGAGCGCGATGGAAGGCTTGCTTGAACCCAAGGTTGAAGAAAAAGAAGTTGCCACAGTTGAGATACGCGAAGTGTATAAGTTTGATAAAGCCACAGTTGCTGGTTGCTATGTTACCGACGGTAAAGTTAAACGCGACAGCAAAATACGCTTGTTCCGTGATGGCATCCTTATCTATCCGCGCACAGAAGGCGGATATGCAGAGCTTGGTAGCCTGAAGCGATTTAAAGATGATGTTAAAGATGTTGCTTCCGGTTACGAGTGCGGCTTAACGGTTAAAAACTTTGCTGATATTTCAGTGGGCGATACTATTGTTGCTTACGAAGAAACTGAGGTAAAGAGAACTTTATAAATTGCAGATTGCGGATTTTAGATTGCAGATTGAGATGAAGCGGGGTGGTACAGTTTTCTTGATTATATGTTTATAAAGTTGTTTAAATCACAATCTGCAATCCGCAATCGCCAATCTGCAATCGCTTTATTTTTTGTTAAATCACTCCATACAGCAGCTTTGCTGGTATTGAATAGTTATTTTTGGTTCTACTTCATATTATGAAAAAAGTATTTTTCCTGCTGCTTGCAGCGTCGGTTTGTTTGGCAACCAAATCTTTTTCACAAACACAAAAAGTTGTTGCTGATAAAATAATAGCCCAAATAGGCGATAAAATAATTCTTTATTCGGATGTTTTTAATGCTATCGACGATTATAAGCGCCAGGCAGCGGCTACAGGCGGTGAAGTAAAATTGCCCCCTAACCCAGAATGTTCGTTTATGGAAGGTCAGCTGGTGCAAAAAGCCCTTGTAATACAGGCTGCAAAAGATTCTTTACCGCTTGGGGATGATGAACTGGACGCCTTGCTTGATAACCAGATACGTGCCTTTATAGCGCAATATGGATCACAGCAGGAGTTGGAACTGGTTGCTGGTAAAAGCGTTTACCAGATAAAAGAAGATCTGAGACAACCGTTTAAAGAGAGAAAGCTTGCTGACCAGATGCGCGAAAAAATTCTTTCCGGGGTAAAGATCAGCCCGACAGAAGTAAAGGATTTTTTCACCAGGATACCAAAAGACAGCTTACCCTACCTTGAAAGCCAGCTTGAAATAAACCAGGTGATTGTTTATCCCAAACCTAATAAGGATGTGGAAGATTATTCTGTTCAGCAGTTAAACCAATGGAAAACCATGGTTGAAACCGGTAAGCAAAAATTTGACGTGCTTGCAAAATTGTACACTATGGATCCCGGCAGTAAAGACCAGGGCGGCCAGTACAGCGTAAACAGGAATGATAAGCAATGGGACCCTACATGGTTTGCCGCCATTTGGAAGTTGAAGGAAGGCCAGGTTTCGCCTGTAATAAAATCGAAATTCGGGTTGCATATTATACAAATGGTAAGCCGCGCAGGTGATGATGCTATTATACGCCATATATTGCTGCTGCCATCAGTAACACCGGTTGAGATAAAAACTGCATCGGGTACCCTTGATACAGCCCGCAGCCAGGTAATATCAGGCGCCCTTACATTTGGCCAGGCGGTAAGCAAATACAGCGAAGACGAAAACAGTAAAAACAACGGCGGCGCTATAATGGCCCAGGACGGTTCAACTTTCCTTACGATTGACCAGTTGGATAAAGACCTTGTTGTAGCCCTGAAAAACATGAAGGAAGGCGATATTTCAAAACCTATTGCTTATAAGGATGACCGTCAACGTGATGCGGTACGTATTATTTATTTAAGAACAAGAACAGCACCGCATGTACAAAACATGAAAGATGACTATAACGCTATTGCCCAGGCCGCATTGGAGCATAAAAAAAGCCAGGTAATGCAAAAATGGTTTAGGGAACACATAAACACTTACTATATAAATATAGACAAGCAGTTTAACGCCTGTGCCAATATAGCACCATGGATAGCCGCTCAAAATAGCGGTGCAAACGCAGCAAAATAATACAACTGTGATTTGCCCGAAGAAACTCTTTGGAAAGTGGATTTTGAAGATGGCAGAAAAGAATAAATTTATACATCCCGCAGCTTTTAAAATGCTGCGGGATTTTAATTTAGAAAGAGTGAGACAATCTTTTAACAGGCTTGTCTTCAGATATCCCTTGTGTTATTTTTTTTGCTAAATTGAGTTAATTTTGAAGATGACATATACTGAAAAACATATCGTTGAAACATACTCAGGAATGCTTGAAGGGCTAAATGCAACCAGCAAGCTTGAGCTTATTGAGGCGCTTTCCAAATCTGTAAAAGGCGCAGGGAAGAGCAACGAAAATAACTTTTATAAGTCGTTTGGTGCCTTTGCCTCTGAAAAGCCGGCTGAAGAAATTATAAGGGAAATAAGAGTAACGAGAAAATTTAGAAAGAAAGACTTTAGCCTGTAATGCAATACCTGCTTGACACAAATATTTGCATATTCTTTCTGCGTGGTAAGCTAAACCTCAACGAAATTATAAAGGATAAGGGGCTGCAAAATTTTTATGTATCCGAGATCACTGTTGTTGAACTTCGCTATGGTGCTGAGAACAGCGATAACCCGGTTAAATCACATAAAGCGGTTGACGCATTTTTGAGTGGTTTAAACATCATACCAATCTTTGGGTGCATCAGGCGGTACGCAAAAGAGAAAGTGCGGCTTCGAAAAATTGGCAAACCAATGAATGATGAATTTGACT
This sequence comes from Bacteroidota bacterium, assembly GCA_013285915.1. GTDB lineage: Bacteria > Bacteroidota > Bacteroidia > Chitinophagales > Chitinophagaceae > JABDFW01. The sequence continues at coordinate 19,806 of JABDGS010000024.1, forward strand.
TGTTAATTGGCGTAACCGCTGTTGAGCACAAGCTGATTTTAGTAACTGATAATACCCGGCATTTTAAGCAACTTGAGGGCATATTTTTGGAAAACTGGTATCGTATAAAACAATAGTAGCACTAACTTTCGCTGCCCGCATTGCCCTGCTAATGTATCTCCAGGAAAAGCTCATGTTCGCAGCCTTCGTTCTTCTGTATTGCTTTAAACAATCAACTCAGATAAGAAATTCTGCCGCTATAAGCATTGGTGCACAAATGGTTGCAATGCAACAGGCGATGCCATGAAAAGTTACCCCAGGTATCAAAATTTTCACGAAAAATCAGCTCAATCCAAAAAATCAGGTTAAAATCTTGGGTAAGATTTGGAAATTACATGTACATACATGTATATTTGCATTGTGAAATTAGAAGAAGCCATAAAAAGCAATAAATTTAAAACCGAGGTGCACAAAGCAGGATTGAATATTTTATATACTGCCTGGTGGTTAAAGACCATTATGAGCAGGGAACTTAAGGAGTACGGTTTAACACACGAGCAGTATAATGTATTAAGAATATTAAAAGGCCGGTACCCGGACCAAATGTGTGTACGTGATGTTGCGTGCCGCATGATTGAAAAAAGCTCAAACGTGCCGCGCATAATAGACAGGCTTGAGGTAAAAAAGCTGGTAAAGCGCAATACTTCTGCTGAAGATAAAAGGGAAACAGTGATAACGCTTACCCCCGCCGGGCTAAACATCCTTGAAATTACCACAGCTAAAATAAACAACCTTTTTGATGAGAATGTTGTTATGGATGATGCCTGTGCAGCGCAGCTTAACGCCCTACTTGAAAAAGTGAGAACTAAGGAGTAAAATTTTTTTGAATAAATAGATGTATATACACGTAAATAAAAAAGGAGAATGTTTATATGAACACTATTTTATACAAAGCATCTGAAAGGGGCCACGCCAACCACGGCTGGTTAAACAGTTACCACTCTTTCAGTTTTGGTGGTTATCATGATGCCAAAAAAGTGCATTTTGGTGCTTTAAGGGTATTAAATGATGATACAGTAAAAGGTGGTTTTGGTTTTTCAAAACACCCGCACGATAATATGGAAATTGTTTCCATACCGCTTTCGGGCGACCTGCAGCACCAGGATAGCACCGGCCGCAACGAAATTATACGGCAGGGCGATGTACAAATAATGAGCGCGGGAAAAGGTATTGCCCACAGTGAAATGAATGCTAATAAAGACAAGGAAGTAAAGTTTCTGCAGGTATGGGTGTTTCCGAAAGAGCAGGATATTACACCGCGCTATGAGCAAAAAACATTTGCACCAGAGAGCAGGAAAAATGCCATTCAAACAGTGGTTGCACCTGATGACAGCAGTGCTGTTTGGATAAACCAGGATGCCTGGTTTTCTCTCGCCAGCCTCGATAAAGATTTTAACGCGACTTATAACTTTAAAGGCAAGGGCAATGGCTTGTATGTATTTGTTATTGAGGGTTCAGTAACAGTAAATGGCCAGGAGTTATCAAAAAGAGATGCCCTTGGTATTTCTGAGACCGATGCCGTTACCCTTACAGCTACAGCTAATGCAGAAGTTTTGCTTATTGAAGTACCCATGCAATTAAACTAAATTTTCAAATCATAATAAAAACAACAAACCATGGCAACGTACAAAATTGACCCCGCACACTCAGAAATTCATTTTAAGGTAAGGCACCTTATGATAAGCTATGTAACAGGCAGCTTTAAAAAATTTGATGCAACAATGGAAAGCGATTCAGAAGATTTTAGTGATGCAAAAATATCTTTTGAAGCAGATGTTGACAGCATTGAAACAAATGCTGCGCAAAGGGATGCACATTTAAAAAGCGATGACTTTTTTAACTCAGAGCAATACCCCAAATTAACTTTTGTTTCAACGGGCATTACAAAAGAAGGCGATGAAGATTATAAGCTGGAAGGCGACCTTACAATACGTGACACAACAAAACATGTAACGCTTGATGTTACATATAACGGCACGATGGTTGACCCCTGGGGCCAAACAAAAGTAGGTTTTGAAATAAGCGGTAAAATAAACCGTAAAGAATATGGTTTAAAATGGCATGCTGCAACAGAAACAGGTGCGATATTGGCTGGTGATGAAGTGAAGCTGCAGCTGAACGTGCAGATGCTTAAAACAGCATAATAGTGTTGTTATGCTGCATAAATTGATCTGCCCGGTATAGTATCTTGTTCTTAGCTAAAACCGGGCAGATTCCCTTCTACAAGCGGAGAAGAAAGGAGTTTATATGACAAAAGAAGTTGAAGGTGTGTACCCCGCGGGCGGGGCGCACATGGTTGGGGATGGTTTTAAGGTGGTTAATTATTTTCCAAATGGCAACAGGCTGGGAAAAAAGATAAGTCCGTTCTTTTTATTGGACTATCATCCATCTTACAACTACCCACCCACAAATAAAAAACGTGGTGTGGGCGTACACCCGCACAGGGGTTTTGAAACAGTAACTATGACCTTTGAAGGCTATGTGGCGCATAACGACAGTGCAGGTAACAGCGGTGTTATCGGCCCCGGTGATGTGCAATGGATGACGGCAGGCAGCGGCGTGCTGCATAAAGAATATCATGAAAAGGAGTTTGCGGCAAAAGGCGGCAGTATGCAGATGTTGCAGCTATGGGTAAATTTACCACGCGCCGCAAAGATGACTACGCCTAAATACCAGGCCATTACCAAAGAAATGATACCCATTGTTACCCTGCCGGGCAACGCTGGCAAGTTGCTGGTTATTGCAGGCAGCTTTAACGGAACAAAAGGGCCTGCATCAACCTTTACGCCAATAAACATATACCGTGTTCAGTTAAATCAAGGTGGGCAGGTGGCATTTACACTGCCACAGCAGCACAATACAGGAATATTGGTAATAAACGGCAACGTAAAGATTAACAGTAACGAGACGGTCGGGGAAAATAATTTTTTGTTGTTTGGGTATAGCGGCAATGAAATAAAGGCGATGGCTGAAAGCGATGCTGAGTTTATTGTGCTGGACGGCGAACCTATAAATGAGCCGGTTGTGCAATACGGGCCGTTTTTAATGAACACACCCGCTGAAATTAACCAGGCCATTGAGGATGTAAATAATGGTAAATTTGGCGTGTTGAAAGATGATTGATAAAAGGAGAAATGTATGAACATTGAAATAGTTTCGGGCAGCCCAAGAGCGGCAAGTGTTACACACAGGCTGGTGCTGTTTCTTGAAAAATATTTGAAGTCTAAAACGGAACATAATATAAATGTGCTTGATGTGCGCGACTGGCAGTTGCCGTTGTTGCAGCAGGAAGTGTATTCGCAGGCGGGCAAAGCGCCTGAAATACTGCAACCCCTGGCTAAACGCATGTTTGAAGCCAATGCATTTATTTTGGTAAGCCCTGAATATAATGGCAGTTATACTGCACCACTTAAAAATGTTTTTGACCACTTTCCTAAACAGGCGCATAAAGCATTCGGCATAGTTACAGCAAGTACCGGGGCTTTAGGTGGCATGCGCGCTGCCCAGCAAATGCAGTTACTAATATCAGCGCTGTTTGGTATAGGCTCTCCATATATGCTGGTCACCCCACATGTGGACAAGCGTTTTGACGGCGAGGGCAACCTGCTTGACCCGGGTTTTCAAAAAAATATTGATGTGTTTATAGCTGAGTTTCTGTGGCTTGCTGAAAATCTTGCCCCGGAGATGCAGCCAATTATATAAATAACTTTTTAGTACGGTAAACAGGCGTAACTTTGCGCCTTCTTCCCCGAAAACTACCATGAGTGACGAAATAAAACACGAATGTGGCCTTGCCTTCATTCGTCTAAGAAAACCTTTTTCTTATTACCTGCAACAGTATGGTACAGTAATGTACGGCCTTAACAAGCTGTACCTTTTAATGGAAAAACAGCATAACCGCGGCCAGGATGGCGCCGGCGTTGCAGCTGTAAAGCTGCATGTTGAACCGGGGCACCCTTACCTGCAGCGTATGCGTAGTTGCGCACCACAGCCAATAGCAGACATCTTCTTCAAAATTGGCCAGGAGCTGCAGGAGTGGGAAAAATACCTGCCCGATATTAAAAAGCACCCGGGCCTTATGAAAGGTCATCTGCCGTTTTTAGGTGAACTGTTGTTGGGCCACCTGAGGTACGGCACACAGGGTAAGAATAATGTAGAATTTTGCCACCCCTTTATAAAAAGAAACATTGTTCCCGGTAAAAACTTAGCCTTGGCCGGGAATTTTAATTTGGTAAATACTGAGGAGCTTTTTGCGCTGATCAACGTAAAGCCAGGTGAGTTTCAGAAGCAAAGCGACCTTGCTGCAATGATGGAAGTGATACACCACTTCCTGTCAAAAGAAGATGATAAAAACCCCAACGCGGCAGACCTGGCAACGGTACTTAAAAAGGCTGTGCCACTGTTTGATGGTGGTTATACGGTTGGCGGCCTGGTAGGCAATGGCCACAGTTTTGTAATGCGCGATGCACATGGCATAAGGCCTGCTTACTATTATGTAAACGATGAATTTATTGTTGCAGCCAGTGAGCGTGCTTCTATTCGCACAACCTTTAACGTCGGTGAAAATGAAGTAGCTGAACTGATGCCCGGCAATGCATTAATTGTTGACGATGAAGGCAACTATAAGATTGAACAGATAGTACCACCAAAAGAACGCAGGGCCTGCAGTTTTGAACGCATATATTTCAGCCGCGGCAGTGACGAAAAAATATACCGCGAGAGGATTGCGTTAGGCCATCATTTAAGCACGCGTGTGCTGGAAGCCATTAATCACGATTTAAAGAACACCATATTTTCATATATCCCAAACACAGCGGAAGTTGCTTTTTATGGCCTGGTAAAAGGTATGGAAGATTACCTTAACCACACTAAAATACAACGCATACTTAGCTGGGGTGACGATGTAAATGAAGAAAAGCTTACTGCCCTGCTAAACCGTAAAATACGCCAGGAAAAAATCGCCATAAAAGACGTAAAGCTGCGAACCTTTATTACCGAGGATGCCAACCGTAATGAAATGGTGCAACACGTATACGATATTACCTACGGCACTGTACGCAAAGGCGAAGATACCCTTGTGGTAATTGACGACAGTATAGTGCGTGGCACCACTTTAAAGCAAAGCATTGTGCGAATGCTTGCAAGGCTTGGGCCTAAAAAAATAATAGTTGTTTCATCTGCACCGCAAATACGCTACCCCGATTGTTACGGAATTGACATGAGCAAACTTGGTGACTTTATAGCTTTCAGGGCTGCCATTGAATTACTGAAAGACAGGGGTATGGAAAACGTGATAACAGAAGTAAAGGGCAAGATAGAGGAAATGCAACGCAACAACCAGTTGCATACAGAAAACATGGTGCGCCAAATTTACAAGCCGTTTACCACCCAGGAAATATCAGATAAAATTGCCGAGCTTATTACGCCGCCGGAAACAACCATACCAGTGCAGGTTATATACCAAAATATTGCCGATCTGCACGCAAGCTGCCCCACTAATACCGGCGACTGGTACTTCACCGGCAACTACCCAACGCCAGGCGGTAACCGCGTTGTAAACAAGGCTTTCTTAAACTACCTTGAAGGGAAGAATGAAAGGGGTTATTAGTTTCATCTAAACTGTAAAATGTCTCGTCCATTATTGTTGATTTCTTGATCTCGTTATTTTGAGATTTTATTTTAATGCAGTTTCCTGTAAAATCCCAATATCTCTAAATCCCAAAATCCTCAATTTATGCGTGACACGAACAGTCTTACAGCCGTGTCTGGTCAAAAATGAACAGCAGGCCGCTGGTTTAACAGGCTTAAAATAAGCACGGTTTTCTTACCTTCATAGTATGAAAACTGTTTTGCTTATACGACATGCCAAAAGCAGTTGGGATAACACCGTGCTGAAAGATTTTGACCGCCCGTTAAACGATCGCGGCTTGCGTGATGCGCCCTTAATGGCAAAACGCCTGCTGGATAAGAATATCAATATCGACGCCTTTATTTCAAGCCCCGCCCTGCGTGCAATAACTACCTGTACCCTTTTTGCAAAAGCATATAACAACGAAAAGAATATCATCACCTTCAAAGATCTGTACAATGCCCCGTCACAAATATTTGCCAGGGCAATTAAAAAGACAGACGACAAATTTGATACGATCGCCATTTTTGCCCACAACCCCGGTATAACCGATTTTGCCAACAGCCTTACTGGTGCCCGCATTGACGACATGCCAACCTGCGCCATTTTTGCGGTGAAAACTGCTGCAGAACACTGGGCAGACTTTGAAAACTCATTAAAGCAATTCTGGTTTTTTGATTATCCCAAAGCGGAGTAACACTAATTGCTTTTACCAGCTCTCCAGCCAGCTTTTTACCACGCTCTCCAATGCGCTTTGTTTTACATCCGGCAATTTATACGCAAAAGTTTTTGCAGCATTTAAGTGCTGTTCAACATCATCATCCTGCTCACAATAATAACACCACCCCTGCTTTGCAAGGTGCGGTGCAAGATACTCCTGCTCTGTTTGGCCGGGTGTTGGTATAAAAACTGCTTTTTTGCCCATCGCAAGCATTTCCATCACCGTGGTGTAGCCACAACGGCTAACAATATACCCGCTTGCAACAATAGCATCCTGCATCTGCGCTGTGGTAAGGTGGTTTACTGCTGTGCAGTTTGCTGGTACTTCAACATGTTCTGCGCTGCCCGGCTTTCCTCTCACCAATAAGACCTTTCCATGTAATTTGGGCGCAACCGCCAGCAATTTTTTCTCCAGCATGGAACGCTGCGGTTCAGGCCCGCTTATTATCATCAGCCAACTATATCTCGGTTGTGTTGTGGACGCAATCGCCTCAAATCTTGATAAAGGTCCTAAATACCTCACCGGCACCGCAGGCAGCTTTTCCGGGTGCGAAAGCTTCCCCGCAAGGCCGCCACCCTCTTCAAAATCAGGCACCCAGCACTCGCTATAGCGGTTAATATAACGGTAATTAAGTTTTTGCACCCGGTTTTGCAGCCAGCCAAAGGGCGCCTGTATAAGCAACTGGTGGGTTATAAAAACACACGGTATTTTGCTGGTGAACAAGCCAAAACGGTTGTCTGATATCACCGCATCAAACCTCTTTTCATCAACCAATTTTTTCAACCAGGCATTTTCGCGCCGCACCGCAGCGACAATTTTAGGCAGCTGCAGTAAAATTTTTACAGGTAAAAGCCGTTTATTACTTGAATATTGAATGTTGTAACCGTTAAGATCAATAAACAAAATACCCGGAAACTCACTTTGCAGCAATATTTTAATGGCGCCGGATGCGGCAATGGTAACTTCGCAGCCGTTTTTTTGCAACAGCCTTATTATTGGTATGCATCGTGTGGCGTGGCCCAAACCCCAGTCCAGCGGAGCTACCAGTATTTTTTTATACCTTAAATTTTCAACAAAATTCAATTAACTATAATTTAATAATTAAAATTCATCTAATTTTAAATATCGCTAAAATGAAACTGAAGGTAAACTATATCATCGTTCTCTTGTTGCTTGCAATGATAGTTATCAGCTCATGTTCAGGTAGTCGTGGTCTGTACGGCAGGGGGCGCCAAAATTGCGGATGCCCGTCGCACAGAGGTATGGTTGGTTAATCATTATTAGAAATATAAAGCAAAGTAAAATCAAGTCGTGTTATGAATCCCCAAAACAGAGACTTGCTGGTGCTTACAAAAAAAGTAACAATGAACGCCAAACAGCTTAAACATGAAGTTGAGCTGCTTAACGAGTTGTTATACCATGTTGAGGATTTGCATTCATTTTGCAAGGCTAACGAAGTAATTGACGTTAACCGCTACAAAGTAATTCAAACGCCTTACCAGATTCAACGGGCTATCCGCGAAAGAGGAAAAAAGCCTTTTGTATTTATCAGCAACAAAAACTAGAAGAGCCAACGATTGCCACTGCAAAAGAAATTCACACTCCGGGTTTACCGCCCGGAGTTTTTTATTGCAATTTTTCCAGCGCCGCTTCCAATTGGTTAAACATTGGTTCAATATCCGCAATATGGCAGGTACCAACACTTAGCCGGTACCAGGGCGAACTTTTTGGCGCACCAAACGCGTAAAACGGTACAACGGCAAGCTTAGCCTCGCTTAAAATATAGCTGGTAACATCAGCCTGCGTGGCAAGCACAGTGTTAGTTGTTTTTTTGCCCGCAAGGTCAAGCTTAATAGTAAGGTAAATAGCTGCCTGCGGCACCACCGCATCAACTTTATACCCTTTTTGCTTTAATGCTATTAACCCGTCATAAATTTTATGCAACCGCTCTTCAAGCCCCGCTTTAAACGTGGTAAGATAAGTTTGAATTGCCTGCGTATTGTGTAAAAACCTTGCCGTGGCTTTTTGCTCGCTCATCGGGCCCCATGCACCAAGATGGCTTAACAGCGCCTTCATTTTTGCAATTATCTCCGCCGGGCCACAAGACCAACCTATACGCAGCCCCGTTGAGGCAAACGCTTTTGAAATACCATCAACAAAAACCGTGTATGGCTTCATGGCCGGGCGCAGGCCAACCGGGTTGTAATGCTGCGTGCTGCCGTAAGTAAGCGTCCAGTACATTTGGTCAAACATCACGTAAAGCTTCTTTTCGTTTTCGCCCCTTTTGCTGTTCTCTTCAATTACCAGGTCGCAGATCTTTTCCAGCTCAGCTTTTGGTAATGTTGTACCCGTTGGGTTTTGCGGCGTGCACAGGCAAATAAGCGTGGCCGTGCTTATATGTGGCTCAATATCAGCCGCTGTGGGCATAAAATTATTCTCCGGCGTGGCCTCAATAAGGCAATGCTGGCCATCGGTTAAATGCACATAGTGGTTATTGTTCCAGCTTGGGGCGGCATACACCACTTTATCACCCTCATCCACAATGGCCTTGAACACGGTATAAATAAGCGGCCTGCCACCGCTGGCAATAAGTATTTCGTTGGTAGCATATTCCAGCCCCTCCCATTGCTTTAAAAAAAAGGCAACCGCGGTGCGCAGCTCAAGCAGGCCGTCGCCCGGCGGGTAATTGGTGTAACGGTTACGGTAGCTTTCAACAATCAGTTCCTCAAGCTCCTTTGGTATGGGAAAGATATTGGGATCAAAATCACCAATAGTAAAGTTATAAATATGTTCCCCCTGCCTTATACGGTCGTTTATTTCGTTACCAAGCCGCACTATCTCCGAACCAACCAGCGACTCAGCCAGTTTACTCAACTTAGCCATATTTCCGTTTATTGTGGTGCAAAATTAATTTTAATATGTTGTATCAGCCCCGCGTTTTTTGCTTATTACGCAGGCGGCTAAAAAACCTTCCTGTTGTCTTAACTCGTTTTATCCTTTTTCTGCCTTCAGCATTACGCTCTAAATCTTCTTTATTCCCTATGCCTTAAGCCCTCAACCTTCCACCTTATCAAACTTTAAACTGGAACCTTCAAACTTTAAACCTTCTTTATCCTTGCTCAATCAGGCGAATCCAAAAAATCCACCCAAATCGTGGTCCAAACGCCGCCATTTCGTAGCCATTCTGTACACAAAAAAGCGCGTCTCCAAAAGGCTAACTATCTTATTATCTGTGTATTGCATTTTTACAACCCTCATATTACAATTTTTTAAATACCAGCCCGCTTTTGCCGTTTCCTGCACCAGGCATACATCAGTATGGTTATATATCCTTTCATTGTTGCCATAAACTAATATTCTATTCAATAAATAATAATCCATTTTCTCTTCCCGAATTTTAAACTTCAAACGTTAAACTGGCTTTCATTTCTTCGCTTCAATAGCTAGAAACTTTCTTGCCTTCTGCCTTAAACCTTACGCCATATACCTTTGCTATACATATATATAAAAACTGCTGTTTTGTCCGGTAAAAACTGCATATTTATTTTTGAGAACAGCTGTCATGCTGAACCATAGCCCTGCATTTCGCGAGGCAGTGAAGCATCTATCAAATTGAATGAGGTGAAGCTTGTGTTGGCGCTCTGAATACCCTTAAATAAGAGAGTTTATCTACAAATTCAGATGCCCGGCTAGGCACAAGGCCAATCCATCGGGACATCTGTATTAACGGGGAAATCAATAAATCTAATTTTGCATGCCTAGCTTGATATTAGAATATGCTGCACCTTCACTTGGTCGACCTGTGTACAAGTTACCAGGTCTTGTTCAAAGATAACAAAATTATTACCCGCTAAATGTAATGAACTCCTAAACTTAATTCCACTGACGCCAGTATAAATTTTGATAAACTCGCAGATAAATTGCGTGGGAATATATTCCAGTTCAGAATCATACCGCCGCATGGGCTTGGACAAATCAGCGCTAATTTTCTGCTTAAGTAATGTTGCTTTGATTTTGTCACTAACTGCTGAAGGATGAAAAATTGTACTTGATGCAGTAAAATCCGCTATGAGAACTGGTTTGGTTAGATTGGAGTCAATTTCAAAAGTACCTATGGAAACTTCGTCAAGATAGGTTGCTCTAATCTCATAAAGTACTGTATCTGGGTTGTCGCTAAGATACAAGTAAGGAATACCTGATGGGTTAGCCCTTCCGGGCGTAGAAGATGCTGCAGGTGGGCAAAACATTTGGGCTGGGGCGTAAGGTTGTTCTCCACTATTATGGTGTAAGCGAGCTCGATATAACCTTTGACCTTGTGGAATTTCAATTTGACTGCTGAAAAATCCGTCCCACCCTAATTCATCCGTCAAATAATTGACATCAGTAATATATCGATTTTTCGTAATTAACTGTCGTTTTAATTGGTCCCAATAACCGACATTCTCAAGTATTTCGTCACTAAAATCCACCAATTCATCTGCGTTGGAGATTGGCAATCGAAATTTCGATAAAAGGTAATTCAGTATTGCATATGCGCTTTCTGGTGAACTGAACAGGCTCCAATTTGCTTGAATTGCAGACTTAAGCATCGTTCCATTCCCAACGGGCTTGAAATGAGCAAGGAATTCTAAAAAAAAATCAAATAATTCTTCAATGGGAATGCATGCAACATTCTTTGTGCCACAGAAATCGCAGTCGCTAGTTTGGGGTTTGTTATTTATAAACCCCAATAATTCTCTGTCTGCAAAACACTGTGTACAAACCTTTGCCATTTTGTTAAATTAAAAAACTGCTGACAACAAGGAGATGGTTCTTGATTGATATTTTTTTTACGGTACCTAGCCCAGGATATCTTTGGTTATTATAGTACTCTCTCAACTCTTGTATCGCTGAATTATTCAATGGATAGGCGTCACAAAATTCGATGGCCTTAGCAGATGCCTCAGCAAATTTTCCCTGCACGTTCGCGATAGAATCATTGGTCTCGGATGTAAAATGTCTAATCCATATTTGATTTTCCTCCTGGGCGTTAATATACGTTAAATGAATCACCACAGCCCTGGGTGTACTGCCGCCTTCGATGTATTCACTCGGCAGTACGCTAAAATCCGAAAAGCCTTGATAACCATCTTCCGCATAATACAAATGTTCCTCTGAAAATTTATGAGCAGTGATACTAAGAAAGTCGGCATTTTTTTCCTGTTTCTCAAATACATCGTCTAGCCGAATGTATGTTTTGTTCAATCCTTTGAGATAGCGGTCAAAGCTGCGATTTTTTTGCGGTTCTAGTACCATCAAATGGCTGATGGATGAATTTGTACAAAGCTGGCGCAGTGAATCATTATCCGCAAAGTTGGAATAACATATCAGCATACATCCACTAAACTGATACTTAGCTATCATAGCAGTTATAAAGTCAGCATTATTGGTGTAATGAAAAGCAGGTAAAAAACCGGAACTTCCCAGCGAATCAAGATAAGCGCTGAAATCCTCATTATCTCCAGGCAGTTCTCCAACCAAGGGGTTAAGGATTAAGTATGCTGTTTGAGCATAATCGATAAGCGCCTTATTCGCAAGATTTAGACTGTTAATGGATTCTTTAACAGGTTCCAGTACAGGGACAACACGACCTTGAATCGATCCTTCGGCGGCAAGTTCTCTTACGCAAATCAGCTCGAACTGCCGGGCTCTTAAGAAGGGATAATACATCAGCTAATTGTTGTATTTAAATTAGATAATAATTGATGTTTTTGAGTAGCAGAATAGTTCATGGACAAGAAAAGTTGATTCAATTGACTTTCTTCTTTTGAAAATACGTTGTGCATTCTCCTTGACTTCATGAGCTCAACAAACTGTTTACTTAATGCATGCATAGGAATCTGTCGCATCAACTCTTTGCAAATCTGAAATTTATTAAAATCATGAAACTTCGGCCTCTCTCCGAAATACTGCTCGACAAGAGTTACATATTCGTGTGTATGCAAAACTTGCATCAAAACATCCACATTAATCTGTTCATTTCGCTGAGGCTGTCTAATTAAGGAAAAGGAATTAGCAGCATGGCTATATATAATAATGCCAGTTGAGATGTCTCGTTTCATGTACTGGTGAGACTTTACTTCAGGAACAATTAGATAAACCTCATTAAACAATTGGCCATACTGTTCAAGTTGATTGTTTAGCCTTGCCTCTTTATCAAGTAGCGTTTTTATCTCAAAAACTTTTGACACCCCATTAAACATGGCGAGATCAGCTACCGCTTTACCCAATCTAAATTCGCTAAAAACAATCGAATCTATTACGCCTATTTCCTGTAATAACCACTTGCTAATAAATTCATTCTTATACACATATTCATTGGGATAAAATCTTTCAAGTACGCGATAAACGTATCTAAGATAAGAGAGGTAGCTATGCCTTCTTTTAATTAGCGAAGAATCATACCGGTCAACCTTCATTCGTAGACTGGATAGATCATTTTTGTACCACTTGGCTACTTCGCATCGGGAAAACAGGCTAGAATAATCGCGTAATTGGTTAATATCGTATTCTCTGCCAAGGCGCATAATACAAAAATATCAATTTTTATCTGCTTTCTCCCCGCAAGATTGAATAATTGGTTATCTTAACTCGTGCTCTCCTTAATGTTCCTCCAAAATAAAATCAGTTTGCTATCCGTATTAGTTAGCGAAGCCCCCTGCTCTCCTTCATGTTCCCCGCAAAAAATAAAATCAGTTTGCTATCCGTACGAGTTAGCGCAGCGCTCTACGGATTTATAATAAAAGCCAGTCTTTGACTGGCATTCAAAGGTAAAAAGCATATGTATTACAACAACAGCCCAATAAAGATATTTTGTTGGCTTTAAGTAATAAGCAACCTATAAGGTTTCAAAAACCTTATAGGTCTGCGTTTACTGCACAATTCTTTGAAACCGGCAAACTGGTAAGCCCCAACCCTCCAGGCATGGCAGCAGCCCCCTACTGCGTTACAGCACCAAAATATACAGCCCCTGCATTAACGTTGCCGTTTACAATAGCATGCGAATTAGATATAATATACTTGCCGTCGGATAAACCTACCGACATACCAAACAGGTCGCCAATGGCAGGATAATCAGATTTTATTATTTGGGTACGGGTATAAGTGTCCCCTGAAAAATTCTTATAAAGATACACCGACCCCTGTGCGTCGCTATAATAACTGCTGCCGCCATTAGGGTACTCAATGCCGCCAGATGCGCCAACCAGCAGCGTATTCCCATCAAGTGCAACCGACATACCAAACGTAAGGTTTGCTATGCTTATGGAGGTGCTGGCGCCATTGGCGTTGATCTGGCCCGCACCTGGAACTATTTCAAAATTATACACAAACAAATAGCCCGTGTTGGCCCAATTGGCACCCGTACGCTTGTATAAATACACCGAAGAGCTGGTATTGTTGTACGTGGTGGCCCAGGGGGCGCCAACTGCTAATTTATCATCGTAAATGCTTATAGCAAACCCAAACTGGCCTTTTGCTGTGCTGCCACTTATTTTTTGCTGAAGGTTCCACACACCACCGCCAAAAACAAATATGTAAACAGCGCCTGCATCCTGGTAACTGAATGTGGTATTGTCCTGCCCCGTGGCGCCTGCAACTGCATAGTCCCCATACATTGAAATGGCAGCGCCAAAATAATCACTGGCAGCAAGGTCACCCGGTACAATGCTTTGCGTAAATGCCCAGCCAGAGGCACCCCTGGTAAAGGCCTGTACCTCGCCCTTATCAGTACCGGCAACATCAGAATAGGGTACCCCAACCAACAGGGCAGGGCCTGCTGAACCTGAAGCAGAAAGGCTTACAGACCACCCAAAATCTTCAAACGCGGCACCGCCGGCTTTTGTAACACTGCTGTCATTATCCCATGAGTCACCATTTCTTTTATACAGGTAAACTTTGCCCTGTGCTGAATTGCCACCTAAGCTTTTGGGAGCGGCGCCAACAGCAATATAGTCGCCCGAAATTGCAACAGCACCGCCAAAATAGTCGCTGGCTGCTGCGTCCCACGCCTGTAGCTTGGCCTGTTGTTTCCAGCCGGATGGCCCTTTAAAAAATACGTATGCCGCCCCTGCATTGGTCAAACCACCCGTAGCATACCTGGGCGCTCCGATGACCGCATAATTGCCGGATATAGCTACCCTGCTGCCAAATGCAGCGTTTGGCGCCGGGTCATCAACATTTCTTGATTGGGCGGCTGCTTTATCTTCATCAGAAAATGCAAGTGCTTTCCATTTGCTTCCGTCATAAAACATAAAAGTTCCTTTATCGGTATCAAATACCAATAGCCCAAGTGCCGGTGAGGTTATTGTATTTCGCCCGGCTGTGGTCATCCTGGGTATAAGAATACCTTTATTGGAGGAAGACACGTCAAGTTGTGAACTGGCGTCTGGCTGAGAGCCGGTGGTGTTTATTGCTACCTGTGCATAACATATATTGCCAACAGCGGCAAAATAAAAACACACGAACAGGGTAAATAGCTTTATCATACGGTTATAGTTTATATATATCAAATCAATTGTTTATTGTTTAATAAGCCGTGTTTGTAAAACGGTATTGTTTACCAATACCCTTACTACATAAACACCCGCGGCAAGCATTTGTACAGGCAGGTTGTACTGGTTGTTGCCCGGCTGCAGCGGCCACTCAGCGGAATATAAGCGCTGCCCGTTAACAGTTATCATTTCAATAGTGGCTGCAAATGCCTGCCTTACCGATACACTTGCCACTGCGCTGTTAACAGCGGGGTTAGGTGATACCCTGAATGGCATGGCTATATCCTGGCAACCCCCGCTGAACACAGCGGAATAAGAAGAGGAACCTGTTTTTTCTACTATTTTTAAACGGTATAAAGCGGTTGCTTTGGGTGAATAATCCTTAAAGCTGTACTTGCTTCCGGTAGCGTTATTGGTTGCTGCAACACTTTGCAAAAGGTTCCACCGGGTGCCATCGGTGCTCTCTTCTACCTCAAAATGGCTCACATTTATTTCCGAGGCAGTTGCCCATTCCAGCAAAGCATATTTATCCTGGCACGATGCCCTGAAATAAACCAATCGTAACGGTAACGCATTATCGGCGTCAGTCAGGGTAAAATAGGCAAGGGTGGGCAGCCCTGTTTGTTCTACATAGTTTTCGGTTGTGTTTTGGGATGTTATACCGCTTTTTATCCATGTTACCCCGTCTGTACTGCTCCACAAACCGAGGGTATTTTCATTTTTGCCGTTAAGCTCCGCATCAAAATAATAAAAACGCAATGTGGCATTAAGTGCGGCGTTATTGGCAGGTTGCAGCAGGTAGGTTCGCTGTATGCCCGAAACGGTGCCATCGGGGCTGGTAGCCGGTTTATGCATGCGGCTTACCGTTATATTGTTTTGGGTTGTGGACGAAGTTATTACCGCGCCAATGTTGCCAACATTTAACTGTGACGGGCCCCCAACTTCAGTGTTAAATGCAGTAACAGCGCCACCTCCAATTCCTGTTATACGGGCATCTTCAGATTCGTTATTTAATACGCCGGTACCGCCCAGCGACAGCGTTTGATTATTTAATTCAACAATGCCATGGTGAAAATCAACCATGCCTGTAACAGTAATATCGTTGTTAAGTGTTACTGTACCATTATCTGTTTTTTGCAGCGTAAATACTTTTATCACGGGCGCTACCGCACTGGAAACGACAGTATTGCCACCGCCGGTAAAATAAATATTGCCATTGGATGCATCCAGAATGCCGCTGTCTAAAATATCTGTATTCTTCAATACAAGCATTTTGTCTGCAATAATCAAACTGGTACCCGGCTTAATAATCAGGCTGCTTTTTTGAGAAAAGACTCGCAAAGGGCCCAGGAGCAAAAAACTAAAAGATAATGTGGCCAGGCAGGCTTTCAACAATTTGGCTTCTAAGCTTTTCATGGCAGTTTGTATTTTCACCGTTTTAACGGCAGCGGTGTTTTTTTATAGACGATGTTAGCTACCGGCAAACATATTTACTTCTTGCACTTGTGTCAATACCCTTTTTGGTGTATTTTTTATAATTTTTTTATGTTTCGCAGAGTTCGCTTTAGAGCTGTTTGGGTTGAGCAGTCAACGGGCTGCATGATGCCAACTACGCATTACCACCCTTCCGGCAACGCCGTATATTTGCTGCCCCGATTTGAGGAAAAAAAATCAAAATGCTTAAGACAAAAAAGGAAATGTATAAAAAATTTATAGATGATAAAAAGCTCGGCGGGATTACCTGCCTTATTTGGAAAGATGGGCAGGTTATATACCAGGAAACTGAGGGGTACAGGAATTTAGCGCCCCGCGAATTAATGACGAGTGATACTATTTTCAGGATCGCATCTATGACGAAACCAGTTACGTCGGTACTGGCGATGATGTTATTCGAAGAGAAGAAATTGGACTTGAACGACCCCATAACTAAATGGTTCCCGCAGTTTAAGAATATGAAAGTTTTAAAAAACCTGCCCGGGGAATACGAAGATGCAAACAGGCCCATCACAATACTTGATTTATTAACCCATAGGGCAGGTTTTACATATAATGGATTTCTGGGTGGTGACATTGATTCAGCACTTACAAATGAGCAATGGATAAATGCATTGGCAGCTTTGCCTTTAGCCAGCCAGCCTGGTGAAATATTTAACTACGGCAGGTCTGCCGATCTGTTGGGTATGCTTATTTCAACCATAGAAGGAAAACCCCTGGGCAAAGTGATGGAAGAAAAGTTATTAGGTCCATTAGCAATGAGGGATACGTTCTTTAGTGTTCCAGCAAACAAAAAATACAGGTGTGCTTCAAATATTGGTTATGATGGATCAGGTAATGTAATAGATATTGAAACGGTGCCGTCACAAATGGCCTTTAAAGAACGCCCTGCCAATTTAGAATATCAGTCGGGCGGTCAGGGGCTTTGGTCAACTATGGGCGACTATTTACAATTTGCAAAAATTTTTGTAGAAAGTGGGTGTTCAAATGGTGTTCAGATCTTAAAGAAGAAAACTATTGACTTGATGTGTACCAATCAATTAACTGCATACCAAAGGGAACATTCAAAATTGCTGGGTTCATCAATCTTTAGAGAACATCATGGCTTTGGCCTGGGGCTTGCCGTGGTAATGAAGGAAAGCAGGTATGGCTCAATGCCTTGTTCAGGCTCCATTGGCTCCGTTGGCTGGCCCGGCGCTTATGGTGGTTGGTGGTCAGCGGACCCGGTAAAAAAAGCAGTCTCAATATTCTTGACACACAGCATGACCGATCTAAACCAACTTGCCCAAGGTATTGGCTTTGAATTATATGAGGCAATTGATATTTTTTCAAATTATTACAAAGACAATACTTAACCAATAATTTGAATACCAATACGAAGCCCTAACCACTGGCATTCCCTTGAGCAAGTAAGGCTTCTTCCGTTAACCTTAGTGGTTCGTGTGGCCCTCACCCAACCTCAACCACCAACCGCTGACCTTCGCTCACCTGTACACCATCATGCAATACCACAACATTACCAAGCCAGGTACACGGCACATTTTTACCTTCTAATTTTAGGGCAGCCCTTGTAATTTGCCTGTTATCTTTTAATGCAACGGCCCATTCTTTCAAACGTAGGGTACCGTATTTTACTTCCAATTGCGCGGTGAACAATGCGCCTTTCCGTTGTTGTGCGTAAGTACCCCAGCCTTCGGCTGCGGTAAACGGTGCAATAAAATCATCTGCGCCAAAAGCAGGGTTAAAACCAATATAACCTTTAGGGCCGTGATAGGTAAATCCGCAGGCAGTTATAAAAGTACCGTAGCTGGCCATAGCGCGGGCGTAGTGGTCGCTGCACTCTATTTCGTTAAAGGGGTTTCGTTTGGCGCCGTGGTACCGGTCGTGAATAGCACGGGTAATAACCAGCGCCTCATCGGTCATGCCTTCGGCCATCATGTGTGCGGCCACCTGGTGCTCAAAGCCCGTCATACATTCGTGAAAATAACCCATCTGCCAGGTAACTTCTTCGCCATAAGGCTTTGGCTCATTATGCGGGTTGGTGTTCATAATTAAGCCCGCTTCGCCTTCCAATGCATAAGGGCGGCCACCGGTATGCGTTTTTATATAAGGTCCAACATCAGGGGCAAAATTGTACTTCCATAAAGCACGCAGTGCCGACAGTGTTTTCTCCTTATCCCAAAGCCTGCCCAGCCCTACTTGCCACCCCCAGCTTTGGCCATACACCTGGTCTATATGGCACGTATTATATGAGCCTAACTTCTTCCTGCCCTGCACCGCGTCGGGCTTATGAATAAAATACTCACCATTAAATAACTGTTCAGCCATATTCTTTCCGCCTTTATTAGCATACTCCTGGCAGGTTGCGGCAAAAGCCGTATCATTCATTTCTTCCGCCATCAGTTGCCCTGCCTTTGCTGCTGCAATACACAGGCCCACAATCCAGGCAATCTCGCCATCCCACATGGCATCAAGCGTGTTTTCCATAGGCGTGTCAATCATGCCGTCGCCGTTTTTATCCTGCGCCATCATAAAGCTTACTGCCTTTTTTATATGCGGCCAGTTGTTTTGCAAAAAACTATTGTCGGCGCTCATTTGGTGCTCGCGGTAAAAACGCAGTATGGTGCCTGCCTGGCCGTCAATAGCAGGGCGGTTTGCATTCTCGCCCCTGAACAATATGCCGCCGTTATCACGCATCGCAATACCAAGATCAACACGCTGCCGCGTATCTCTTTCTAGTGAAGGAAATATCCTGCCCAATGCCTGCGCATATTGCCAAACATGCGTGCAGGTGCCTTCGCACGAATTAACGCCTTCCCAGCCCCAAAAACGACCTGTACCAAAACGGTAAGTATTGGCCGTGGAAACTGTGCATATGTTTAGTAATGTGCGTTCCAAAAACCACCACGGCAATGTTGAATTATACCAGGTTTGCCGCCATGCAAATGTTTGTGTATGCAGCCGCGTAAAATTTTGTGCTATATAAGCCATTACCTGCGCGGCATCGTTAAAACGTTTGCCATAATAAAATCCTTCCTTAGCATCCGCCGCCAGTTTTTGTACAGTACTATTGGGGTGGTTAAAATGCCATGTTATTGCAAAATTTTGCGTGGCAAATTTACCCGCCGCAACATTATTATTCACTACAATGCTGCCGATCAACTTTTCAGATGCGGGTTGCTGTGCTTCTTCGTTATCGGCTGCAGTAAAAGTTTCTTCATTCAGCACAAACAGGTTGGTATTGGTATTTATCAGCCCTTTGCCATCCATAGCAGCAAAACACGTGGTGCCGGCATCAGGCTTACTCGTTATGTCATTGTTTGCAGGGTTAAACGTGCTTGATATGCCCGTAATGTTTTCCCCGTTTATGGCATTGTTTTTCCGTGTGCCGTCTTTGTCCGTTGCAGTTAATTTATTAGCGCCATTTTCCAGCCAACCAATAAGGGAACATTGTATATTTTGATTTGAAGTATTATGCACTTCGATAGTAAACTGTGTTGCAGGCAAGCCTGAATCATCTGCATTTAATGGAATAAAAAAACCACCGGCATACATAACTACCTTTATTGGAACATCTTTGCTTGTAAACGAAATTTTTGCAAGTGGATAAGTAGCTTCAAAGCTTACTTCATCCCAATCTTCCTCCCGTAGTTGTTTTATAATCGTTTTACCATCGTACATAAGCTTAATGGCAAAGCCCTGCTCCAGCACTCTTCTGTTGGCGGCAATACTTGGCTCTACGTAGTTGGCACCATCGCGGGATATTATCTTACGCTCCGTACTGCCATCATTCCATATTGCTGTTTTAGGGTCAACACCTTCGCGGTCATCGTTATAAATGCTCCAAAGCCAAAGGCGGCCGTCACCACCCAGGTATACTGTGCCCGTATGCAGGCCGCCTGACGGCATGCCGATATACCTCAACTCGTTTTTGCTCTTAAGATAAGTGGTTGCAGATCCCCTGTTATATAACGACCGTACCCATGCCGGGTCAAGCTTTTTATCAACCGGAATATTGTGCAGCGGGTAACCTGCGCCCGTAAAGGGGGCAGCACCTGCGGGCAACCGCAGCACAAACAGGCCTGCTGCCGCCATAGCCGTTTGCTGTATAAAGCCGCGGCGGTGAATATTATTTTTTACCACATAGCTAATGTAAAACAAATAGCCACTATGTACAAGATATTTGTAGGGACTATATTTTTCTGCAATAGTGCACGCACGGGTGCCTGTAAATAGGCATCAGGGTATTTGTTGCTAACTTCACCCCTTAAACCGGTTTATTAAGCATACTTAGTGTTTAATACAATTTTATAAAGACTAACTTAACAAACAGCATGAATAACGCATGGCTCGACAGGTGGAATGAAAGGTTTGGCAGGGAAGAATTTGCTTATGGCACACACCCAAATGAATATTTAAAACAACAACTGGAAAAATTGCCTGTTGGCCCAATACTTTTTGCGGCTGAAGGTGAAGGGCGTAACGCAGTTTTTGCGGCGAGCCAGGGCCGGTTTGTTTCAGCATTTGACATAAGCATTGAAGGGAAGAAGAAAGCCATTAAACTTGCTGAGGCCAACAACGTAACAATTGACTACCGCCTTGGTGAATTACAGGACCTGGGTTTTGAGGCGGAACAATTTGATGTGATTGCCTTGATATATGCGCACTTTCCAGCGAAAATTAAATCACAGTACCACAAAACGCTCGACAAATATTTACGTAAGAGCGGCGTAATTATATTTGAAGCATTCAGCAAAAACCATCTCAGTTATTTAGCTAAGAATGAAAAAGTTGGTGGGCCAACGGATATAGCCATGCTGTTCTCCATTGAAGAAATAAAAGCAGACTTCCCGAACTATGATATAATTGAACTGGAGGAAAAAGAAATAGAATTAAGCGAAGGTGCCTTTCATAATGGCGTGGGCTCAGTAATAAGGTTTACGGGCCGAAAAAAGTAAGCCCTGTTCATGCTGTAAACTGCAGGCTTACTTTTAAAAACAGCCCATACTGTTACTTTGTAACAATTATTTTTATTGAAGCCGAATCAATGCCTTTTACACAATGCCCGTGGCTGGTATGGTTCCAGCATGAATCAAGCGATTGGTGTGCGGTTGAATCATAATCTACCGATTTTGCGCTTACTGAAACTGTATATACCCCAGCTTCACTAAAATTGAAATAATTGGTTTTGTTGGTGGTAATAACAAATGCCTTACTAACTGTTGATGGTGTAACCGTCCACTGGGTTGCATTTACATTTGATGAAACCGTTACAGAAACTGTTTGCCCAACCATTGCCTGCGTGGTAGATGCACTTAAAGATATTTGATCACGCGCATCGTTTGATTTGGTGCAGGCAAAAAAAACTGCAGCCAAAACCATTAGTAATAAACTCACCTTTTTCATAATACATATTTTGGTTTAGCGCAGCAGGTTTTTGTAATGGTAAAGATGCCAGCCAGCTTATTTTGGTTGGGTTTGCATGCAATTTTATTTTCTCTTCATCGACAGGGAGTGCCTGGAGTGTAAAAGAAATCTGCCGCCTTCGCCCAGTTTTTTAAAGCTTTGTACGCCAACGGCCATCAGCCCCGCCATAAAATAATTACTGCCTGCTTAAGTTGCAATTTGCCAATGGAATATCTTTATAAAACAAAACTGCCGCCTGCATAACTAATATTTACCATTTATCGCAAACCAACTGATAAAAAAATGGAAGTTCATCATCATCCTGATCTGCATCACAAAAAGAAAAAATTCAAAGAGTTTCTTGCTGAGTTTATAATGATCTTTCTTGCAGTAACGCTTGGCTTTTTTGCTGAAACAATACGGGAAAAAATTTCTGAAGGCCACCGCGAAAAAAACTACATCATCGGGCTTATAAATAATGTCGAAAACGATACAGCAGGCTTAAAAGGACTGATAGAGAGAAATGATTTGGAGATAAGAGGCATTGACTCTTTAACAAAAATAGCAAAAGGTAATTTCACAAACATTAACGCACAGGATTCGGTGTACTACTATTCAACCCAATACACGCTTAGCCTGCACTTGTTTCAGTTTAATGATTTAACACTGGTACAATTGAGAAACGCAGGCGGTTACAGCCTTATAATAAAAGACCACGTGGCTGACAGTATTGCACAGTATGAATCAAATAACGCTGATATTAAGTTACAGGAGAGATTTGTTATTGACTATTATGTAAAAACATGGGACGTATTCAAACAGGTTTTTGATGGCACCGTGGCAAACCAATTTTTCACCTATTTTGATACAACCAATAAAATCCCTCTTGGCGTTAACGTTTTGATATCGAAGGACGAAGAAAAAATGCGTGTATTGCTTAATAATTACTGGACGTATGGCTTAACGCTAAGGTCTTACAACTACAAGCTAAAACAGCATCTT
>JABDGS010000025.1 GCA_013285915.1 Bacteroidota bacterium
ACATTGCGTATTGTATTAAAAATATAGTTGCGTTTGCGCACCACTTCCGCGCTAAAATCTCTTGTGCCCTGTGGTAAGCCTGCTTTAACTTTTGCCATCTGGTTATATTTCTCGCAAAGGCGCCAAGGCGCCAGGTTTATGTTATTAATTTCTTTCCAAACTGATCAACCAATCAACCTTCCTTACCAGTTAACCGGAATATCAACGCATCACACGCCTTATCCAGCATATCAAACACCTCCCTAAAATCTTTTTCATTGCCATACCACGGGTCAGGCACTTCCCTGTCTTCGCCTGGGTATAGTTCATTTAATATCAAATCCGTTTTTTCTTCATTCCATAACTCGCCGCTCATTCTTTTAATATCGGCATAGTTGTCCCGGTCCATGGCATAAATCAGGTCAAAAGTAAGCATGTCTTCTTTTGCAAACTGGCTGCCACGCTGGTTGCTTATATCAATGCCATGCGAAAGGGCAACCTTTTGGCTCATCCGGTGCGGCGGGTCGCCAATATGGTAGCGGGATGTACCGCTGCTTTCAACTACCCACCCAAGATCAGCGTTATCTGCTTTGTATTGCAAAATACCGGCTGCCAGCGGGCTTCTGCAAATATTACCCAGGCATACCATCAAAATTTTCATGGCCGCAAAGATAGCATTCGGCGGAACAATAAATTTTTCAGCAAAACTTTGTTGTTCATAACAGCAACTCCCTGTTTTTTACAATTTGTTTATTATTTAGCTGTCTGCCGGCATCCCGGCCTGGTTGGGTTACCAATTTCTTATCAAATCGTTAAAATATATAAATGCGCAATAAAGCCTGTGGAATTGTAATTAATCCGGCATCCTATACAAAAGGCCTTGAATTTTTTTAAAAGACATTAACAGCATTTAGGTTAAGAAAACCTTGTAACGCCTTAATTGCCAATACTAACGTGGTAAGTTTTACAGATGCCCGCGGTAATTTACGACGGCTTATTGCGCAACATGCGCGCAGGTTACATTGTTATAAAAATTTGCTAAAAATGATGGGTACTTCTGAAAAAATGACTGACCGATTGTTTTTTTTAAAAACTTATGCAGCGTAATTTGGCCTCGTGTGTCAATCTAATGCTTGTCCGTGATAATGATTTTGTTGTTTATGTGCGGGGTTTAACCGACGGCTGAAGTATATTTTGTTGAACAACGGGCAATATTTGACATAAACATGACGGCAAAAAATAAGTATATTGCCAATCTTATATTTCAACAGTTTTGTATGGAAGAAAGGTATAGGGATAGTCAACGGAAAGGATATATTCAAATGCGGTCAGTGGCCGATTTTACCATGGCAGCCATTATACTTGTTATTGGTATAATAATGCTGCTGGGCGATAAATTGGGCATACCTGCGCTAACACAGCTTTTGCTTTCAAGGGACTCACTGATCAGGTATATGTTTGGGGGCCTTTGCCTTATGTATGGCGGTTTTAGGTTGTACAGGGCATTTAAAAAGGATTATTAACCAGGTTGAAATGATAAGAGGATATATTTTGGGATTATTGTTAGTATTATCAGCAGTTGTGTTAATACTATCCTGCAATAGCGCGCCGCAGGGTTATATAATGACAGACACGCCTTTTAAAGGCACCATTAATATAAGTGTTGACGAAAGTTTTAAGCCGGTTATAAGTGAAGAGATAAAAGTTTACCAGTCAACATACCCTGAGGCGCATATAATTGCAACTTACGAGTCAGAAGCAGACTGCTTTCGCGATCTGCAGAAAGACAGTACGAGAATGATAATTGTGGCAAAAGGCCTTACCGACCAGGAAATGAAAATATACGAATCGAAGTTAACCTACAAACCCGATTTTGATATTTTGGCCTATGATGCTGTTGATGTAGTGATAAATGCAGCCTCAAAAGACAGCGTGTTTACCCGGCAGTACCTGCAAAATATTTTAAATGGTACCGACACAAGTAAAGATGTTGCTGTTGATGGTAAAAATGCCACAAGTACAGTGCGCTACCTTATTGATTCGGTGCTGAAGGGCAAACCTTTTGGCAGTAACGTAAAAGCTGCAGGCGGCAGCAAAGCAGTGCTTGATTATGTGTCGCGCAATGTAAATGCGGTGGGCTTTGTGGGGTCAAGCTGGGTAGGCAACGAACAGGACCCAGAGCAGGTAGCCTATTTAAACAAATTAAAACTGGGGATTTTGGAGTGTAAAAACCGTGCAAATTATTTTGCAAGGCCATCACAGTACACAATAATGTATGGCCAATACCCGCTGGTACGGCCTTTGTATTATATATTAAAAGAGAACAGTGTATCAATGGGCAGGGCGTTTAAAACATTTATGAGCCTTGAAAGGGGGCAGTTGATATTTAGAAGAAGTTTGCTTTTTCCGGCGTTGATGGACTTTAGTGTGCGGTCAGGAAATTTATAAAATAATTAAATAATAAACGGGTAAACGTATATTGCAGCCTGCCGTCAAAATGCTTAAAGGACAGGAAGAATATGTGCCCTATTTTTTTGAGCAACATAACGATTAATAACTTGATAAAATGAAAACAATGAAGAAAAGCGCCTTAACAATCTTATCGCTGATGTTTGCGATATTTTCATTTTCGCAGACAGTAGACGACGGGATTAAGTTTCTTTACTATGGTAAAACAAAAAGTGCCATACAGGCGCTTGAAAAAGTAGTGGCATCCAATCCAAAAGATGCAAAATCAATTTACTGGCTGGGGCAGGCCTACCTGCAGGACTATGAAATTTCAGGCAAAAACAACTCAGTGGAGTTTGGCAAGGCAAAGTCCCTATTCCAGCAGGCGCTTCAAGGTGGTGTTAATGACCCATGGATATATGTTGGCAGTGCCAATGTAACTTTATTGGAAAACGGTGATATTAACCAGGCCAAACAGCAGTTTGAGCAGGCTATTACAGCGTCAAAAGGCAAAAAAGGCGCTGAAAATGCAGATATATTAAACGCTATAGGCAGGGCAAATGCTATGGGCGACAGCAAACAGGGCGACCCCCAGTATGGTGTTGACGTACTAAAACGCGCTGCTGCAATTGATACAAAAAACCCGGATATTGATATAAGCCTTGGTATTAATTATTTAAAAATGGGCAGCGACCATGGCGGTGATGCTGTGCAGGCATTTACAGATGCAACTGTGCGCGACCCCAAGTATGCAGCAGGTTATGCGAGGATTGGGCATATTTACCAAAGCCAGGACAACAAATCATCAATGGATGATTGGTATGGGAGGGCTATAAACGCCGATGCCAATTACGGCCCGGTTTACTATGATTATTTTGACTATTATAAAGACAAGGACGTAAACGCAGCAAAAGAATATCTTGATAAATATATAGCCATGTCAGACAGGGATTGCCAGACGGCTTATTTCCAGGCTGACTACCTTTTCCGTGCCGGTAAATACCAGGAATCAATTGCCAAGGCAGATTCTATGGCAAGTGGGGATTGCAAAACCTTTGACCGCCTGAACATGTTGTATGCCTATGATTATGACAGAACCGGCGATTCAATTAAGGCTAAACAATACTTACAGCAGTTTTTTGCGGTAACCAAAGCACCAGAGCCGGATGACTACGTGCTTGCTGCTAAGGTGTACACGAAATTTAAGGGTAATGAAGATACAGCAGCCGTTTACCTGCAAAAGGCCATACAGGTTGATACAATAAAAAGGAATGAGATTACCTACGCTACCACAGGTGTAAATATTATGACCGCGGCCGGCAAGTTTCAACAAGTTGAGTACTTTATGACCCTGAGGGCTAAACTTAGGGGTGATACAAAACTGTCTGAAGCTGATTTTTATAAATTAGGTACCTCGGCTATTGCTTCTATTGACGTTACAAAAGACAGCGTAACAATAATGCAGGAATATGCAACAGCAGATTCAGTTGGCAAGGCTTATGCTGCTGCTTACCCTGATAAACCGCAGCCTTACACCATAAGGGTAACTGCGGCTAAAAAAGCTGATAAAGATACAGCCTGGGGCCTGGCAATTGAACCAATTACTACGGCAAACCAGTTCTTTTTTAAAGATACCGCCAGCTACGGTAAAACCATTTTTGGGAATGACTATTACCTGTTTACTTATTTTTATTTTCACGCTAAAGGCATGGCCAGGATCGAGCAATATAAAAAAGCAATTATATACCTTGATGAAATGTTGCTGGTTACAGCGCCGGGATCGGCTGAGTATAACTTTGCAAAAGATACTGGTGATAAATTGAAAGCGGCAGTTGATAAATACGAGAAGGCCAAACAAAATGGCGGCAGTACTAAACCGGCCTCCGGCGCGGGCACGGGAACCAAACAGAAATAAATAAACTTCTACATAAAAACTCCTCTCGCAAAAAGAGGAGTTTTTTATTTTTAATAGCTTTGTGAAACTGATAGTTATAAATTTATTCGGTTATAATCACCCCGCGATGTCACAACCCTTCGCAAAATATTGTTGCATTATTGGCCTTGTAATTAGTTGTCAATGTGCTTTTGGCCAATCAAACCCAACAGGTGATAATAAATTGTCTCAATCAGACTACTATCACATGGGGCAAATTGCTTTAAAGTTCATTGACAGCGCCAAGGATAATATTAGCTTAGAACAAACCTGGTGGCAGGCAGATTCAATTGCGAAAGCTTATATAAACGTTTATCCTGATAAGCCACAGGGCTATACTATAAGGGTGTATGCAGCAAAAAAGGCGGACAGGGATACAAGCAGAGGGTTGGCTGTAGGACCAATTACTTTTGCAAATCAATTTTATTGGCGGGATACTGCAACATATAGAAAAACGATTTTTGCAAACGATTATTACCTGTTCATTTATTATTATCATTACTGCAGCCTTGGGGAAAGGGTTGAGCGTGATAAAAAAGCGATGGAATTCCTTGATGAAATGTTGCTGATTTCAATACCAGGTTCATTGGAGCATAATTTGGTAAAAGATCTTTTAAATAACCTTAATTTTCATCATCCATTTACCAGGAGCGTTAAGAATTAACTAAAAGAGGAAATTTTTTATTTAACCACATGCGCTTACATTTGCTGCACAACTACGGTGTATGGCCCATTTACTTAACATTCTGCTTGATGCAAACACCACCAATACGGCTGGTAATTATGTTCCAATCGGCATTCAGCTATTATTCGCGGGGGGGCTTGTTACAATTATAATGATAGCAACCCACCTGCTTGGCCCAAAAAGGCCTACCGCAGATAAATTGGCAAACTTTGCCAGTGGCATTGAAACGCATGGTAATGCGCGTGCACCTATGGCCATAAAATATTTTTTGGTCGCCATATTGTTCGTATTGTTTGATGTTGAAGTAATTTTCTTTTACCCTTACGCGGTTAATTTTAAAGAATTAAAATGGCCGGGATTTTGGGAGGTGTTGATCTTTGTAGGCTTCTTTCTTGCGGGGTATATTTACATTATAAAAAAAGGCGCCCTGCAGTGGGAAGATTAAGATATTATAAAGCATTACTAAAGTCCCGCCTGAGGCGGGATTTTTACATTTGCTTTTAAATGGAGTGTGAATTTTTACAGGCTGCTAAAACAGAACGCTGAAAATTGGTTGTTGTGTGTTACTTTTGCAAGTCCTTTAACATGGATTTTTTTGAGCAGGGCAATTCTTAAAGGAAGGATGTTTAATTAATAAATTAATTTTCTATTATGGCACGTCCGGTACGTTTCAATATACATCCCAAAAAACCCGATATTCACGATAACATCGCTGTTGCAAGTATGCCCGAAGGCTCAATGGGCGAGGGATATTTCGCAACAAAAATTGAAAGTGTGATTGGCCTGGCAAGAAAAAATTCACTGTGGCCTCTGCCCTTTGCCACCTCATGCTGCGGTATTGAATTTATGGCTACCATGGCATCAACCTACGACCTTTCACGTTTTGGTGCAGAGCGTTTAGGATTTACACCGCGCCAGTGCGACCTGCTGATGGTTATGGGTACAATTGCAAAAAAAATGGGCCCCGTATTAAAACAGGTATACCTGCAAATGGCTGAACCGCGTTGGGTAATGGCTGTAGGGGCTTGTGCTTCATCAGGTGGTATTTTTGATACATACAGCGTTTTACAGGGTATTGACCAGATAATACCTGTGGACGTGTATGTGCCCGGTTGCCCGCCACGGCCTGAAGCTATTATTGACGGATTTATGCGCATACAGGACCTTGCGGTTAATGAAAGCCTGCGCAGAAGAAATAGTGAACACTATAAAGCATTGTTAGGAACATATAATATTCAGTAAAAACGGTAATGGAAAAAATTCTGGAACCCATATTAAATTCGCCGCGGTTAAAAGATTATGTGGCAGAATTACAGGAGTTTCTTTCTTCAGAAGAAGAAAGGCGGAATTTTTTTTATAACAAAATAACCGACCAGGAAAAAGCCGAGTTTATAAATGGCGAGATAGTATTGCACAGCCCGGTAGTAATGATACATAACATTACCCTGAAATACCTGCTGTTTGCTATAGATAAATATGCCAGTCATCATAACTTAGGGTTTGTTGGTTATGAAAAATTAATGATACGCCTGACAAGAAATGATTACGAGCCTGATCTGTGTTTTTTCAACCAGGGCAGGGCGGATTCCTTTTTGCCCAATCAAAAACTTTTTCCGGCCCCGGACTTTATTGCAGAGGTGCTAAGTGAAAGCACTGAAAAAAATGACAGGGGTATAAAGATGGAAGACTATGCAGCCCACAGCGTAAAAGAATACTGGCTTATTGAGCCAAAGAGGAAATATGTTGAACAGTATTTTTTAAAACATGGTTCTTTCTTTTTGCATAAAATGTATAGTGAGGGAGATGTAATACAGTCAGAAGTGATAAATGGTTTACAATTACCTGTTGAAGCCATTTTTAACGAAATGGCTAATAACCAATATTTAAAACAATTTTTTAAGTAATGGCGTTAACTAACGAGCAAATACAACAAAAACTAACAGAGAAATTTGGTGACCAGGTGTTTAATTTTGAAGAACCCTATGGTCTGCTGACGTTTGAAGCGCCAAAAGAATTTAACTTAAAGGTGTTGCAGTTTTTATACGACGATGCCGATTTGAGTTTTAGTTTTTTAACAGACCTTACCGCCGTGCACTACCCTGACCTTAAAGGTAAAGAACTGGCAGTAGTATATCACCTGCACAATCTTTCAGCAAATGTGCGCTTACGGTTTAAAGTGTTTACAAGTATAGAGGAGCCTGATGTATTTACGGCAACGCGTTTATTTGAAGCAGCAAACTGGATGGAGCGTGAGACGTATGATTTTTACGGGATAAATTTTGTAGGCCACCCCAACTTAAGGCGTATATTGAATGTGGAGGAAATGGACTATTTCCCCATGCGTAAGGAATTTCCGCTGGAAGACCAAACCCGCAGGGATAAAGACGATGAAATGTTTGGCCGGGGAGGATCTGTTTGGTAGATAAATGCTGATGCCTGCAAAAAAGTTGTAGTGTGCGACGCAACGAAGATGCGTAAAGAACTGAAGCTGATAACTTAAAATATTTAAAACTTCCCTTTAGGGGATGGGGGTATATATGTCAGAAATATTTCTTCCAAAAGAGAAACATATTAAATTGCCGGAAGGCTCAATCGAAAAGCAAACAACCACGCTTAACCTTGGCCCTACCCACCCGGCAACGCATGGCGTTTTTCAAAATATACTGGAGCTGGATGGTGAGCGTGTTGTATCTGCAGAACAAACGGTAGGTTATATTCACCGCGCTTTTGAAAAGCTTGCTGAGCGCAGGCCGCTATACCAAATTACAACACTTACTGACAGGTTAAATTATTGCTCAAGCCCTATTAACAACATGGGCTGGCATATAACATGCGAAAAACTGCTAAAGGTAAAAACACCAAAACGTGTGGACTACCTGCGTGTTGTAATAATGGAGCTTTCAAGAATTACTGACCACCTGATATGCAATTCAGTTGTTGGTGTTGATGCCGGTGCATTTACGCCATTTTTATATGTAATGCAGTACCGCGAACTGGTGTATGAGATATATGAAGAAATTTGCGGCAGCCGCCTTACTACCAACATTGGCAGGATAGGTGGCTTTGAAAGAAATTTTACCAATGCTGCATTTACCAAATTAGAGAAATTCTTAAAGGAATATCCGCGTGTGTTACGTGAATTTGAGAAACTGCTGCAGCGCAACCGTATTTTTATGGAGCGCACCATGGGCACCGGGCCAATAAGCGCCGAAAGGGCTGTTAATTATGGTTTTACCGGCCCCAACCTGCGTGCTGCCGGTGTTGACTATGATGTACGTGTGCATACGCCTTACAGCAGTTATGAGGATTTTGATTTTACTGTTCCGGTAGGTAAAACAGGCGATTGTTACGACAGGTTTTTGGTGCGCAACCAGGAAATGTGGCAATCACTGAATATAATTAACCAGGCTTACCAAAAAATACAGGAATTTAAAGGTGCAGAGGCAGAAGTTTATCATGCTGATGTGCCAGAATATTACCTGCCGGAGAAAGAAGACGTTTATACAAAAATGGAAGCGCTTATATGGCACTTTAAAATTGTGATGGGTGAAACAGAGATACCTAAAGGTGAAGTATACCAGAGTGTTGAAGGTGGTAACGGTGAGGTTGGTTATTACTTAATAAGCGATGGTGGCCGTACACCATACAGGCTGCATTTCAGGCGGCCATGTTTTATATATTACCAGGCATATTCCGAGCTTACAAAAGGTGCAATGCTTAGCGATGCGGTAATAACCATGAGCAGCCTTAACCTTATAGCAGGTGAAATGGATGCATAAATAAAATAGAACTTGAGAAAAATTGCACTGATAGCCGTTTTATGTACCACGCTGCAAAATATGCAGGCAGGGGCACAAGTAACCACAAAGTTTGGCGATGTGGTTAATACGCTTGACGGAATAATGAAGGCTTATTACGTTGTTGCTGTAAAAAAAGGCGGAAAGGTTAGTTACCAGCTCGATAGTTGTTTGCACATAAAAAATCCCGGGATTGGCATCTTGCAAATAGGTAAAGATGGAAAGCCGGTGATGCATTACATGACGCTGAAGGAATATCATAAAAAGGTTGATGGGCAATTGGAGAAAGATGGATTTGATGAAAAAGAGATAAGCCGCAAAGTGGAGCATTTTGGCAATATGTACCATGTGTGGAGTACTTATGAATCAAGAAACGAAGCAGGCGGCCCGGTAATAGAGCGTGGCATAAACAGCGTAGAGTTATATTTTGACGGAGCGAGGTTTTGGATAACAGGCTGGACATTTGACAGTGAGCGAAAGGACAACCCATTACCAAAGGAATATCTACAATAGAAAATGGAGCAGAAAAGAAAAATAGAGGTGGTTGGAAGAAAACTTTCTTTTGCTGAGGCGGAAGATGAGGATATTTTTTATTGGGCAGATAAAACCCCACAAGAAAGGCTTGCCGAAACGGAAAGGCTAAGACGATTGGTTTGGACACATAAGCTGGGTAAATACCCAACTAAAATGGAAAAAGTGGGCAGGGTAATTTCAAAAAGTGAATTAGATAAAGATGATTTTTGATAACCTTTTCCTTGAGTTTATTGATGCGCTTAATAAGAATGATGCAAAGTATGTTTTGATTGGTGGTTATGCGGTTATAATTCATGGGGGTAACAGGCTTACAGGTGATATGGATATTTTTATTCAGCGAAATAAAGAAAACGCTGTAAAAGTATTAAGGGCTATAAATGACTTCGGGTTAGGAAGCATTGGTTTTACAGAAGATGACTTGACTAATGAGGATATGGTTATCCAAATGGGCATTGTCCCATTTCGAATTGATATCCTCAATTCAATACCGGGTGTTACTTTTGAGGAGGCTTATAATACAGCTATTACATATGAGGAGGGTGGTATTGAAGTGAAATGTATTCATATTAACCAGCTTCTTGCTAATAAAAAAGCTGTAGCAAGGAATAAGGATTTGATGGATGTTAAAACATTGGAAAAAATTCTTAAAAGAAAGAAATAAATGAACGTTCAGTTTACACAGGAAAAATTAGATAAGATAAACGAGATAATTAGCCGTTACCCGCAAGGTAAGCAAAAAAGCGCGTTGTTGCCGGTATTGCACATTGCGCAGGACACTTTTGGCGGCTGGCTTAGTGCCGAAACCATGGACTATGTAGCAGAACTATTGAACATACTGCCAATCGAAGTGTATGAGGTTGCTACTTTTTACAGCATGTACAATTTAAAGCCAGTAGGCAAATACATGTTTGAGGTTTGTCAAACAGGGCCATGCATGATAAACGGCTGTGATGATATTATTGCTTATATAGGTGAGAAGTTAAGTATTAAACCAGGCGAAACAACGGCAGATGGTTTATTTAGTTTAAAAACCGTGGAATGTCTTGGCGCTTGTGGTTATGCACCTATGATGCAGTTAGGCAAAACCTTTCGTGAGCATTTAACAAAAGAAAAGGTTGACCAAATTATTGATGAATGCAGAAAGCACGCAGCAACAAATAATTAAAAGGATGGATAAATTAATTCCATATTTAAAATC
This sequence comes from Bacteroidota bacterium, assembly GCA_013285915.1. GTDB lineage: Bacteria > Bacteroidota > Bacteroidia > Chitinophagales > Chitinophagaceae > JABDFW01. The sequence goes on from JABDGS010000025.1 coordinate 10,575, forward strand.
AGCAACAGCTTTACCGGGTTATAAGCTGATGGTTGAATTTGAAGACGGGGTACTGGAAAAATAAAGGTGTTTTTGAATATTGGGCTAAAGAGGAGAATTTTAAGGCTTTTAAAATAACGAAGGATAAAAAACTTGAGTGGGGTGAGGATATTGATATGGACCCAGACGCATTTTATTTAAAATTGGTTGGAAAATCGTTTGAGGAACAGCAACTGACAATCGTATTACAAAAATAGAACCATTAAAATAATTTCTTATGCAACTAATACCGTATTTACATTTCAAGGGCAATGCCGAAGAAGTATTAAACTTCTATAAAGACGCGTTGGGCGGTGAAATTTTAATGATCAGCCGATATGGCGATAGCCCTATGCCTGTTGATGAGGCTATGAAAAATAAGATCATCCACTCAAGGCTGCAGTTTGGCAATAATAATTTAGTTATGATCTCTGATAGCTTTAATGGGGATATGGCTAACCCGGGTGGAAACATCCAGCTAAGCCTTGGCATGACTGACGAAGCAAAGGCAACAGAGGTATTTGATAAATTAAGTGAAGGTGGCAAAGTAACCATGCCGTTACAAAAACAGTATTGGGGAGATGTATTTGGTATGCTGCAGGATAAATTTGGTATATCATGGATGGTTAATTGTGAGGTTAAAAAATAGCAATAATTAGCAACACAAATATCCCCTATGGGGAATAGAGCTAAAGCATGAAAAAAATACTTTTAGAAAACGACCACATTGAAGGAATAAGATTTTACGATGCTTATCGTAAAAACGGTGGTTACAGAAGTGTGGAAAAAGCACTTAAAACCATGTCGCCCGATGCGATAGTGGAAGAGGTGAAGAAGAGCGGTTTGCGAGGTCGTGGAGGTGCAGGTTTTCCTACCGGTTTAAAATGGAGTTTTATTGCCAAGCCTGAAGGTGTGCCCCGTCACCTGGTTTGCAATGCTGATGAAAGTGAACCCGGCACTTTTAAAGACAGGTACCTGATGGAGTTTCTTCCGCACTTGCTGGTTGAAGGATTGATAGTAAGCTCATTTGCTTTAGGCTCAAACGTAACATATATATACATCCGCGGTGAATATGCCTGGATAGTTGATATACTTGAACAGGCCATTGCCGAAGCAAAAACCAACGGCTTTCTTGGTAAAAATATTTTAGGCAGCGGCTTTGATTGCGAAATTTATGTACACCGGGGTGCCGGCGCTTATATATGTGGTGAAGAGACAGCATTGATCGAAAGTCTTGAGGGTAAACGTGGCAACCCACGCATAAAACCGCCATTCCCGGCTGTAAAAGGTGCATGGGACAGGCCAACTGTTGTAAACAATGTTGAAACACTGGCGGCAATAGTACCTATAATAAACATGGGTGCTGATGAATATGCAAAAATTGGTGTCGGCCGTTCAACAGGAACAAAACTTATCTCTGCTTGCGGCAATATAAACAAGCCCGGCGTGTATGAGATTGATATGACTATTTCAGTAGAAGAGTTTATTTATAGTGATGAATATTGCGGTGGTATACCTAATGGTAAGCGGCTTAAAGCATGTATTCCGGGCGGTTCTTCTGTACCTATTCTTCCTGCTAATCTTCTTTTAAAAACAGCTAAGGGTGAAACGCGTATAATGAACTATGAAAGCCTTAGCGATGGTGGCTTTGCAACTGGCAGCATGATGGGGAGCGGAGGCTTTATCGTGTATGATGAAGACCAGTGTGTAGTAAGAAACACCTATACCCTTGCGAGATTTTACCGTCACGAGAGTTGCGGGCAATGCTCGCCCTGCCGCGAAGGGACAGGATGGATGGAAAAGATCTTGAAGAATATTGACATGGGCAAGGGTAAAATGAGTGATATTGATTTGTTGTGGGATATACAAAGCAAAATTGAAGGCAATACTATTTGCCCTCTGGGCGATGCCGCTGCCTGGCCGGTTGCCGCAGCAATAAGGCATTTCAGGGATGAGTTTGAGTGGCACGTAATGTACCCTGAAGAAGCAGTGAAAAGAAATTATGGCCTGGCGCATTACGCAGATGCAAGGCCTATGATGGCATAATGAAATTAACAAATAGGAATGGAGCACATTAAGAATATAGAAATTAAAAACTTTAAATCTATACGGCATCAAAAAATTGAAGATTGCCGTAGGGTTAACGTTTTTATTGGCTATCCTAATGTGGGCAAGAGCAATATATTGGAGGCATTATCATTATTTTCTATAGATGAATCAAATTTAAATTTTTCTTCTTTTATACGAATAGCGGATTTAACTACGCTTTTTTTTAATGGCGAGATTGAGCGGCAGTTAGAAGTGCGTATTAATGACAAGCATAGGTTTATTGGCCGGCATAAAGATGATGCTATTTTACTGGAAGAGCAATTTGAAAGCGAAAATACATCCTTTGAAAAAAATGATGAACAAACTTTGTATCGGGATAACAGCGATAAAGTTTGGATTAAAAAAAATTTTCAACTTGGGGTAGGCAAAGAAGATAAGAAAAATATTTTCAATTACAGAAATCAAGGTGCATATACAGACGATAAATTGAGTTCAATAAGGAAATACCATTTCTTAAAAGAACCTAAATATTCAAATCACGGATTTTCTCAATTGAATTATCCTTATGGAACGAATATCTTTAATATAATACAATCTAATGAAGATATACTTAACTCTGTTTTTGAACTCTTTGAAACATATGGCTTGAGCTTTACCTACGATAATAGGCTTCAGCAATATACTATACTTAAAAAAGTTGGAAAGAAAATATTTACAATCCCTTATGACTTAGTCGCAGATACTTTGCAACGAGTGATTTTTTACAAAGCAACTATTTTAAGTAATAAAGACTCAATCTTGCTCTTTGAAGAGCCTGAAGCACATATGTTTCCGCCGTATATCAGTAAATTGACTTCTGATATAATATTAGACAAAAATGACAATCAATATTTTATAACAACTCATAGCCCTTTTGTTATAAATGACTTTATGGAGGATTTAGATGTGGCCGAACTAGGTGTTTATGCAGTTGGGTATGAAAAAGTAACAGGAGAAACAATTATAAGAAGGTTGACTGATAAAGAATTGCAGGAGATATATCAATATGGGGTAGATTTGTTTTTTAATCTCGAAGACTATCTGAAGCATGCTGTCTCCTAAATCTGTTATACCTGAATGTAATATAGACAGTTGCTTGTTTAATACTCTTTTAGGTTTTGAAAAGGAGGGTGTAAACCATACAAAGGGTAATGCTACAGTTGCAAAAAAGATGGAAGGCAGGTTTGTTAATTTATTCTGTATCGGCGTAATAGATAAGGATAAACGGGACCTAAAATATTTGACAGATAACTTTGAAAGATTGGTTAATGCAGATGTTGAAGAGTATTTTAGGTTACACAAACATAAAAGCAGGCATCATTACATAATACAATTGGTACCTGTTATTGAAACATGGATTTGTAATATTGCTGAGCAGCTTGATATTAATATCAGAGATTTTGGTATCAATGCACAGTCTCCGAAAGAATTGTTGCATATCACAAAATCGGTTAGCAGTAAAAATGATGTGAGGTTTGTGGGGCTTTTTAAAGAATTTCAAAATAAAGCAACTGAAATAAACTTTGTTCCTTTGCTAAAATTGAAAACAGTGACTAAATTGATTTTAGAAAAAAACTATAACTTAGATATTAACGAATTAACAAATGGCTGATACTCCATTATTTAAAGTAACAATTGATAACATAACCATACAGGTGCCTGCCGGCACAACAATTTTGGAGGCAGCGCGCAAAATTGGTGGGGAAGTAGCGCCGCCGGCTATGTGCTTTTACAGCAAGCTAAAAGGCAGTGGTGGTAAATGCCGTACCTGCCTGGTGGAAATCTCAAAAGGCTCAGAAAAAGACCCCCGCCCTATGCCAAAGCTGCAGGCAAGTTGCAGAACAACGGTGATGGATGGCATGGAGGTTAAAAATATAACCAGTCCTAAGGTACTTGATGCCCGCGCAGGTGTGGTAGAAATACTGTTGATAAACCACCCGCTGGATTGCCCTATTTGCGACCAGGCTGGTGAGTGTGATCTGCAGAACCTTAGCTACGAACATGGTAAGTCAGGCACGCGGTATGAGTTTCAGCGCCGTACTTTTAAAAAGCACGCGCTGGGTGATTATATACAACTGCACATGACACGCTGCATACTTTGTTACCGTTGCGTATTTACTGCAGATCAGCTTACAGCTAAAAGGGAACATGGTATATTAGACCGTGGCGATCATTCTGAGATTGCGACATTTATTGAAAAGAACCTGCATAATGATTTTATAGGAAATGTTATTGACGTTTGCCCGGTAGGTGCATTAACTGACAGAACATTTAGGTTTAAAAACCGTGTATGGTTTACAAAGCCTATTGATGCGCACCGCAACTGCCCTACATGCTGCGGCGAAGTACAGTTATGGATGAGGGGTGATGAAGTGTTCAGGGTTACTGCAAGAAAAGATGAATGGGGTGAGATAAAAGAAGCATCAAATGGTAAAACCGGCTGGATTTGTAATGAATGCCGTTTTGAAAAGAAACATATAAATGATTGGGTTATTGAAGGGCCGTCGAAAATTGACCGGCATTCAGTAATTGCGCAGGGCCATTATGTGGGTATTACAAAACCGCATGAAACAATTGAGGAAGTAATGAATGGCAGCAAGCCAAGAATATTCCTGAATATTCATGATGTTAGTGAAGTGAATAAGCCGTCAGTAGATTTGAGTTTAATTGAAGGACCGGCACATTCGGAAGATTTTAATACCGCAACCCCTAAACAGCTTAATTAGGGGAAAGGAGGAAAAAAGTTTTTACTAACAATAAAAGCCCCTTTTGGGGCGCAGGGTTTATGACACTATTAGCTGTAGATTGGGCATTTTTATTAGAAAAATTTATACTGGTAGCAATTATCATTCTTGCTTCATTGTTTGTAGCCATGTATGAAACCTATGCCGAGCGTAAAATAGCGGCATGGCTTCAGGACAGGGTAGGCCCAAACCGCGCAGGCCCTTTTGGTATATTTCAGCCGCTGGCAGATGGAGGTAAATTATTTTTTAAAGAAGAGATCATTCCCAACAGCTCAAATAAATTCCTATTCATTCTTGGTCCTTCGCTGGCAATGCTCACAGCTATGATGACATGCGCAGTTATCCCCTGGGGCGATAAGCTGGAGCTTTTTGGCCGCAGCATGTCTCTGCAGGTTGCCGATATCAATGTAGCTATGCTTTATATATTCGCTGTAGTAAGTGTAGGTGTATATGGTATAATGATAGGCGGCTGGTCATCTAATAATAAATTTTCCCTGTTGGCAGCATTACGCGGCGCCAGCCAGGTAATAAGCTACGAGCTTGGTATGGGGCTCGCACTAATTTCATTAATTTTCATAACAGGCTCTCTAAGTTTAAAAACTATTGTTGAGCAGCAAATGCAGCCTGGGCATTTTTGGAATATTGTTTATCAACCACTCGGCTTTTTAATATTTTTTGTTTGTGCACTCGCTGAATGTAACCGCGCGCCTTTTGATTTACCGGAAGCAGAAAGCGAGCTTAACATGGGCTATCACCAGGAATATTCATCTATGAAGCTTGGGTTTTACCTGTTTGCTGAATATGTAAACATGTTTATAAGCAGTGTAATAATGGCTACGCTTTTCTTTGGTGGTTATGCTTTACCTTTTTGGCACGCAGCCGACCATGCTAATTGGCTGAACGTGTTGGTTGGGGTTGTTGCACTTGGGGGTAAAACCTGCATATTCATTTTTATTTTTATATGGATACGCTGGTCGTTGCCGCGTTTCCGGTACGACCAATTGATGAACCTCGGGTGGAAAGGTTTAATACCTTTGGCCTTGTTTAATATGCTGATAACAGCGGTAGTGGTGTTGTTGCAAAATCATTAATAGAATAAAAGAATAAAGTAGTATAAATGGGTATTATACGGCTTCCAATGTTATTCAGGGGTTCTATAAATGACAAGTACCTTTATTGTCTTTTCGATAGTGGAGCGAATTACTCATTTATCAGAAAAGACATTGCGGAACAGATAGAGCCATTGATTCAACAAAGAGAACCTTTGCGGATGACAACTGTAGATGTAAACAACTTTATGCTTGTAGAATATGCTACACGCAGCAATTTTTGTGTTAGTAACGATGTGGAATTATCCGATGAATTTTTCGTGGTGATGATTTAAGCGAGGAAGTAATGATAGGGGCTTTAACAATGCAAAAATGGAAAATGAAATTGGATTTTGAGAATGATAGGGTTGAGGTTGACCCAAGGATGGCTAAGATGCAGGTTATCCAAATAAAATAGCCATATTTAAAATTGGTGTCAATAGTCAATAAAAATATTTTTGCAATCAATTTATAAACGTTCCCTTTGGTGGGAATAATAATATGCAAGCATTAACAAACAGGGTAAAAGAAGTTGACCGTAAGCCGATGAACTTTTGGGACAAAATTTATTTGCCCGCGGTTATAAAGGGCATGGCCATTACTTTTAGCCACATGTTTAAAAAAAGGCCTACTATCAGGTATCCTGAACAAAAAAGGCCTTTTAGCCCGGTGTTCAGGGGGCTCCATGTACTAAACAGGGATGAAGAAGGAAGAGAGCGCTGTACAGCCTGTGGCCTTTGTGCGGTAGCCTGCCCGGCAGAAGCAATAACCATGGAAGCGGCAGAACGTGAGCCCGGTGAAGAGGGTTTATACCGCGAAGAAAAATATGCAGCCCGTTACGAAATAAATATGCTGCGTTGTATTTTTTGTGGTTTATGTGAAGAGGCTTGCCCAAAAGATGCTATCTATTTAAGCGAAACCTTTACGCCGGCAAGTTTTGCGCGTAAAAATTTTATTTACGGAAAAGACGATCTGTTGATACCAAACCCGAAGACTGAACCAGCGGCATTTGCAGAAGCGAAGGGGTTAAGTTAATTTGTTAATTTGAGAATGATTTAAGCCAATGTTTTCAAATGTTTAAATCAACTGATAAACGATACGCTAAAACTAATTTGAAAATGAAAAATTTGAAAGGTTGACGAATTACAGAAGATAGTGCGATTGCATTTATTTTCTCCGAAGGAGTCCTTCGGCCAAATTCTCAAATTCTCAAATTTTCAAATTGTAATTAATGGATATTATACACATACTATTTTGGTGTTTAAGCGCCCTTGCTTTGTTTGCTGCCATAATGGTGCTTGTTAGCAAAAATCCTGTTCACAGCGTTTTGTGGCTTATTGTTGTTTTCTTCGCAATATCAGGCCATTATATTTTACTCAACGCACAGTTCCTGGCAATAGTTAACCTGATTGTTTATGCGGGCGCCATAATGGTACTATTCCTTTTTGTAATAATGCTGATGAATCTGAACGCGGAAGCCGATCCGCAAAAAAATAGCTGGATGAAAATTATAGGTGTGGTTACAGGCGGCCTGCTGCTTACCATGCTGGTGTCTGCGGCACGTTCGTCTTCTGACATAGCAAGCAAAACAGCAACATTAAAAGTGGGTGATATAGGGCTTATTCAAAACTTGGGCAAAACGTTGTTTACTGATTATGCAGTGCCGTTTGAAATAAGCAGTGTGTTGTTTTTAAGTGCAATGGTAGGTGCTGTAGTGATAGGAAAGAAAGATTAATTCCCTGCCCGTAACCGGGTGGAGGAAACTTTGAAAAACAAAATTATTTAACTCTTTAAAAGCCCCTTTAGGGGTTTAGGTTATATGCCAATTCAATATTATATAACATTAGCGTCAATTTTGTTTTGCATCGGCGTTACCGGTGCTTTAACGCGCCGTAATGCCATCATTATTTTTATGTGTATCGAGCTTATGCTTAATGCAGTTAATCTTTTGCTGGTGGCTTTTTCAAAAATGCCTTTTGCAGTTTTGCCCAATAGCACTGCAGCTGCAGGCACCGATGCCCAGTTGTTTGTATTTTTTATAATGGTTGTGGCAGCAGCGGAAGTAAGTGTAGGGCTGGCCATTATTGTAATGATGTACAGGAACGTACACAGCATTGATGTAAACTTTTTAAACAGGCTTAAGAATTAAGATAGTATTTATAAATTTAAAACCCCTTTGGGGATTAGGGCATGAATGAATTAGTTTACCTGGTACCATTGTTTCCACTGCTTGGCTTTTTAATAAATGGCCTTTGCAGAAAGCAATTATCAAAAACATTGGTTGGCATTATTGGCAGCGGTTCAATACTTATTTCGTTTATAATAAGTGTTGTTCTTTTTTGGCAGGTAAAATCAACCGGTGCAGGTTTGCCGGTTGATCCATTGTTTACCTTTATAAATATCGGCGATTCATTCAAAGTTGATTTCTCCTTCCAGGTTGACCAACTTTCATCCCTCTTCCTGCTTATCATCACTGGTGTTGGTTTTCTCATCCATGTTTACTCTGCATCATATATGCATGATGAAGAGGCACCGCATTTTGCGCGTTATTTCGCTTACCTCAACCTGTTTGTGTTCTCAATGTTATTGTTGGTATTGGGCGCCAATTATGTAATTATGTTTATAGGTTGGGAAGGTGTTGGTTTATGCTCATACCTGCTTATTGGCTTCTGGTTTAAGAATGATAACTATAACTATGCCGCTAAAAAAGCCTTTGTGATGAACCGCATAGGCGACCTTGGCTTTTTATTAGCTATTTTCTGGATATTTCAAAAACTCGGTACTGTAAATTATGCTGACGTTTTTGCAAATACCAATAAGCTATCAGCAACTGATATTACCGGTATAACCTTATTACTTTTTGTTGGTGCAACCGGTAAAAGTGCGCAAATACCATTATATACCTGGTTGCCCGATGCGATGGCCGGCCCTACGCCGGTATCTGCACTGATACATGCTGCTACCATGGTTACTGCGGGTATTTACATGATCGCACGCAGCAACATTTTATACACACTTGCCCCAACTGTACAGGCGGTTGTGGCTATTATTGGCCTTGCAACAGCAATTTTTGCAGCAACCATCGCTTTAAAGCAAAATGATATTAAAAAAGTACTGGCCTATTCAACCGTTAGCCAGTTGGGTTATATGTTTTTGGGTTTGGGTGTTGGCGCTTACACAAGTGCCGTGTTTCATGTAATGACGCATGCGTTCTTCAAAGCCTGTTTGTTCCTTGGCGCGGGCAGTGTTATACATGCCATGGGTGGCGAACAGGATATGCGTAATATGGGCGGCCTTAGCAAACACATGAATATTACTAAATGGACTTTTCTGCTTTCATGCCTTGCTATTGCCGGCGTACCGCCATTCTCAGGCTTTTTCTCAAAAGACGCAATCCTTTCTGCAGCACTTGATAGTAATACAAGCTACGGTTTGGTTTTATACATTATTGGTGTTTTAGGTGCTTTGCTTACTGCCTTTTATATGTTCCGCTTGTACAGCATGACGTTTCTTGGCCAGTTTCGCGGCACGCACGAGCAGGAACACCATTTGCATGAAAGCCCTAAAGCCATTACAATACCTTTAATGGTACTGGCATTTCTTGCTGTAGTTGGCGGATTTTTAGGCATTCCCGAGGTTTTTTTGAAAAATAGCGATTGGCTTGAAAAATTTCTCGCTCCAATATTCGCCTCATCTACTGCCATCACCCAAAAGACTCCATCGGAGGGTTCTACAGAAATAATTTACATGGCTGTTACATCAGTACTTATTATACTGGTGATAATTTTCGCCCGCAATAAGTATATGAAATACCAAAAAACTGGCGCGGAAGAAAACGGCTTTGGTAAAGTGCTTGCCAATAAATGGTATGTTGATGAAATTTATGATGCTGTTATTGTAAGGCCTTTAGACGCGCTTGCCGGGTTTTTAAAGAATGTGGTTGAAAAATCAGGTATTGATGGTTTTGTAAATGGTGTTGGCCGGTTTGTGCAATATTCATCGCGCCAGTTAAGGCTTTTGCAAAGCGGCCTTGCAGGCAACTATATCTTATTCATGGTGCTGTCAATTGTTGTGTTGTTTTTAATATTCTGGAACCAAATACAAATTGTTCAATTCCTGCAGAAAATATTCTAACGGGAAGAGAAAAATAAATAATATGATCCCAGTTCTGCTTATAGTCATTCCTTTAATAACCGGTCTTGCCACTTTCTTTGTTAACAATGGCAGGGGCGCTAAAATGTGGTCGCTGCTTGCATCAATTATTACGTTGGCAGTTGCTGCGGTTGCGTTGTTTACTGACAGTGCGGAACAGTTAACCTGTGATGCTGCGTGGCTGCCTGCATTGGGTGCAAAGTTTTCTTTATCAATGGATGGCATGAGCAAAATGCTTTGCCTGTTAACCGCAGTTGCATTTCCACTGGTGTTTGGGGCTACATATAAAAACACGTATAACAAACCAGGCAGTTTTTATGCGTTAATGCTGTTAATGCAGGCAGGTTTAATGGGTGTTTTTGTTTCGTCTGATGCATTGTTGTTTTATTTCTTTTGGGAGCTTGCTCTTATACCTGCTTATTTTCTTTGCTCAACATGGGGCGGCGAAAAGCGCATACAGGTTACATTTAAGTTTTTCATTTATACGTTTGTTGGTTCACTGTTGCTGCTTGTGGGCATTTTATACATACATTTTAAAACACCGGATGCATCCTTCGCATTGCAGTCTTTTTATCATGTAAAGCTTACGGCAGCACAGCAATATTTTGTGTTCTGGCTATTTTTTATCGCATTCGCTATAAAAATGCCCATCTTCCCTTTCCACACATGGCAGCCCGATACATACGAGCAATCACCCACTGCTGTAACAATGATATTGAGTGGTGTGATGGTTAAAATGGGATTGTACGGAGTTATACGCTGGGTGCTGCCGATTTTTCCTGCAGCAGTACTTAAGTTTGACCAGCTTATTATTGTGCTTTCTGTTATAGGCATGCTGTACGCATCGTTAATTGCCATCAGGCAGGACGATATTAAAAGGCTTATTGCATATTCATCTATTGCCCATATTGGTTTGATGTGTGCTGCTATTTTCAGCAGTCAGCAAATTGGTATGCAGGGCGTAATGATACAAATGTTTAACCACGGCATTAACGTAATAGGATTGTGGATTGTTGCCGACGCCATTGAGCAGCAATTAGGCACCCGCAAGTTTAGCGAGCTGGGTGGCCTTGCACAAAGGGCGCCTGGGCTTGCAACTTTATTGGTTGTAATGATTCTTGCCAATATAGCATTGCCTTTAACCAATGCGTTTACCGGCGAGTTTCTTATGTTTAATGGCCTGTTCAGGTACAGTATATGGATGGCATTTATTGCAGGCATCAGTATTATTCTTGCGGCAGTATATTCACTCAATATGGTGCAAAAAATATTTTATGGCAGAACAATGCCTGCAACCGAATATGCAAATGACGCATCATCGAATATAAAATTTGTACTGGCATTGCTGGTGATCGTTATACTTGTGCTGGGCGTGTACCCGCAACCTGTAATAAATTTAACGCAGGATAGTGTGCAGGCGGTATTGGCAAAATAAATATTAAGTTTAAAGTTTAGTAAGTACATTATGAATGCAATTATAGTTTCGGCTGTTTGGGGTGTTATAATGATGTTCTGTAGCTTTCTTGTTAAAAACAGGGGCAGTTACAGGCATATAGCCGCATTTGGCTTACTAACCTTGCTGGTAGCAAATATCTTAAATGTAAAAGGCATATTGCTGTTTGATATTGATGACCATAACATGCTTCATTTCAGCAATTTTGGGTTGTACTTTAATAGCATAGCAATTTTTTCAACCCTTGTATATGTACTGCTTACGGGTAAGGAGATGGAAAAATACGGCAAGTATGCCGCCGAATATTTTACATTGATATTTTTTGTGTTGTGTGGTGTATCAGTGCTTTCTGCATACAACAACATGCTGATGTTGTTTATTGGTATCGAAATTCTTTCCATACCGTTATACATTCTTACCGGCAGTGATAAAAAGAACTTAAAAAGTAACGAAGCTGCTTTAAAATATTTTTTGATGGGTGCTTTTTCTACTGGCCTTATGCTGATGGGTATTGCGCTTATGTATGGCGGTACTGGCTCGTTTCAGCTTGAAATAGTAAGGGCTGCAGGTAAGGCGAACGGCACTGTTCTTTCGTTTCTTGAGGTAACCGGCCTTTTATTTTTGTTTGTGTCAATGGCATTTAAAGTATCTGCCGCGCCATTTCATTTCTGGACCCCTGATGTTTACGACGGCGCCCCAACAGTTTTTACATCTTTCATGGCTACAGTTGTAAAGGCCGCGGGCTTTATAGCATTTATTAAGTTGTGCGAGGTAAGAATGGTAGAAACAGGGCTTGACATAGACAAAACTTTTGGTGTAAACTGGCAGTTGCTTTTTGCAATACTTATAATAGCCACATTGCTTGTAGGTAATATTACTGCTGTATTTCAGCAAAGTGTAAAACGCATGCTGGCATACTCCAGCATTGCGCAGGCAGGCTTTATGCTGTTTGCACTTTTCAGCCTTAACGATTTGGCAAAGGAAGGTATTTTGGTATATTCGGTAGCGTACAGCCTTGCAACAATCGGCATATTTGCAGTACTGGTAAAAATGAAAGATTTTACTTTTGAAGGGTTTAACGGCCTGGCCAAAAAGCAGCCTGTTTTAGCTGCTGCGTGTACTATTTTTCTTTTGTCGTTAGCTGGCATACCATTAACCGCTGGCTTTTTTGCAAAATATTATATGCTGGCATCAGTAATAAAAACAGGCTCATATACCTGGCTGGTAATAATAGCAGTTTTATTTGCTGCAGTAAGCGTTTATTATTATTTCAGGGTTATACAGGCTATGTACTTTAAAGATGGTGAAGCCTCAACTGAAGAAATAACACCTTCATTTAAAACCGGGCTTGTCTTACTTTCCGCTCTTATAATTTTGGTCGGTGTAATGCCCAGCCTGGTGCTTAACTATTTTTATTTCTAAGCCATTTATCGCGGCAGTTTTCCATTTAAAATTGTATTTTCTGTAATCAGCAGAACAGCTTTACCTTTACATAGTTTGGTTAGTCTGGCTATTTGAATGTTATACCAATTAGACTTTAAAATTGCCTTTTATTCGCCTCATCCCCTAACCCCTTCTCCTCGCGGAGAAGGGCCCGACGAGATTGTGGAGAAGAGCATGTATTTTTAAAGTCCGATTGGTATTAGTATACATTATTTTAATAACATTCAAACCGTCAAACGCTCAAACATTCAAACTTTTCACTGATGACCACTTCTGATTCTTTCTCTCTTGCTTTCAGAACGGTGCGTGGCAACAAGCTGCGTACAGGTATTACCGTTGCTATTATTGCTTTTGGTATAATGGCGCTTATAGGTATTATCACAGCCATACAGGCGATGAATGGTAAACTAAGAGAAAGTTTCTCATTTATGGGCGCCAATGCGTTTACTGTTTCGTATAAGGAGCGCTTCAGGTTTGGTAACCGTAACGAAACCGAGAAAATTGATAAAAGTAAAAAGCAGAAAAAATCCAATCTTGATAAAATAATACGGCTGCCTGAAGCGGAGATGTTTAAAGTTAATTTTAAATACCCTGCCATTGTAAGCATATCACTACAGGGGCCAGGCAGCAATGAAGTTCACTATAAGGAAAAGAAGACAAACCCGAATGTTAGAATATCCGGTGGTGATGAAAATTATCTTGAAGTAAATGCTTACAAGGTAGATGTGGGGCGTAACCTGAATAAAATTGACGTGCTTAGCGGCCGTAATGTTTGCCTGCTGGGCAGCGATGTTGCTGATAAACTGTTTGGCACCACAAAAGATAAGGCTGTGGACAGGATTGTTAGTGTTGGCGGGGTGCCGTATATGGTTATTGGTGTTTTACAAAGCAAGGGTTCCAGCCCGTTATTGCGTGCTGATAACATAATTATTACAACTTACAACAATGTGCGCAAGCTTCAAAATTCATCAAGCTCGTTCACGCTTGGTATAATGGCGCAGGATGTGCAGCAGCTTGATGGTGCGGTAACTGAAACAACAGCGCTGTTTCGCGCCATACGCAAACTGCAGCCTAATGAAGAAGACAATTTTGCTATTGATAAAAGCGATAAGCTTGCTGAAACTTTTATAAGCCTGCTGGGCAGTATAACATTCGCGGCTGCCGCAATTGGTTTTATAACGCTTATTGGCGCCGCAATTGGTTTAATGAATATTATGCTGGTAGCCGTAAATGAACGTACCCGCGAAGTTGGGTTGATAAAAGCGATCGGAGGCAAAAAAAGAAATATACGCGCTCAATTTCTGTTTGAATCTACAATTATCAGCCTGATGGGCGCGCTGTTTGGTATTTTCCTTGGTGTACTGGTAGGTAATTCGTTCTCCCTTTTACTCGGTACAGGCTTTGTGGTTCCCTGGGGCTGGGTTATAGCCGGCATTATAATTTGCTCGGTGGTGGGGTTGCTTGCCGGGCTTGTGCCTGCAATAAAAGCTTCTAAACTCAACCCAATTGTAGCGCTGATGTATGAGTAGATAATAATACTTGCAAAAGAGGATATTCATCCAAACTTTGCTCACCTTATTTGCCACCCGCGTCAGGTTGGTAATCAATTATCACTTTTGCGTTCTTTTGCTCGTTTGACGAGATAAACAACTCATACCGCCTGCCACCTGTACGTACTACCATCAATGCGGTATTTGGCGGTATAGAGCCGAGGTTATCAGCTACCATAACAAACTCGTGGTGCGCATCATCCGGCGTGGCCTTTACCTTTATGGTGATGGGTTTAGTGGTAAGCCCTTTTTTAAAGGCAACTACTTCATTGTTATGATAAACGGTTATCGTATCACCATCAATTTCCCCGTTATCATATAATTCTATCAAAATATCAGGCGTATTTGTAACAATGGTCCTTACAAGCGGGTTTTCTCTCTGTTTAATAACATCCGGCACTGGTGGTAATCTTTTAGTTATTGGCAGTTCAGTTGGTGGTGTTACTACAGCAGGTGGCACAACCGGGGTAGTTTTAACTAAAGCGCTGTCTGTTTTTGCAATAACCGGCGGTTTAGCAATGTCTGCCGGCTTTTTTGGCTTGTTACTGTTTGTTACAGATGGCTTTTTTAAATTTGATGCCGATGGCTGTGGTTTTTGTGATGCAACCTGTTTGGCGGCAGGTTTATTATTTTGGGCTGTGCTGTTATTGGTAGCCGGTTTTGTTGGTTGCTTTACAACCGTTTGCTGTTTTTGAGGCGTGTTTTGTTTAGCAACAGGCGGATTGTTTGTGGCAGGCGGCGCTGGTTTTTTTTGTTGCACAACTGGTGGGGGGGGGTTCTTTACAGTTGCCGATGAATCTTTTTTTGGCTGCTGTACAGCGGGCTTTTTAACAACCAGGTCGCGACTGTCAGGCTTCTTTTTCAGTAAAAAATCTTCTTTGTGAAAGTCTGATTCCTGCACCCTCTCAAGATAAACGCTACCGTTACCACAATCTTTATGAGATGCTGTTACAATGCTTGAGAATGTTCCTTCAAGCACCTCTTTATCACCCATTTTGTGGTATTCAAGGTAGCAGGTCATGAGACATGAGAAGCTTAACGGGTCCATCTTTACCTCAACAAGGGTGTCTTCGGTAAGTGTAAGCTCTTTAACCTTATTATTATAAATGCCCACAAATCTTGCCTTGCCGTAAAACGAGGTCATCCGGTAGGAGTATGTAATGCCTTTTATTGCGTTAGCGCTTCCCGGGCCACCCCTTGCATCCAGCTGATCTATCTGTATTTCGTATTTAAATTCCTGTTTGTAAATGCCGTAGCCTGAATAAAAGGTACCCCTCCAGATACCAGTAATATCCTGTGAATGAAGAGTGGTCATGAATGAAAGCAAAAAACCCAGGAGGCAGGCAAATTTCATAACACAAATCTACCTATGCAATATAGTAAATGCATATAAAGAACCGTTAAGTTTTACAAAAGGTATCTCGCGGGTATTTGCTAACTTTGCAAACCGTTTTCGGGGGCAGTGTGGTTTATAGTTCATTGCTTCGCAGGTTCATAGCGCATGGCTCATAGTTCATGGCAAGAAATTGCGGGTATTAAAACTGAACGATCTCGGGCTATGAACCACGAACTATGAACAGTTGCAAAGAACAAATTTAAACAGGCACAAGGCATGATAAATATTACTTTACCGGATGGCAGCGTAAGGCAGTACGAGAGCGGTGTTAGCGCTATGGATATTGCAAAAAGCATTAGCGAGGGACTGGCAAGAAAAGTGCTCGCGGCAAAAGTTAATGGAGAGGTGTGGGATGCGTCACGCCCTATTACTGCTGATGCATCGCTAAAACTCCTTACGTGGGATGATACAGACGGTAAATCAACCTTTTGGCATTCATCTGCACACCTTATGGCTGAGGCGGTGGAGAGCCTTTTTCCCGGTGTAAAATTTTGGGTAGGCCCTGCTTTGGATAAAGGGTTTTATTATGATATGGATTTGGGCGACAGGAAAATTACTGAGGAAGACCTTGTGGCCATTGAAAAAAAGATGGCTGAACTAGCAAAGCAGAATAATGTTTACATAAGAAAGGAGATGCCCAAAAAAGAGGCGGTTGAATATTTTACAGAAAAAGGCGATGAATATAAGCTTGACCTTCTTCAAAACCTTGAAGATGGGAAAATAACTTTTTATTCGCAAGGCGGCTTCACAGATCTATGCCGCGGCCCGCATATACCTGCAACCGGTGCAATAAAGGCTATAAAGCTTACCAATATCGCCGGCGCCTACTGGAAAGGGGATGAAAAAAACAAGCAGCTTACACGCCTGTATGGCGTTACATTTCCTAACCAAAAGGAACTGGATGAATATATTGTAATGCTGGAAGAGGCTAAGAAAAGAGACCACCGCAAGCTCGGTAAGGAATTAGGGATTTTTACCATTGACGATGATATTGGCCAGGGGCTTATTTTATGGATGCCAAATGGTACTATTATTATTGAAGAATTGGAAAAACTTGCTAAGGAAACTGAATCTGCCGCAGGCTATAAGCGTGTAGTAACGCCACATATTGCAAAAGAGAAATTGTATTTAACCAGTGGCCACCTGCCCTATTATGCTGATAGTATGTACCCGCCTATGGAAATGGATGGTACCAAATACTACCTTAAGGCAATGAACTGCCCGCACCACCACAAAATATTTGATGCAGAACCAAGAAGCTACAAGGACCTGCCTTTGCGCCTTGCGGAGTACGGCACCTGCTACCGATACGAGCAGAGCGGCGAATTGTTCGGGCTTATGCGTGTACGCTGCCTGCACATGAACGATGCGCATATATATTGCAGTAAAGAGCAGTTTGCACAGGAGTTTAAGGCAGTAAACGAAATGTACCTTAAGTACTTTAAAATATTTGGGGTAGATAAATTTGTAATGCGTCTTAGCCTGCATGACCCGGCCAAACGGGGCCAGAAATACATTGACGAACCGGAGCTTTGGGAAGAAACCGAAACAATGGTGCGCAAAGTATTGATTGAAACAGGCACCCCGTTTGTTGAGGTACATGATGAAGCAGCATTTTATGGCCCAAAAATAGACGTGCAGATATGGAGTGTTATCGGTCGTGAATTTACCCTTGCTACCAACCAGGTTGACTTTGCCCAGGGCCGCCGTTTTAACCTGCATTACACAAAAAGCGACAACACCACTGATACACCGCTGATAATTCATCGCGCGCCACTGGGTACGCATGAAAGGTTTATAGGCTTTTTGCTTGAGCATTATGCGGGTAAGTTCCCTGTATGGCTGGCGCCGTTGCAGGTAAAAATTCTTCCTATCAGCGATAAATTCATCCCATATTCACAGGAGGTGATGGCTAAACTGGTAAAAGCAGGCGTTAGGGTGGAAATTGATGAGCGTGGCGAAAAAATTGGCAAAAAAATACGCGAGGCTGAGTTAAGCCGCGTGCCTTATATGCTTGTAATAGGCGAAAAGGAAATGAATGAAGGCAAGTTATCTGTACGCAGGCAGGGCAAAGGCGATACCGGAAGCCTTAGCACAGAAGAATTTATAAATAATATTAAAGAAGAAATTGCCGAACGAAAAGCATAGAAATAGTATTTTTACAATACGAGTGGTTTATTAGTGCAATAAAAAGCGATTTGCATTGATACCCTGGCGGAAAATAACACAATAAATTGGTTGAATAAGTTGGCGTTATTATTGCGTTTTAAAAACAAAAAAATTTTTAACCAAACAAAAATTAATGGCATTACCGTACAGAGGAGGTGGGGGTGGAAGGTTTAACCCACGTTTTAACAGGCAGCCCGAGCCTGAACATCGTATTAACGATAGAATAAGGGTACCGCAGGTTCGTCTTGTGGGAGATAATGTAACCGTTGGAATTTACCCGGTTGAAGAAGCAAGAAGGATTGCCCAGCAACAGGAGTTAGACCTGGTGGAAATATCACCAAACGCTGATCCGCCTGTTTGCAAAGTGATTGATTATAAAAAGTTTCTTTACGAGAAAAAGCGTAAAGAAAAAGAAATGAAGGCCAACGCCAAGCAGAGCGAAGTAAAAGAAATTCGGTTTACGCCAGGTACGGATGATCACGATTTTGACTTTAAAGCCAAGCACGCAGAGAATTTTTTAAAAGACGGCAATAAAGTAAAAGCATACGTACAGTTTAAAGGCCGTGCAATTATGTTTAAAGAACGAGGAGAGTTGGTGTTGCTGAAATTTGCTGAGCGCCTTGCAGAGGTAGGTCAGCCTGAAAGCCTGCCAAAGCTGGAAGGTAAGCGTATGTTCCTGATGCTTACACCTAAAACGGGTAAAAAGAAAAAAGAAGTTACTGCTTAAATATAAAGGGCTGAAAAAGCCCTTTTTTGTTTTGGTTAGCGTCTAATTTTATTTCAACTGTCTATACGTTTGCCGCATCTTTTTATTTTTTCTAAGGTTATACTAAATGAAACAAAGGCCTGTGCCTGCTGCTATGCAGCCATTTCTTGAAGGCAAAGTGTTATTGATTGATAAACCCCTGCGCTGGACATCATTCGACATCGTCAGGAAATTGCGCGTACTAACTAAGGTATCTAAAATTGGGCATGCAGGTACCCTTGATCCCCTTGCCACGGGTTTACTTATTATATGCACCGGTAAGTTTACTAAAAATATTAATGAGTATATGGGCATGGAAAAAGAATATACCGGCTCGTTTACTTTAGGTGCTGTTACACCAACATTCGATTTGGAAAGTAAACCCGAAAACCCGCAGGATATTTCCGATGTTACCGACGACCAGTTATACCAGGCCACCAGCCAATTTACGGGCGCCATTATGCAGGTGCCGCCAATTTTTTCAGCGCTAAAGCAGGAGGGTAAGCCGGTTTATAAATTAGCACGAAGAGGCAAAGAGGTTGTGCTTGAAGCAAGGCCGGTTACTATAACGCAGTTTGAAATAACGGGCGTACAATTGCCAGAAGTTTATTTTAGGGTAGTATGTTCAACAGGTACGTATATACGCAGCCTGGCTAACGATTATGGTGCAGCATTAGGCGTGGGTGCTTATTTAAGCAGCCTGCGACGAACGCGCATTGGTAATTTTTCAGTGACAGATTCTTTAAGTATAACTGACACAGAAAGAGAAATAAAAGAAATGTATTTACAACAACCCGAAACACCTGTTTCATAAGGCATTTACCAAAAATGCTTTGTAATTAACATTCAATTAACCGCCCTGCTCCTTCTATCCGGCCTTTTAACCGGTTTAATTTGGGTAAAATATTGTCGATTCAAACAAATTATTAAAGCAACTGCTTATAGCATAACCATGTTTATGCGTGGTAACTGCTTTTTAGAAATTTACTGTATGAGATATTTTACTATTAGATTTTTATTATTGGCCACAATTATTTTACAAACTAAAGCTATTGACGCGCAAACATGGGCAAGGGTAAAAAGGGTACCTGCCGCCGGCGTGGCCAGCATTGCTGTCAAAAACGATACGGTATACGCAGGCACTGCTGATAGAGTATACATAGGCACCAATAACAGTGATGAATGGAAAGCCTCCGCACAAGTTGCAAATGCAAATTTTATAAGCGCGATAACGGTCTTGCACAACAACCTTTACGCAGGCACGTATGGTAAAGGTGTATTTGTAAGCAGCAATAAAGGAGATACATGGGTACCCGTTAATAATGGCCTTTTTTTGACTTACATCTCAAAGTTTTTAATTTGGAACGATGAGTTGTATGCTGCCACATCCGGAGGGGGCTTTTTTAAATATAATGAAGTAACAAACAGTTGGAGCACCTTTAATATAGATTTTTATACCAATGTAGATGGCAATGTAAATGACTTAATATTGTTTAACAACACGCCGGTTGCAGCAGCGGGTGCAAACGGAAATTTTTATAAATACGATACATCTGCCAACAAATGGGTGGCGTCTTATTATTTATCTTTTCTAAGGCCGGGCCTTTTTGTAAATACTTTACTTACAGATGGGCAGTCGTTGTTTGCTGGTATTAATGGCGCCGGTTCGGATGCATTGTTAAGAAGCGATGACGGCGGTAATTTATGGAGTACAGATACCGTTGGTTTGGGGGCTTTCTTTACCCGCCATGTACCGTCATCAAGTGTTGACGTGCTTGCCTCAGGTGCCGGCAAGAACTACGCTATAGTAAATAGTCTTAACGGGTTTGGCAATAATTCAGGTAATATTTTTATCCGAAATAAAGGAGTTGCGGCGGGCAGCACATGGCGATTGTTTGCAGCGTTTGATGAAAATGAATTTATACACGCAGTAGCCGAAAACGGCAACAGGCTATATGCATGTCTTGATGGTGGTTTGTATTATAGTGAGCTATCTGTTTTGCCTGTTGTACTGTTAAACTTAAGAGCGGCTGAAAATGATAAAGGTGTTCTGCTGCAATGGCAAACAGCTTCTGAGCATAACTCGGATTATTTTAATATTCAGCGCAGTACCGATGGGGCAAATTTTGTAACTATAGGTACAAACCCTGCAGCAGGTAACAGCAATACTATTCTTAGCTATTCATACCTTGATGCACAGAAAGAAAATATTTCGGCGCAAAAAATTTACTACCGCCTTGAAGAAGTTGATAAAGACATGCGGGCAAGCTATAGCAATACTATTAATTTTAATTACAACAATAACACTGCGGTATTTCAGCTTTTATCTAACCCGGTAAGATCTTTTATCACACTGCAGGCATCGCAGGATATTGAACAAGCTACCATAAGCATATCAGGTATAAATGGTAAAACGCTCTATAAGGCAGCTAGGGCTATTGGCGCATCTTCGCAACTACAAATAAACGTTTCTTCTTATGCTGCAGGGTTATATATACTTACAGTAAGAGCCGGCGCCAATACAACAACTTTTAAAATAATAAAACAATAAGGTCAGCCAAACAACATTGTGTAACGGCACGGCTTACATATTTACTTAAACGTAGATTGTTTAAATGCATTAAGCATATCATTTTTGTCTTTATCGTTGTTGTAATTTATGCTTACGCCAAAATCATGGCCGTTTATTAAACGGGAATATAATACCTGGTTGAGTATTATTTTGCCATCTGATCCGTAAATTTTTGCATAAAAAGTATAAAAATCAAGGCCGCTAATTATTTCTTTGCCTGTTGAAGTATCCGCCTTAATGCCCTTGCCAACATAAGCGTCAAAGATCATTTTTGCCACCTGGTGATTTTTAGCTTCATAGTCGCCGGGTGCCTCTTCTTTAAACGGTTCTGATGTAGACAGAAAAAGATTAAATTTATTTTTTTGAAATGAAATCAGGTGTTTCAGGCTGCTTTCATCAATTTTAACACCACTGGATTGTTCAATAGCCTCTCTTCACTTTTGGTCACGACTTGCATTGTCACCTTTGTCAACCACGTCCCACCCCTGGGGTATAGTTATGGTCCAGCCTAACTCCTTGCTTTCATATATTTCGCCTTGCACCTTGCCTTCATCAATTTGCTTGTTAGGGTCTTTAGGTTTGCAACCCGTAAAAATTACTATAAGGCTAAAAGCTAAAAAACCAAAATGGCGATATAACGTAACTGGCATAGCTGTAGTTTTTATTATTGGGTATAATAACAGGCTTGCCAAAAATAAGTATGTAAGAATAAACAGGCTATACCCTTCAGCAGGTATATTGAGAGAGTAATTTTATGAGCAAAAAGTATTAAGCACCCTTTTTAACCATCCACATTGGCTTAAGTTTTTTTATTTTTTTATAAATGTGGCAGCCTTCACTGTGTGCGCCGGGCAGGTAACCAGTACTCATTAAAAACTCATTCACAATTTCCCCGCCGGTAAAACGAAACGTTTTCTTAAACAGTTTAACCCATTCTTCTTTTGTTAAAGGGTGGTGGTGTTCAATCCACTTTTTAAAGCTGCCAAACTCTTTTTGCAGCATTAATATAGCCTTTGCATTTTCAACAGCTGCATTTACTTTAAGCCTGTTGCGTATAATGCCTGCATCATTCAATAATTCCGCAATTTTCTTGTCGCCGTATTTTGCAACTTTCTTAATATCAAAATTGTCATAAGCTTTAAAAAAATTCTCTTTCTTTTTCAAAATAGTATCCCAGCTAAGTCCGGCCTGGTTTATTTCAAGTACTAATCTCGCAAATAGCTCATCATCGCTCTCCAGCGGAAAACCATATTCATTATCATGATAATACTTATGCACGTTGCTTGCATCCAATTTTGTTACATAAGCGCAATAACCTGTTAAAGCTTGTTCCATACAGTAAATGTAGGTGTGAAAAGCGAAATGCCAAAAGCGAAAACTATCTCCTTTCTATTACCCGTTTTACAATGTTGCAAGGGCCAACTGGCTGCTTTCATTGTTTTCGGGTTTGCGCCAAACAACTATTTTCGCCGGTTCTTACCAACCATTTCCTTATCTTCCTGCTTTAAATGTTGACGATGAGAAAATTATTCTTTTTAGTTACCGTTTTAATATGCGGAGCAGCAAAAAACACTTATTCCCAAACACCCTCTTTCATCACCGATAGCCTTGACAGCTACATTCAGCAAGGGTTGAAAGATTGGAACCTGCCCGGCCTGGCTATTGCCATTATAAAAGATGGGAAAGTTGTGGTGATGAAGGGTTATGGTGTAAAAAATATTACTACCAAAGAGCCCGTTGATGAGAATACGTTGTTCATGATTGCCAGCAACAGTAAACTGTTTACCGCAAGCTCCTTAGCGCAACTTGAATATGATGGTAAACTTAAGCTGGATGACAAGATTACAAAATATTATCCCGATTACAGGGTGTATGATCCCAATACAACCGCGCTTGTAACCATTCGCGATATGTTGTCACATCACCTGGGCACAGGCACTTTCCAGGGTGATTTTACTTTTTGGGACGCCAATCTAACGCGCGGCGAAATAATAAATAAAATGCAGTTGCTTAAGCCTAAACAAAACTTCAGGCAATCGTATGGGTATTGCAACAGTTGCTTTTTAACGGCAGGGGAAATCATTCCAAAAGTAACGGGCAAACCGTGGGAAGTATACGTATATGATAGCATTATTGAGCCGCTTGGCATGGAAAATACGCATACGCTGGGTGCTAACATGGGTGAAATGCCAGGCGCGGCAACACCTTACACAACAGTGTTCACCGGCAAGCTAATGGAATTGCCTTACGACCGTGTAGACAACCTTGCCCCTGCAGGTGCAATTGTTAGTTGTGTAAAAGATATTTCCAAATGGCTTACCATGCAATTGGATAGCGGTAGGTACATGGGCAAGCAAATACTGCCATGGCCTGTATTGCGCAGAACAAGAGATTTAAACACAATAATAAGCAGCAGGAAACAAACTGGCTTTCCGATTCACTATATTGGTTATGGGTTGGGTGTTTTTCAATGCGATTACGCCGGGAGACAAGTGTTTTGGCACACAGGCGGTGCTTTTGGCTTTGTAACCAATACATGCTTTGTGCCTGAAGAAAATTTGGCGATAGCCATATTCACCAACAACGATAACCAGGATTTTTATGAAGACCTGCGTTACCAAATATTAGACGCTTATTTAGGGGTTAAATATGTAAACCGCAGCAAGGCCGAGCTGGGTGATTTTATGGAAGGCGAAAAGAAAACTATTGCCAACACCCAAAAATTACAGTCAAGGGTAAAGGGCGCAACCCCGCCGTTGCCGGCTGCAAATTATGCCGGTACATATACCAATGAACTTTATGGGCCAATAACAATTACTGCGGATAAAAACGACTTATCAATTAAATTTCAAGGTCACGCCAACCTCACTGCAAAAGTGCAGTATATGGATAACGACGAATGGCTGATGACCTACAGTAATGCAGCGTTTGGCATTTTTCCTTTAAAGTTTAAAACCGATGGCAGCAAAGTAACTTCAGTTGATATTAAAGCAAACGACTTTGTTGAATTTGATCCCTACACCTTTACAAAACAATAACAACACATGCAACACGCCAACAGCGTAATAAAATCATATGTAGCAATACGTAAAGTATTTTTCTTACGCCTCTTTCGGGGATGGGGGATTGTATTTCTTCCCTTTCTTTCTTTCTCGCAAAATCATACGGCTGACATTAACAAAAATGTGCAGGATATAATGCCTAAGGTTATTGAGTGGCGCAGGCATTTTCACCAAAACCCTGAGCTATCAAACCGTGAGTATAAAACAGGTGCTTTTGTTGCAGATTATTTAAAATCCCTCGGGTTAGAAGTGCGATACCCAATTGCTAAAACAGGCGTAGTGGCAATACTAAAAGGAGGTAAGCCTGGACCCGTTATTGCGTTGCGTGCTGATATGGACGCGTTGCCGGTAACGGAGTTGCCGAATGTACCTTTTTACTCAAAAGTTATTGACACGTTTAACAATCAAACAACTGGTGTGATGCATGCCTGTGGTCATGACAGCCACACGGCTATATTAATGGGCGCCGCCACGGTACTGACAAAAATGAGGAGCGAAGTGCAGGGCACAGTGGTGTTTTTGTTTCAGCCGTCAGAAGAAGGCGCGCCAAATGGAGAGGAGGGCGGAGCACGGTTGATGATTAAGGACGGCGCACTCGCGAACCCAAAGCCAGAGGCGGTGTTCGGCCTGCATATACGCAGCAATATGGAGGTGGGTACACTGCGTTATAAACAAGGCCCTTTTATGGCCGCCGCCGATTTTTTTACAATAAATGTTACAGGTAAAGGAAGCCATGGTGCGTTGCCATGGAACGGCATTGACCCAATTACTACATCTTCGTTGATAATACAGGGCCTGCAAACTATTGTAAGTAGGCAGGAGGATATAACCCGTTCGCCGGTAATAATTACCATTGGCAGTATTAAGGGCGGCATACGCAATAACATAGTGCCCGAGACATGCGTAATGATGGGCACTGTACGCACACTTGATGAAAGCATACGCAAAGATGTGATGGCCCGTATGCAACAAACCATAACAAACATAGCTGCAAGCGCAGGTGCAACAGCCACGCTTACTATTACCCGCAGTGGCACAATGGTATTTAACGATTCAAGCCTGGTTACAGCAACATTACCTGCTTTGCAGGCGGCAGCCGGAAAAAGCAATGTGCAGTTTGTAAACTGGAGCACTATTGGGGAAGACTTTGCAGATTACCAGTCAGAAGCACCTACCTTCTTTTTCTATTTAGGTGGTATGCCAAAGGGAACTGACCCTGCTAAAGCCCCTGACCACCATACATCGGCTTTTTATATTGATGAAAGTGGATTTGACGCAGGCGTTAAAGCATTTTGCCAGATCGTGATGAATTATAGTGGCGTGAAGAAATAAGCAATCACAAACGCAAACTACCGCTATCTGGCTTCTCTGCCTTTTTTCCTTTTCGGCCAGAACATCGCCGCAATAGTTATTACCAGCAGGGTTGCGGCAATTGAAAGCACCCCATAACCATTTATTGTTTGTGGCCTTATTCCGCCATGCCGCTGCATACCAACCTCTGTTGCGGATTCATTTTTGAAAACCATCCAGCAGCCCACCAAAATCAATACCGTTAGGCACCCAAACCACATATATTTGAAAGCATCAGAATAATCTGCGCTGGTTTTAGCAGCCTGTGCCCCAGTGCGGGTATTATGTTTATTTTTTGGCTCCATGCGGTTAAGGATTCAGTTGCGGCAACATGGAAGTTAAACCTTTTTTAGAATTATTTTTTATGGTATGTTAATGAAAATTTTATTTTACATACTCCCTCGCACCAAACAGCAGGCTGCCGATACGCACCATTGTTGATCCTTCTTCAATCGCAACCGTATAATCGCTGCTCATACCCATGGATAGAGTTGAGAGTTGGATGTTGACAGTTGAAAGCAAGTAAGAAAATTTATAAAACAGGTTTTTTAAATATTTAAATTCCCTTCTTACTTTTTCTATGTCGTCTGTAAACGATGCCATACCCATCAAGCCGGCTACATTAACATTCGCAAGCGCTTTCAATTCATTCAAATTAATATCGAGCAATTCCTGCTCATCAAAACCAAATTTTGTTTCTTCCTGCGCTATATGTACCTGTAAAAGGCAATCAATAACACGGTTGTTTTTTAAAGCTTGTTTGTTTATTTCTTTCAATAATTTAAAACTGTCAACGCCATGTATAAGGTGTACGAACGGAACAATGTATTTAACCTTGTTGCTTTGCAGGTGGCCTATAAAATGCCAGCGTATGTCTTTAGGCAACTGCGCATGCTTATCAACAAGTTCCTGAACATAATTCTCGCCAAAATCGCGTTGGCCTAAATTGTATAACGCTTGGATATCTTCTGCCGGTTTGGTTTTACTAACTGCTACAAGTGCGACGTGGGCGTTCCCCAATTTTTGCTGTATTACTCTGTATGCTTCCGTATTGATTGCCATATCGTGGTATTAAAATACTGCTGCAAAGATAAATTATAAGAAGATGGTTTAAGGAATGGTTTAGTTAGTGAGGACATTGGTGTCATATTTTTTCTGTTCAACAAGGTACTCAAGCAGCAATGCATCGTTATAAGCGGGGCTATAAAAATAAAAACGGGTGATACCTGAATCAACCAATGGAAATGCCAGCCACGCAGGTAGTGTGCTTGCAAGGTTTGCAATAAAAAAAACAAAATCTTTTTCCTGTTCCACCGCGGTTGAAATATCACTGGTGAAAATGTCCTCTTTTTCCTTCGCCACCCCCCAACGCAATAAGGCGGTGCGTAAAATTATTTTATCGGGCAGGGTAGCAGCTTTTGCATATTCCGCAAGCGCAGCATTTATTAGTAAAGGTTTCAATTTTTCAAGGGCATCAATTGGCTTAATGCTCATTAACCTTGCCAGGTGGTACAGAATTATTGGTGTTGTTTTATAAATAACTGCAATTTTACCAGGATGCAAAATGTAATCATTATTCTCAACCATCCTTACCAAAAAATCAAGGCTGGTTGAATCCACCTTTGTCCAGTTCAGGTTATATGTTTGTACCATGCTCAACGTATTGCAAATAACACACGCGTCAAGTTCCACAACCATTTTCTTTCCAAACCAAACGGAGTATGCACCCATGTTTTTGTAAACAGGCAATGTTGTTTTGGCTGTTTTAGCTTGCGTATTGGTAAAGTGCTGCATTAGCTGGTGTACTTCTTCTGCGGTTGCATTTGTTGTGTTTAGCGCAAGCAGCATAATTGAGGTATCATCAAAATCATCCGCAAGGGCTAACTTTTTGTCAAACAGGTTTAACCAGCCTGCATTGGGAAATATTTTGGGTGTATCGGTTGCCCAAAAATTATAGGTATTTCTGCCTGCCTGGTTTTTGAACTTTGGGGCTACAATAGCTATCCGGTTAATGATTGAATCGCAAAGTAGTTTGTCATTATCACTTAATTGTGGCCTGATGCGTTTAAGTGTGAACCCGATGAGCCCGGTGAAAAATATATTCTCATCTTTTTTTAAACGGCCTGGATTTCGAGCATATTCACGATAAGAAGGAAAAAGCCCCTGCGGAAAATAAGGCTCGTGGTGCACCTGCATTTCATTTAAACGCAGCAGTATACTGTGTATTAAACTATCGCTGCTGCAAAAAGCATTTGTGCAGCTAACGCAAATAAGCATTATAACAACAACTATGCATTTTTTTATTTGCATGCTGCAAATTACGGCAAGAATACGTTACGGGTTTTGTAATGGGTATTATTTCAAAATGCTGCGGCTTATTACAATGCGCTGCACTTCGCTTGTGCCCTCGTACAACTGTGTAATTTTTGCGTCACGCATCAGGCGTTCAACATGGTATTCTTTTACATAGCCATAACCGCCATGTACCTGTACTGCCTCAACAGTTGTCCACATGGCTGTTTCGGAAGCGAACACTTTTGCCATGGATGAACTTACGGTATAGTCAAGGCCCTGGTCTTTTTCATAGGCGGCTTTCAGGCAAAGCAGGCGCGCAGCCTCAATACGTGTGGCCATATCTGCAAGTTTAAACTGTATGGCCTGGTGGTGCATAATTTCCTTCCCAAAAGCTTTGCGTTGTTTGGAATATTTTAGCGCAAGCTCGTAAGCGCCACTCGCGATACCCAATGCCTGCGATGCAATTCCAATGCGGCCACCAGCCAGTGTACGCATAGCGAATTTAAAACCAAAGCCATCTTCACCTATCCTGTTTTCTTTCGGCACTTTTACATCGTTAAATAAAATGGTATGCGTATCGCTGGCGCGTATACCCAGTTTATTTTCTTTGGCTGCAACAGTTACGCCCGGCCATTTTTTCTCAACTATAAATGTATTAATACCGTGTGAGCCCTTTGCAGCGTCGGTTTGCGCCATTACAAGGTATACACTGGCAGTGCCACCGTTGGTTATCCAGTTTTTTGTACCGTTAAGCAGGTAATGATCGCCCATATCTTCAGCAGTAGTGCGCTGGCTTGTTGCATCGCTGCCGGCTTCAGGTTCACTTAATAAAAATGCACCTATATATAATTCACCGTCTTTTATGCCACGGGCAACCGGGGTAAGATATTTTTGTTTTTGCTCCTCGCTGCCAAATTTATCCAGTCCCCATGCAACGAGGCTGTTATTAACGCTCATACAAACGCTTGCGCTTGCATCAATCTTGCTTATTTCTTCCATAGCCAGCACATAGCTAATAGTATCCATACCGGCACCACCATATTCAGGGCTAACCATCATACCCATAAATCCCAGCTCAGCCAGCTTCATCACCTGCTCCCGCGGGAAGATCATTTTTTCATCCCTTTCAATCACGCCAGGCAGGCATTCATTCTGTGCAAAATCGCGTGCTGCCTTCTTTATCATCAGATGCTCTTCGCTTAACTCAAAATGCATATTGGTTATTTAATGAGGTGCAAAAATAGCATTCATCCTAACAAGTGTTAGTTGCAATGCGAACTATTTTTTAAATAAAGCGAAAATGAAACTGGTGGTACGATTTTTTCAATACCAAATATAATTACTAAAATTCTACACTTATGTTTTGGCAAAACGGCAGGGAAAGCTCAAATGTTGAAGACCGCAGGGGGTTTAGTGGTGGCGGCCTTGTTGCAGGCGGAGGGTTAGGGGCGCTTGTAATAGGCGCAATCATCTACTTGCTGGGCGGCAATCCCAACCAGGTGCTTAATAACAGCGGCGCATCCGACCAAACGCAGCAGCAAGCGGGTGATGACAGTGGTAAGAAATTTGTATCTGTGGTATTGGGTTACACAGAAGATGTATGGACAAACCTTTTTGACAGTATGCATAAAACTTATACCGACCCGCACCTTGTGTTGTTTACCCAGGCATCTGAAAGTGGTTGCGGTTTTGCAAGCGCTGCAACCGGCCCGTTTTATTGCCCTAATGATAGTAAGGTATATTTAGATATGAGTTTTTTTAATGAAATGAAAACCCGTTTTCACGCATCAGGGGATTTTGCATCAGCGTATGTAATTGCCCATGAAGTTGGGCACCATGTGCAGCATTTATTGGGCATTACTGATAAAGTTGACGCCATGAGGGGACAATTAAATGAAAAGGAGATGAATGCGCTGTCTGTAAAGCTGGAATTGCAGGCCGATTTTTTAGCCGGTGTATGGGCGCATTATGCGGAGAAAATGAAAAATATTCTGCAGGCAGGTGATATTGAAGAGGCTCTAAATGCGGCAAATGCAATTGGCGACGATAGGTTACAGCAGCAATCGCAGGGGTATGTAGTGCCAGATTCATTTACCCACGGCACTTCTGCACAACGAATGTACTGGTTTAAAAAGGGGTATGAAACGGGTGATATAAACCAGGGAAATACTTTTAACTCAGCAAATTTTAGCCTCAACTAAAGCTAAAGTGGCACGCCTGGCAACCACAATACTATAAGGCTGTAGACAGCAATGCGTTAGTTAATATCAACTACAGGAATTTTATTTCTTCTTTTATATGTTAGCAGGTAAATAGTAAAGCCCACAAATAAAATACCTGTATTGCCCGCTGAAACGCCTGCCCAGCCATAGTGTTTCCATAAAAACAACCCAATGGCCGACCCACAGGCTGTACTGGCAAAACTAAAGGTCATGTAAACAGTGTTAAGCCTGTTGCGTGCTTCAGGGATAAGGGTATAAATCCTGGTTTGGTTTGATACGTGTACACACTGCTGGGCAATATCAATCAATACTATTCCTGCAACGCAGCCAATTACGCTTTCGCGGGTAAAATAAAGTAACACAACACTTACAATGTATATCACCAACCCATAGCCGATGGTCACCCGAAGGTCGCCTTTGTCAGCAAAACGCCCAACAAGCGGCGCTGCAAGGGCTCCTGCTGCGCCTGCAAGGCCAAAAAGGCCTATCTTATCTGTGGTGAAATGGAATGGCTGATTAGCAAAAAGCAGCACCATTGTTGTCCAGAAAGAGCCAAACACTGCAAAGCATGTCATGCTAATAGAGGTTGACTCCCGTAATATGGGCTGTGTTTTTATAAGTGTCAGCAATGACCGTACGAGTGAAAGATAACTTCCTTTGAAGGCGGGTTTTGTTACGGGAAATCTTTTATAAATAAGGAAGGTTAGGGACAGGCAAAGCGCAGAAGCGATCCAAAACATACTTCTCCACCCAAGCCATTCGCCAATGGCGCCGCTTAGTGTACGGGATAAAAGAATGCCTACTAAAAGGCCGCCCATTATCGTGCCCACAACTTTGCCGCGTTGCGCAGGGTCGGCAAGGGACGCTGACAGCGGTAATATAAGCTGCGGAATTATTGAGCCAAGGCCCACCATAAAACAAGCCACCTGCAGCAGCCAGAAAGAAGGCGCGAGCGCCGCGCCTATTAATGCAATAATGGCAAGTACAAGTGTGGCGATAATTTGCTTTTTACGTTCAAGCATATCGCCAAGCGGCACAAACAACAAAAGCCCGGATGCATAACCAGCCTGTGTAAGGTAAGTAGCGCTGCCCGCAACATTTTGAGGGAGCTTAAACTCGTGCGCCACCAATATAATAAGCGGCTGAATGTAGTAAATGTTGGCAACAATTAAACCCGTGCAAACTGCCATTAAGGCTACATCCTTTTTTTGTAAATGCATGGGTGCAAAATTCGGGGAAACGTTTAAATATTACCGCATCACTTTAATATCGCTGGCTACTAAATTTTTTACAAGCGCCAATTGAGCGGATTGTTGAAGGTACATTGCCCGCATATCGCCATTAATAATTTGGAGATTGAAATACTTTTTTTGAATGAGGGAATCAACTGTATGTATAAATCCGTCTGAACGTTCAGTATATGCAGTATTTACCAAAAACCAGCCGGGATGAAAAGTTGCTGTGTCCATCTTTTCATAATACAACTGAAATATTTT